>JAVEQZ010000033.1:0-10733 GCA_034007405.1 Candidatus Moraniibacteriota bacterium | reverse complement strand
TCACCATCGGCATCAAAAATGCTTTTGGAGTGCTCTCGGCTTTCCAAATCGGAATTCGGATCATACAATTTATCTTCAACATCTTTTAGTGACATACTAATTGCAAAAATGCTTTAATTTTTATTTTTATTCAAATCAAATTTCACAAACAAGGGGTATTGAGTAAAATTCATTTGATACTGTAACATTAAATTTATTTACCGAGAAAGGATTATTTCTTGCAGCTACCGTATGGAGTAAAAGGCCGGAGAAAAATAAACTTTTTTCGGGAAATAGCTACTCTGCTCGTCACTGGCTTAAAATCATCTTAATTTTAACAAAAAAAATCCGACTTAACAAATCCACTTTATAAAACTATCCGAAACTCTCACCAATTCCCGAGATTCTCTTTTACTTATTTTTAATTTTAATAAGTTTTTTATTTCATTTTTAAAAAATATCCGGATCACTTTTATGCTATTATTGCCAATCGATAAAAGATTCCCGCCTTTAAAAGCGCATTTTCCGCAAACCACTCCGCCCCGATTGCAATCGAAAAAATTATTTTCCGACGTCAACTGTCCTTGGCAATCGACGCATCGACCTATCTCCAATTTGTAGCCCAAAAGATCCAAAAGCTTAAACAAGAAACCTTGATTAATAAGGCTTCTTTGTTCATTATTTATTGAGGAGTTTTCACTGATTTTATTTAATGTTTCCAGATATTCCAAAAAAAGAAAAAATACTTTGAAATCCCTCTCCTGATCCTTGATAAGGCGTCCCATTATTCTTACTGCTTGAAAAACTTTTTCCAAAGATTCGAAATCGTTTTTTAATTCTTTGAAATTTTTTTCGACAATTGAGCTCGCAATATTTCCCATCCCCCTGTTTTTCATTATGGTTAGATCGACTAAATAAAAATTTTCCAGATGTCCGGCCAGCTTGGCTCGGGGTTTGCGCACCCCTCTGGCGATAGCGGATATTTTTCCCTCTTCCAAAGTATAAATATTATAAATCCGATCGGTTTCGCCGATATCTTTTTTATTTAAAATTATGCCGGTGTATTTGTATTCCATAACTATAATTATACTATAAAAATAGCAAAAAAACATGCCGACAAACCATAGTTTGTCGGCATAAGCGAAAAGAATCAAAAAATCTCCCCGCAACCTTTACACTTCCGCTGCATCGATTGCAATGATACATGACCGGGAAAAGGATTGTCGCACACACCCAAAGGATGACACTCCCGAAAGGGTTCAAAAGAGGTCGCTCCGCAGAAGGGGCAATAAATTTCCTCCTCTTTTAAAGCACTACCCAACCTCACAAGCTTGTTTTTCCATCCGTTGAAATAAAAATGAGGCAAATCGGTTATAATGACTAGAAAAAGGGCTAGGAAAAGAGAGATTCCGTACCATAACCAATCGAGATTTATTTTTAAATCCGGAAAAGAAGGAAAGTATTTCGGTCCGTATTTGAAAAAAATCCAGATCCAAAAAATAATCAAAGAAATTATCCGGATTTGACGAAAGGGAAATTTATCCATAATTTCAATTCCCGTTCTTTTGAAAATAAAATAGCCCAGATTGAGAAAAATGTAACCCATTATGGAAAAAATCATCGTCTCCCAGAAATTAAATCCTCCCAAAAGGGACAATCCGAAGATAAAAATTGTCAGAACTGCTAAGTGGATTGCCAGGGGGAAAATTTTTACCGGCTCAGCATAAATTCCGTCTTGATGTAACATAATCGATCCTCCCTTTTTATCTTTTTATCGAAACTGCAAAAACATCCTCTCCTATTTTTATTTCCTTTTCCAAATCTGTATCTTCCGCGGAAGATTTTAAAAGAACTTGATCGGCCAAAGTTTCTCTGGCAATCAAATCCCCGAATTTTAGAAAAACGGGATTTTTTTCAGCATACCAAATTTTTATTCGATTATCAACTTCGTAACCAGCTTCTTTGCGCATCTCTTGAATATGCCGGATCAGTTCCCGGGCCTGACCCTCGAGTTTTAATTCAGGAGTGATTTTTTTATTTAATCCAATCTTAATCTCTCCAATTTTACCTTCAATCCAATCCCCATCCTTTTTACTATTAGTTACATCCTTGACATTTATTTCTTCTTTAATGATTTCAATGAATTCTTCTTGAATCTTATGATTTTCCACATATAGACTACTTAAAGGTTGACGGACTTTTATTCCCGCCTGAGAGCGAAATTGTAAACCCAAATTAACTATTGCACGAACCCTCTCCATTTGAATACCTGTAAAATTTTCATCTATCAAATTTTCATCCGCCATCGGGAAATCCGCCAAATGAACCGATTCCTCTTCGGTTAGATTTTTATAAATTTCCTCGGCAATAAAAGGAGTAAACGGCGCCATAACTTTTGATAATTCCGTTAAAACATAATACAGAGTTTGATAAGCCTCGTTTTTGTCTCCATCGTTTTCACTTTTCCAAAACCGCTTGCGACTTCGGCGGATATACCAATTGGAGAGATTATCGACAAATTTCGGCAATAATCGAGAAGCTTTATGGAGTTCGTAATTTTCCATATGCGAATTGAAATCCCGGATAAGCATCTGCAATTCGGAAATAATCCATTTATCCAATAATCCGCTTAAATTTTTCGGATTGAAATTTTTATCCGCCTCAAACTTGTCAATCTCGGCATAAAGGACAAAAAAAGAATAACTATTCCAAAGCATCCGCATCATTCCTCGAGTGACTTCGCTCAAATCCCCCTCTTTAAAACTCAAGTTTTGCGCCGCCACCACCGGAGAACTCATCAGATAATAGCGCATGCTGTCGGCTCCGTATTTTTCGAGCATTTCCATCGGGTCGGGATAATTTTTCAGTTTTTTTGCCATTTTTTTGCCATCCTCCGCCAAAACGATTCCGTTTACTATCACATTTCTAAAAGCTTCTTTATCCTTAATGCCGTTACCGATTATATGCAGATAATAAAACCAGGCACGAGTTTGGTCGATTCCCTCGGCGATAAAATCGGCCGGGAAATTTTTCTCAAATCTTTCTTGATTTTCAAAGGGATAATGCTTCTGAGCATAAGGCATCGAACCGCTATCGAACCAGGTGTCCAAAACATCCGGCACTCTCTTCATTTTTTTCTGACATTTCTCGCAAACAAATGTAATTTTATCCACCGTGTGTTTATGCAAATCATCGATTTTTTCTCCGCTCAATTTTTCCAATTCCGCCACTGACCCGATTACCTTTTTTTCTCCACATTTCTCGCACACCCAAATCGGCATCACGCTCGCCCAAAACCTTTGCCGGGAAATGGACCAATCTCGCGCGCCATCCAACCAATTCCCGAATCGCCCCTCTTTCATATTGGCCGGTGACCAATTGATATTTTTGGCTGACTTTAAAGCCGTGTCTTTTATCTTAGTTACCGCTACAAACCAAGAGCTGGTAGCATAATTTATCAAAGGCGTGTCACAACGCCAACAGTGCGGATAACTATGCTCATATTTTTCTTTGCTAAATAAAGTTCCTTTTTTGGCCAGATATTTGATAATTTCGATATCCGTCGCTTGATGATTTTCAATCGGTTTGACATTGAGTCCGGCCAAATCGCTCATTTCTTCTTTAAAATTTCCATCCATCGCCACATGTTGAATAAAAGGCAGGCTTTTTTCTTTGCCCAACCGCATATCGTCCTCACCGAAAGCGGGCGCGATATGTACCACTCCGGTTCCCTCATCGGTTGTCACAAAATCCCCGGCATAAATCTGCCAGCCATTATCTCTGTTTTCTAATTTTTCATCTTTAAAATAATTATCAAAAAGCGGTTTATATCTTTTACCGATTAATTTTTTACCCTCAAATTCTTCAATAATTTCATATTCATCACTCTTGAAAATTTCTCCCACTCTCTCCTTGGCCAAAACAAAAAATTCTTCAATTTTTAATTCTTCATTCCTATTTGCCGGCAAGCAAGGTTTAATTTTTAATTTAACATATTCTATATTTTCCCCCACCGCCAAAGCCACATTGCCCGGAAGAGTCCAAGGGGTAGTTGTCCATGCTAAAATATAGGTTTTACCCTCCTCTTTAGTATTTTCGTATTGTTTGTAATTCGTAGGATCTAGTTCAAACTTGGCAATCACACTTAAATCTTTGATATCTTTATACCCTTCGGTTACTTCCGATTGAGAAAGGGTTGTCTCGCACCTCGGACAAATGTGCATACTGCGATAGTCTTCGTAAATAAGACCTCTGTCCCACAATTCCCTAAAAACCCACCAAACACTTTCCATATAATCCTTATCCATCGTTCGATAAGCGTTTTTCATATCCGCCCAACGCCCCAATCGACCGATTACCCGCTCCCATTCGTCCACATAAGTCAAAACCTTGCTCCGACAAAGATTATTGAATTTCTCCACTCCCATCTCCTCAATATCTTTTTTCTTTTTTGAGCCCATTTCTTTTTCGACAATATTTTCAATCGGAAGACCGTGACAATCCCAACCCCATTTACGCTCCACGTAATATCCGCGCATCGTCCAATACCTCGGCACCACATCCTTTAAAATACTGGCCACGATATGACCGTAGTGCGGGGTTCCGGTGGCAAAAGGCGGTCCGTCATAAAAAGTATATTCTTTGTCATTTTTTCTGTTTTCCAAAGATTTTTTAAAAATCTTATTATCTCCCCAAAATTTCAAGACTTCTTTTTCCATTTCGGGAAATTTTTTATTGGATTCTACCTTTTTCATAGCTCAAAAAATTATGAAATCATACAAAAAAATTTAATCTTTTTATTTTTGCATAAAATCAAATTATATTTAATAAATTTTTAATTACTTTTTTTATTCTCCCGTTACTCCTGATTAAATTAACCGGGACACTATCCAATTTAATCCCTCTCTTCGACTCGCCCTTTTTTCACCCAAATCACCCCTCCTCATTCTTCCTATCCAATTTTACAATAAAATATCATTTTTCTTCCACGCACTAGAGCGTGGAAGTATTTTACCTTTTTTAAAATATTTAAAAATATTTGGTCATTCTTTTCAATTTTTTATATAAATCAGTTTTTTCCTCTAATTTATCCATTTGAGCAATAACTCGCTTAATCTCATCCTTCTGTTTTTTGTTGGAATTTTTGATAATATTTTCCAAAACTATCTCCGGCCAATGATACATGGGATATTTTTTCTTCATGACGCTAAAATTATTTTCAAGATAAACATCGTCTTTGGACGAATCCTTGCCCTTGGTGATTTCCACTGCCCGACGATATCCTTCACCTGAAATATTCAACCATTCTTGCACTCGAGCAATTGTCCCGCTTCCCGCTCCCAATTCTTCTTTAATCTCTTCATAAGAAAAGCCTTCCAATAACATCTCCGCGATTTTTAATCTTTTGGAAATCATCTCAACCTCTTTGGCGGACAACAAATCGCTCAAAAAATTAGCTGTTTCTTCGGGTTTTTTGATTTTAGAAATAGCCAAACACAACTTATAAAATAATTTTCCCACCTCGTCCTTTTTTAATTTTTTATTTGACTTGGACATAAAAATAAATTTAAATTTTTCTTCCGCGCACTAGTGCGTGGAAGAAAAATGATTCTTGGATTTTGATTGAAGTTTTGTGATGTTATATATTTTTAAGCTCATAAAAAAATTATCTACAAAAAAATCCCTACGCAAAAAAATGCATAAGGACGAATAAATCGTGGTACCACCTTAGTTTTCACATAGCACAAACCCTATAACATATAGCAAAATCATGCTCCATGTTCTACGCTTTATGCTTTATGACTTAATTACTGCTATTACGGGCTTACCCGATGAGATCTAATCATCTTTAAAAAAGATTTTCTTCCCATATTCTCTTGTCCACATCGGACAAATTCAGACGGTGATAGCCATCCTACTTAAGAATTTTGATATTTATATCTTAAAACAAAATTAATATTTTTGCAATAAAAAATTAATCTATTTCATAAATCACATCTTTTTTCTCCACTATTATCTTCCACTTATTTTTTTGCGCCAATTGCTTCAGATTATAATTGGGATTAAAGGCGATGGGGTTTTGAACCAACTCCAAAAAGCTGGCGTCCGACTCGGTGTCCCCGATTCCATAGGAACCTTTGAGCGTTAACCTATTTTCAAAAACATATTGCTTAATAAACTGGCCCTTATTTTTGACCGGTACAAAAGCTTCTTGACCGGTATAAATTCCTTCATCGCTTCTTTCATAAACGCTCCCAAAAACTTCGTCAAAATGAAGATGCAGACGATTAAACTCCTCCACAATCTCTATCGGAGAACCGCTAACGGCAATGATGTGGTAATTTTCATCCTTTAGTGTTCTTATTAAATTTTCAGCAAAGACATAAGTTCTATCTTTTTGAAAAGGCACTACAATCTTGCTGGCTTTAATAATATCCTCCACCTTGCAATTTTTTATGTATTTAGCATAAAGGGTTACAAGCGTATTTCTATAATCTTCATATGTTCCAACATGCTCCAACCAATCGGTGTAAGCTTTATTTAATTCTCGCCGCACACTTTGAGGAAAAACCTTCAACCAAACCAATTCATCAATTAATTCAAAGTGCAGATTTTTTCTAAAAATTGTTCCGTCTATGTCAAAAACCGCCAATTTATCTTTTCTCATATTTATTTTTTCTCTAAAAATTAGTAAGCATCAAGATTCTCGGACTTCTGAAATCTCAAATTTTTAATAATCCTACTCCGTTAATTTATAACCCGCCACCCCCAAAGCCACTGCCACATTGAGCGACTGCTTTTTCCCTCGCATAGGAATCTCTATTATCTTATCACACTTTTTCAAAATTCTCCCGTCAATTCCACGCGGTTCGTTACCCAAAATCAAAGCTGTCTTTTTTCCCGGCTTATAATCTCTATAATCAATACTGTTTTCGTTTTGTTCCAGAGCGACAATTTCAAAGCCTTCCCCTTTCAGCTTATCCAAAAGCCGAACGATATTGGAAGTCTTTTCCCAAATCACATATTTATCCGCCCCCAAAGCGGTCTTGGAAAGCATTTTTTCCGCCTTGGTTTGCAAGAGATATTCTTTCTCTGAGGGTACTTGGGTAAAACCGGTGATAAAAATTTTGTCCACCCCGATTCCGTCGGCGCTCCGAAAAATCGAACCGACATTATAGGCGCTCCGCAAACGATGCAAGATTAAGTAAAGTTTGTTTTTAACACCCTTGCCCTTTTTCATTATTCCTAAAATCTTAAATTAACAACCCTCAAATGTTGCTCCCTTTTCAGTAATTCTGGCAGTACATTTTTCAGGCAAGCCTATTGAATCTATAGTGAATTCAAACTCTCCACTCCCCATTGGTCCACAATCGGAAGAATTTGTGCCTTTTATAAAATTCCTTTTACCTAAATATTTACCGCTAATAGCAGGTTTATCATCAGATAAAACTTCTTCATCGCAAATAAGAATAGATTCGGCAACTAAACTATTTGCAGATGATTTAAAAACATCAATCTCCGATTTATCTCTGGCACTTTGTAAGCTGACTAGAGTTATTGAAATAAAAATAAAAAACAAAATGACAAAAAACCCAATAATTGAAGCAATAATTCCAATTAATAAATTTCTGCTTTTGATATTATTATCATCAAAAACAACCACTGTTCCACCGATGATATCATGCAAGGCTCTTTTTCTCGAAGTAAAAGCGACCACAATATAACCGATAAAAAAAATCAACTGAGAAAGCAACTTCCCGGCTGTTTCTCTGAGGATCAAATTTCCGAGACTTGCCCTACCTAAATCCTCTTTGACAACTTTGATGCCGACAAATCTTTTACCCAGGGTAGCTTGATATTTGTCAGTCATAAGAATATGGTATCCCCAACTAATCATAAGGCTCAGGATATTGACAGAAAAGGAGTTTTCTACCTCGCCTCCCATTGAAAAAAAGGCTAAAATAATAAGAGGAATCGACATTAAAAAAACAATAACCCCATCGACAAAAGAAGCCGCAAATCTAATCCAAAAACCGGCATATTTTACTTGAGCGGAGGCGGAATTGGACGGATTTTCAATCGTCTGAGAGATCGTCTGAACTGTATTGTCGCTTGGTGGAGACTGATTCATACCTCCGGCATTGTTTAAATTTTGTTCTTCCATTCTTTTGCTCCGGCAAAATTATTTAAAAAAATAACAAACCGGATTTAATTATTTTTTATATAAAAAATTAAAATCTCAAATATTCATCCCAATAATGAAACAACTCTGCCGTGGCTTTGATATCCCTGGCGCAATATCGGGCAATCTCTCGACACTTTCCCTCTTTAAACATTTCCGAAACCATACTGCCATCCACTCCTTCCTCTTTGGGACTGCGGATACCGAATTGCTTAGTATAGAAATCCAAATTAAATCTTCGACTGGCGCCATAATAGCTCAATTGCTCCAAAAGGTCACAATGAATTTTGTAATCATAACGATACGGCACAAGATTGCGACTGGGCTTGATTTTCAAAATCGCGCTCCTCAAGTGCAAAAAAGGTGCATCGAAGGTGCGCCCGTTAAATGTCACCACTTGTTTGTATTTTTTAATATCCCGCCAAAAACATTCCAACATTCCTCTTTCATCTCTGACTTTAAAAGTCATATTTTCTTCGGTAAAATCAATATCGCCCTCGCCTCCTCGATAATACAATAATCCTCTCTGCGTATCGGGATTATACATTCCGATTGTCACAATCTCGCCGGTCAAAGGATTAAGGCCCAGATTATCCTTTATTTTTTGTCTTTCCTTTTCATCCTCGGCATATTTCAACAAATAATCTCTGGATTTATGATCCAGGCTGTCAAATTCTATTCCGATTGTTTCAATATCGACGATAACCCTACTCATAAATTTAATTTCCAACTTTCAACTCCCTCTTGAATTCTTCGGAAATCTTTTTTAGAAAATCCTCCTCTAAGGCATCCCCCTCGCCGAATTTTTTTATAATCGCATCGATAGCCCTTGCCCTCTCTTCTTCAAAATCAAAGCCCAACTTTTCTCGCTTATCGGAAATTTCCAAAAGATTAATCATACACTCTTCCAATCTATCGATAAATTCTACCAATCGAGGAGCATCTTTGATGTGCTCGGCTTTTAGTTTTTCGGCGACATCTTTTATTTCGCTCACATCTCTATCGGTTTTTATAAACTCTTCTTTTATCTTAATAAACACATCTTTTTCTATTCCGGACTCATCAACCATCACTTCAATCTCGGAATCGATAAACATATCCATAATCTCGTCTCCGCCAAATTTTTTTATCCCGGCCATAACAAAAACTTTTTCCGTACTGGCTAAATGCTCGATAAAAGATTTCAAAACCCCGTAGGAGGGATATCTTTTTTCCAAAATCCGCTTAACTTCGTTTATCTTTTCCAATTCGACGTTTATCCTCTCTCTTTCCAATACAACAACGTTCTCCCCATCTTCAATTCCTTCTTCTCGCTCCATGCCGTTTGTTCCTTCCATTGAATTTGACATAAATTTAAAAAAAATTAAAGAAAATTATTTTTTCAAACCGGATTTTTGGGCAAAAAAATCTTGCACATCCGGTCCGCCCATATAACACTTTCCGCTATCAAAGACAAAAGGCACCCCGATTTCGGCCGGATTTAAACCGCATTTCAAAGCGGCTTCGGTCAGCTCCTTACTATTTTCTTTGCTTGCCCAAACTTCTTTTTTGATAAAATCCATCTTGGAATAAATGTCATTCTTATCCAAATAATCCATTACCGACTTGCAATGAGAACAAGTTGAGCCGTAATAATAAATGGGTTTATCTCCTTGCAGATCGGCAAAAGCTTCTCTTGTTTCAACACTTTCTTCTGTTAATTCTTTTTCCGAGACCGAGTCAGCGTCCTCAATCTCTTTCTGTCCACTCTCTTTTTTGACTTCTTCAATCTTTCCGGAATTCGAAACGGAATTTTCCGAAGGGGCCTCTGACTTTTGACTTAGATAAAAAAACGAGCCTACCAGCAGACCGACAACCAACACTCCCAAAACCAATATTTTATTTGACATATTTTTTTGATTAAAAAATTTTTAATTTAAATATTTAATAATTAATTGTTATGCGATTAATTTTTTATAAATTTTCAGGGTTTCGCGAGCGGTTTTTTCCCAACTGAAATCCTCCGCTCTTTTTAAACCTCGCTCTCGCAATTCTCTGCGCAAATCTGAATCCTGAGAAAACTTCAATATTGCCTCGGACATTTCTTCAGTATTGATTGGATTAATGAAATATCCCGCTTCACCCGATATTTCTCGTAAAGAAGGGATATCGGAAATCATTGTCGGCAAACCGGCCCCGAAAGCCTCCAAAACGGTAGTGCCGAAACCCTCGTACAAAGAAGGCAAAAGCAAAAATTCGGCGTTCTTCATAATAGGCAAAATTTCATCCCCGATTATATACCCGGCAAAAACAACTTCTTTTTCAATTCCCAAATCTTCGGCAATCCGAGGATACTCGCCGGCCAACCAACCTCTCTTGCCCACTAGCAACAACTGATAATCGAACTTGTAATTTTTATTTTCTTTCCTCTTTCGAGAAATCATCTTTTGTTTAAAGCGAGCAAAGGCCTCCAACATTCTGGTAATATTCTTACTCGGCTCCAAGGTTCCCAAAAACAATATGTATTTTCCTTCAATTCCCAATTTACCCAAAACTCGCTCGCTTCCCGACTCGGAATCCTCCAAAAACCTTT
>JAVEQZ010000032.1:0-10746 GCA_034007405.1 Candidatus Moraniibacteriota bacterium | reverse complement strand
AATTCATTTAAAACATTACCGGAGATATTTCTCAATTTTTCCACCGCTTCTTTTATTTTTTTCACGGCAAAATCAATTTCACTTTCGGTAGTATGTTTGCCGATGGTCAGGCGCAAACTGCCGTGCGCTTGCTCATGCTTGAGCCCCAGAGCCAAGAGCACATGGGAAGGCTCCAAGGAACCGGAAGAGCATGCCGAACCGGTGGAAGCGCAGATACCGTCCATATCCAAAAGCATCAATAAGCTTTCACCCTCTACATTGTCAAAACGAAAATTGGCATTATTGGGAGACCTTTTTTGAGGATGTCCGTTTAGATAAGCATTCGGGACTTTGGTCAAAACTTCTTGAATTAAATAATCTCTTAATTTTTTTATCTTTTCAGTATCTTGATTTTTTATTTTCTTTATCGCTTCACCCAAGCCGACAATAGCCGGTACATTGTGGGTTCCCGCCCGCAAACCGAATTCTTGCGCTCCGCCGGTTTGAATTCTTTTGATCGGAGTGCCTCTTTTGATATATAAAACCCCTATCCCTTTGGGACCGTAAAATTTATGCCCCGAAAAAGAAAGCAAATCCGCGCCGAGCTTTTTGACATCGCAATCGAAATAATTAACCGCTTGAACGGCATCGGTATGAAAAATTATCCGATTTTTCCTTTCCCGGTTTAAGTTTTTTACCAGTTCCCCGATTTTTTGAATCGGTTCTACGGTTCCGATTTCATTATTGACATACATTACTGAAATCAATAGCGTATTTTCCTTGATGTTGTTTTTTAAATCTTCCAAATCAATTAAGCCGTTTTTATCCACCTTTAAAAAATCGGCCTCGATTAAATCGGATTTTTCCAGTTCTTCAACTGTTTCCAGGACACAATGATGCTCGATGCCGGAAGCTAAAAAATGAGGCTTGGGGGCGTCTTTGCCGTTTTTGGCATAATAGTGGCTCAAAACCCCTCGCAGGGCTAAATTGTTGCTTTCTGTGGCTCCTGAGGTAAAAATAACCTCGCTTTGATCGGAGTTGAGAAAATCGGACACATTTTTGCGCGCTTCGGAGACAGCTTTTTCAGCCGATTGTCCCAAAGAATGCACTGAGCTGGGATTACCGAAGTCATCCGCAAAAAAAGGTTTCATTTTTTCGAAAACTTCAAAATCCAAAGGCGTGGTGGCGGCATAATCCAGATATGTTTTTTTTGGCATAACTTTTTTGCTAAATTGCGCTTCTTGGCGCCAATTAACAGAAATTATTTTATTAAATCGCTTAGTTTTATATTATAGAGAGTTTTTCTTATTTCTTGACTCAATTTGACCCAAACTTTTTTGGAGGTACAGCCGGAGTTTTTGCAAGCCGGACTGTTACATTTGGAGGGTTCTATTTTTCCTTCCAACGTCTCAACTATTTCTCCCACTTTTATTTCTTTTGGATCTCTGGCCAAAGTGTATCCCCCGCTCTTTCCTTTTTGACTCAATATTATTTCGGCTCGACGCAGAGAATTGAAGATTTGTTCCAAATATTTGGCGGAAATATGTTCTTCGTCGGATATTTCATTGATACTGCGCAGATAGGGATAGTTTTTGGCCAGATATACGGTAGCACGCAAGCCATATTCCGCTCGAGTAGAAAATTTCATATTTTTTAATCATACTATTTTAGTATGCTTTAAATATAACGGGATTACTTATTTTTGTCAAATCATAAAAAAGAGCCGAAACTTCAGTTGAAGTTTCGGCTCCTCAAATAGCTCGTCAAATCCGCCCGGCCAAGATTTCCGCCAATCTTCTTTCGCCTCTACCCTTGACGATTCGATAAAAAATTTGGGTTCGGTTTTTGGGGCAAGGATTATATGAGCCGGAGACATATTTCCTACAGTTCCGCTCAAATTCTAATTGACTGTTTTGACTGAGGTCGATTTTTTCGACTAGGCCGTCCTTAACCAAGGGATGAAAATGGGTACGAATATCATCCAAATAGTGCTCTCCCAAAATCCGATAGATTTCCTCACTTAGAAATGTTGATTGGATAGCTTCATTAATTTTTTCTTGGAAGAAAAACTTGGAGACATACTTTCCGCAGGGAGCCAGGCTTAGCAAAATAAAAAAGGCCCTCTTTTTATTTTTCTTAAACAGATTTTTTTTCAAAATAAACCCAATTATTTCTTCCAAGGTCGGAGCTTCTCTCTTGTCACTAATCTTCTTTGAGCTGGGGTTCATCTTTCAAACCTCCGAAGTATTTTTCCTTTATTCTTCTTAATTCTTCTCGTCCATTTTTGGTTAAAGCAAAAACTGATTTTGTCTTCCTCGGCCCCTTGTCGATAATTCCTCCCGCCACTTTTTGGGCGAATTTTTTCCGTTCGATCGGGTCAAAAGGAAGTTCCTTTTTAAAGACCAGACCCGACTTAGCCAAATAATTGGCATGAGAAGTTATCAGAACCCTCTCCGATTGAAATTTTTTATCATAGGAGTTGTATGCGGGCAAGATGTTTTTACACAGATAATCCAAAGAGCAAAATCTCCCCTCAGATACACTGGCCAAAAAAACAATAACTTCTTCCCTTTTTTCCAGCGAACAAAGTCGCTTCATTTTAAGCGCATCCGATAAACAAAACATATTTTTATGCTCCTCTGGGTTGTTTTTTGGTTTTTAAAGAATCAAAGTGAATTATAATTCTTTTTTGAATTTATGCAAGAGTCTGAGAACTATTATTTGCGATTTCCGGCCAACTGACCGCAGGCACCCTCGATATCTTCACCCAAGCTTTTGCGAATAGTGCAAGAAACTCTTTCTTTCTCCAAGAGGAATTTGAAGTGGCGAGTGGTTTCTCGAGAAGAGGCATCCAAGCCGAAATCCACCGCGTTGTAGCGAATGAGGTTGATATGCAAGAGTTTTTGATTGCCCACTCGACGCAAGAATTTGACCAAATTGCGAGCGTCCGCAGGAGTGTCATTGATATTTTTAAGCAAAATATATTCGATAAAAATTTTGCGTTTGTTTTTTGTCAGATATTTTTTTAGAACCTCGCCGAGTTTTCCCAAATCGTATTGACGATTGATTTTCATAAAATGACTGCGCTTGATATCATCCGCAAAGTGCAAGGAAATCGCCAAGTTAGCTTGGGGAAATTCGGAAGAAAATTTTTCTATTTTGTCGGGAATTCCGGCGGTCGAAACGGAGATGCCTCGATTTTTAAAACCGAATAAATCCTTGTCGGTCAATTCTTGGATGCTTTTTTTTACATTTTCCCAATTCAAAAAAGGTTCTCCCATTCCCATATAAACCACATTGTCGAATTTGCCTTTTATTTTATTTTTTTTGATATATTGTCGCCAAAACAAGACCTGGCCGGTTATCTCTTCCGTTTTCAAATCTCTCTTGAAACCGCCTCGACCGGTGGCGCAAAAAAGACAACCCAAAGAGCATCCGACTTGAGAGGAAATACAGGCCGACCACTGCCCCGGCTTGGGGGAAATCAAAACAGTTTCAATCATTCTTTTGTCCGCCAAAATTAAAAGAGCTTTTATCGCTCTTTTATCTTCCGAAACAAGTACTTCCGGAACTTCAAAAGGTAGAATTTTCAGTTCATCGTTGAGATAAATTCTCAAATCAAGCGGTAAGTTGGTTATATCCAAAAAAGAAGGCACCGCCTCGTCAAAAACAGCCCTGATTATTTGTTTTTTACGATAATCGGGGGTCTTTTTTCGGTAAAGCAATTCTTCTAATTTCTTGATATCCATATCATTACATCTTACGCGAATCATAGGCCCAATGCAAGAGAGCTTGACGTTGTCGAGGTCGACAACTCAAATCGCCGGGATGACAATTTCTTTTTAACGCACCAATGTGTCTGGCGATAGCTTTCCAACGTTTTATCTGGCGATAATCTTCGGCGGAAATTCTTCGTCCCATATAATAACGACAATACCATTGAAACCAACCGCGCGGATCATTCTTGTAAATCCAACCTTTTTTTTGCCAGATTGCCAGCGGTTGCGAAGCGTTTACTCCGAAATAATTCAATTTAGGATCATGTTTTTCACTGCACAATTTGGCTTTTTTGAACCATTCCGGCGGGAATTCTTTTTGGCAATCGGTCATATATTTGCCACCAAAAACTCCCAGTTCCAGCATCTTTGAGGGGGTCAATTCGGGTTTAAAATCGGGATGGAAGTTTTTGCCCGGCAGTTCGACCAATTCATAACGGTAACCTTTTTGCATTTTGTCGTTAACGGTAATTGTTTTTTTCATAAAATTTAATTTATTTTATTTTATGATAATTTATAAATCCGTTTTGTTCAAGTTTTTCGGATTTGTCGAAAGGGCAAAAATGATGTAAAATGAAATTGAAAAAGCTTTCAGAATAGATTAGCGAAAAATTGGGACCCACCTGAAATTCAGGGAAAAAATTTATTTTTTCCGATACTTTTTTCAAGGGACCCAGACGCCTATCTTGCATTGAGAGCTTTTTTGCTAGATATTAATTCTAATTGCTTTTCCATAATTAATCACAAAATAATCCAAAAAATTATGCGCATATCTTATTCGGCTCTCAACGCCTACCAGAATTGTCCCCTGAAATATAAATTTCAATATATCGACAGAATCAAAACACCCAAATCCAAAGAGGCGGTTTTCGGAACCTTGATTCATTCCACTTTAAACTTTATTCATACTCCCGGTATCCTCTCCCCTTCCATGGAACAAGCTCTGGATCATTTTTCTAAAAACTGGAACAGCGACATTTGGGGAAACGAATTGGAGGAGCGGTCCGCTTTTTCTCAAGGAGTGGAAATCATTCGTCGTTATTACAATGACAATGATATCGCCCGGGTCAATATTGTAGCTTTAGAAAGCTCTTTTCAGATAAAACTCGGCGATCATGTGGTGAGCGGAATAATCGACAGAATCGATCGGACCGAAGACGGATATGAAATCATCGATTACAAAACCGCCCGAAAAATGCCTTCGCAAGAAAAGGTGGATAATGATATCCAGCTAACCATTTATTTGCAAGCCTTTTTGAATCGTTATCCGGAAGA
The DNA here is from genome assembly GCA_034007405.1 of Candidatus Moraniibacteriota bacterium. Classification (GTDB taxonomy): domain Bacteria; phylum Patescibacteriota; class Minisyncoccia; order Moranbacterales; family UBA9337; genus UBA9337. The sequence continues at coordinate 5,716 of JAVEQZ010000032.1, read as the reverse complement.
AAGAAAAAATTTGGATAAAATCAAAGTAAGTCTTTACTTTGTAAAGCACGGCGCCAAATTAAGCTCCACCCGTACGGAGGAGGATTTAAAAAATATTGAAAAGACTTTTTTGGAAGTGATTGAAAAAATAAACGAAAGCGATTTTTCTCCAACTATCACTCCTTTATGCGATTGGTGCGATTTTCAACATCTTTGTCCGATGTGGCGACATAAATTCAAAGAAAAAAGAAAAATTGATACCGAAGAAATTGAAAAAGCTATCGCGGATTATATTTCGGCCAAGGATGAGGCCAAATCCATCCGAGTTAAAATAGCCGAGTTGCAAGAAACCGTTTCTCAATATATGGATCAAGAAGGCGTCGAAAGGGTTTTTTCTGAAAACGGAATTATTGCCAGAAGTTTAAAAAAGACTTATAAATATAACGAGGCCAAACTAAGAGAAATTCTTTCCCCTTTGGGAAAATGGGAAGAAATAAATAAAGTCAGCGCCACTGCGCTGAAAAATATCTTGCCCGCTCTGACTCCTCAGACAAAAAAAATGATCGAAGAAACCAAGGAATTGGACCGAGAATCTTTCGGTTTTAGCGTCAAAAAACAATAAAAAGGAGTCTCCTAATGAAATTGTCTCATTTGTTTTTTTATTTTTCTTTAGTTTTTTCCTCTTTGCAGGGCTGGCTGGTTTATTGCTTTAAAAGCAGTCTTTTGGATATAGTTTGTTTCATCCTTTACGCTTTTATTTTTTTGGCCGGTATTGGAATTTATTTTCAGGAAAAGAAGAGTGAAAAACAAAATCCTTTCGGATAAACTCCGGAAGGATTTTTTAAGATAAAATAAACTACAGGATATTTAAACCGGTGGGAACATTTGGAGGAGTCGTATCGAGCGGGGTAATAATTCCGCTTTCATTTCCCTGGTAGTCCACAGAGGTAACTCGGTATTGAGTACTTCCATCCGGATTTCCCGCCCAATCTATAAAAGAAAATAAACCGTCATCTTCATAATCGGAAGTAGCCGGCACAGAAGCTATTTTATTTTGCTGGACTACTTCCGGCAAATCTCCGTCTTCGGCATAAACATTATAATAACGAATCAATTCTTTATTTGTCGGCGCTTGCCAAGCCAAAGTATATTGACCGTCAACAATAGCCGGAGATTTTTTGTGGGTAAAAGAAACAGATTCCGGAAAATCGGGTGATGCTGTGTAAAAATTAGATTTGTTACCGGGATTGGCCGGATAGGCTCGTTCCTCCGTCTGAGAGATTATATTGCCAGCATCGTCAATGGTTACTTTCCAAATATTAGAAAGGGAGCCACTTTCCAGGCCGGAATTTTCAATTGAAGTTAGAGCATAATATGCGGTTGTGTTATTGGCCTGAATTAAGTCAAAATTCCAAGATTCTTCGGTCCAAGTTCCACATTCATTTTCTCCTTTGCAATTGCTATAAGAAGTCTTTCCCAAAGGGGTCCAATTTTCTTTATCGGTAGATTTCCAAATTCTAAATTCTTTGATTTCTCGAGGTGATGGTGGTCGGTCGTTTATCTCATGCGGCCACCCCCTCTTAGCATAAGTACGGGGATTAATATGGTTGGGATTTCCAATTTCACCTTGGTTAAAATCCCAAGAAAGGCGAATTTTTTCATTGATTTTGGAAGCCAATTTTATTTCCGGAGGATAGGGGTAATAAGCTACCGTCCAAAACAACTGAACTTCATTATTGGTCTGATTTAAAAAAGTGGAATTAAACATAACTTTGGTTCCATCCGGACTTTGTACCGGCCTGGTTAAAGACTGATAAGGTCCGGTTAATCCCCCGTCATTGTAGCGGGTATGAGTGTGAGCTAATATTCTTTGGGAATTTACATCAGTATAATTCTGTGTCATAACCTTATCTTGCAGATAATCGTTTGGCAAGACACCGGCGCCCGATGAAGCGCTCCAATCCGACCAAGCTTCCCAATCATGATGCTGTACCCAATTAACTCCCGTAAAAGCTTTTTCTCCGCCAAAAATTCCATATTTATGATTACGCATATCATAGATGGAAGTTCCATAAGGAAAGTTTCCTGATTTTGTGCTTATCCCGAGATGCCCCCAGCGGTCCGGAGTAAAATGACTGACATATTCAACACATTCCGTATCGGGGACTATACCTTGCGGACACCAAGGATCTCTCTTGCCGACACCCACTCCGTTGACCGGCTCGACCTCCTCTCCCCACTCATAGGGAGGAGTTTGATCGCTTATGTGCACCGGAGCGCCATCTGTTCCGCTTCCCAATAATCTGGCTCTCCACCATGATCCCTCGGCGTTTTCCGGCATTATATAATTCCAAATTCCGTCAATTCCATTTTGAGCTCCGGATAAAAATTGATCATGATAACCGGCCCAAGAACTAGGGGCAATTCCCCAATAATAATCAAAATTCAATTGCTTATCATATCCGGTAGGAGTTTCTAATTTCTTTGAAGTTTCCGGAAAAACAGTGGCCACATACCAGCGACCATTATATACATCGTTAATCAAAACTTTAGTTCCATCTCCGGAAATACCCTTTTTCAGTCCGGTTCTCGTAACTGAAGCGGGTAAGTCTATAAATAAGCTATTTGCGATTATCGAATCGGAAACTGTTACTTTATACAAAGCATTAACCGGATTGACGTATGAGCCTTGATACAAAACATCCGATAAAACAGGCGACCATAGAACATAACTGTCGGAATGGGCTGTTTGAGCAGAAGCTCCGTAGGCCGGCTTTAATCTCGAACCGTCAGTGTTGGATAGCATCCAAGCGGTCGAAGGTGATTCATAATAATTGCCCAATTTCCATTCGGGATAACTGGGGTCATAAGCAATGACTTTCCAATAAGTAGGATTGGGGGGTTGGTTTTCAAGCGTAGCCCCTCCTCCGGCAATGGAAATATAAGATATTCCCCCATGATTAACATATCCCCTTAATGGATAAGCTTGATTGTTTCTTTTGGAATGAAACAAGACTCGATTACCATCGGCGCTCCAATGCGTAATACTGATATCTTGAGTGGCTCCCCCCAAAGTATTCGGTGTATTGCTAAAACGCCAAACCTCGTTGCCGGTAATCACATCCCTGTATTGAAGTGTCTCCGGTTGCCAGGTGTAATTATTGGAGATATCTTCCAATAAACTGGGGCCCCAAGTGACTTGGCTCAACCTCTCTTTCCTCAAAAAAATCTCGTCTAAATTTTCAGGCGCTCCCAATGTGAAACCGTTTGGGAAAAGAATAAGAGATACCGACAATGCTAAAAATAATCTATAAGATTGTTTTTTGTTTTTCATTTTAGTTTTTTTAATTTAATCAATTATAACACAAAAATCACTTATTCGCTAAGTGATTTTTGTGCTGTTGTTTTTAACTTATGACACTTCCTTCAAATTCTTTTCCGTCGAGATATTTTTTTAGGTTATCCAAATTTTTACCCCCGATAATCGCCACCTCCAAATTATTTTTCTCCGCCAGTTGCGAAGCAATCGGATCAAAGGGGGCGTTCATGCCGGGAGTCCATTTGTCCCCCACCATCTTGCGGAAATCGCTCCAAATAATTGTTTTTATTTTTTGAGCATCATCGAATTTATTAGGATCTTTATCGCAAAGATAATCAATATTGGAAAGATTAATCAATTTTTTGGCGGCAAATCTTTCCGCCAAAATAGTCGCCACATAATCCGTCGACCAGCCCGGCCGCCATCCGGCCGCCACCATTATTTTTTCCCCTTTGGCGAAATGCTCCAATAAATCCTCTTTGGTGCGAGGATTTTTATTGATGCGCGGGTGCGCATATTTTTTAAAGATCGCTTTGATAAAATGAGCATTCATTCGCGTGGCATGTACTCCCAGCCAATCTTTTTCTTCATTATCGGTTTCATCCACCGCTTCGGCCGCTTGAATATATTTACGAGCGATTTTTCCTCCCCCGGTGACAATAATAAATTTGTAACCTTCGTCTATCTTTTCGAGGATAATTTTCTTAAATCTCGAAACAAAATCAGTGTCGATTTCATCCGGGACAATCAATGATCCCCCCAGCGACAAGATAATAAATTCTTCTTTGGGCATTATTTTTTGAATTTTAAAAATTAATTTATTTATTTTTCGCACAAAAAAACAATCCACATAAAGTGGATTGTCGCTTGATTTAAATCTTTGGCTTGTTTTTTCGATTATTGTAGCTGACCAACAGAGCGGATGCCATAAAAATCGAAGAATAAGTCCCGAAACCGACTCCGATTAATAGCGCCACCGCAAAGTATTTTATCGATTCCCCGCCAAACAGCACGATGGCAATCAAAACAATGATCACGGTCATAGAGGTGTTTATCGAGCGAGCCAGAGTTTCACCAATCGACTTTCCGATTACTTCTTCGAAATCATCTTTTCTGCCGGAGCGCATCAAATTTTCTCTGATTCTGTCAAAAACCACAATGGTATCGTTGATAGAATAGCCCAAAATGGTCAAAATTGCGGCCACAAAAGCGGTACCTATCTCGACATTCATAAATCTTCCCAAGAGTGCAAAAATCCCCAAAGTAATCAAAATATCGTGAGCCAAGGCAACAATAGCGCTCAATCCGTATTGCCAAGAAGAAACCGGAAAAGAAACCTTTCTAAAAGCCCAAGCGATATACAAAGCGATACCCAAAATGGCCAAAATAACCGCGCTCAGAGCGTTTTTTTGCAATTGCTTGGAAACAGAAGAACCGACAAAATCCACTCTCAATTGTTCCGCTCGACCGTCAAATTCGCGCAATTTCTCAAAAACTTGCTCGTTTTTTTCTTCATCCGAACCGATATAGCGCAAAACGATAATATTATTTTCCGACTCTTGAACATTGAGGCTTTCCAGTCCCAAATCTTTCAACTTTTCCTGTACCGCATCTCGGCCGGGAGCTTTAAATTCCACCGGTGCTTCCGGGGATTCCTCCGTTTGAGCAGGCGCTTCTTCCGGGTTCTCCGCTTCGGGAGTTTTTTCCTCTTCCGTAAACTGCACCTCCATCAAAGTCCCGCCTTTGAAATCAATTCCCAGTTTCAATCCCCAAATAGAAATTGAAGCGATACTGGCCACCACCAAAACAAAGGAAAGGATATAAGTGTATTTTCTTTTGCTTATTAAATTGAGCATCTTTTTATTTAAATTATTTTAGCTTGGCAATCAGCCACAGTCTCTTTTCCAGCCAATTTCCAACTATAAATTGTAAAATTATTTTTACTAGCACAATAGCGGTAAACATTGAAAACAACACTCCGACTACCAAAATAACCGCAAAGCCCTTGATAAATCCGGTTCCCAGCCAAATCAGAATTAAAGAAGTAATAATAGTTGAATAATTACCATCCCGAATACTGGGCCAAGCCCGTCGAAAACCTTCATTGACTGCACTCTCGAGTCCGCGTTCCTTTTTTAATTCCTCCCTGATTCTTTCAAAAATCAAAATATTGGCATCCACCGCCATCCCGATAGAAAGAATAAAACCGGCAATTCCCGAGAGGCTCAAAGTAATCGGCCAATCGGAAAGTGAACCTGATAATTTAAAAATAGCAATCATCATGGCGGCATAAACAAAGAGCGCAAGAGTGGCGACAACTCCCAATAAGCGATAATACAAAATCATAAAAATACTGACTATCGCCAAGCCGGCTATACCCGCTTTGAGACTTTTTTCCAGAGAAATTTTACCCAAAGT
>JAVEQZ010000031.1:0-11094 GCA_034007405.1 Candidatus Moraniibacteriota bacterium | reverse complement strand
GTTCAAGAATTGCATCGCCCATCGATAGGCCAGTGATTGTTTCAATTATCTCGCCCAGCAGCACGTAGCCTGTATCGGAGTAGCTGAACTGCGTCCCAATATCACCCGCTGGCTTCATTAGGGTAACAAGATCAACTAGGGTTTCGGTTCGGGTCCATACATGCCTGTTCTTCAGGAAATCAACCGTGTACTTTTCGGTGTTTGTATGATCGCCCAAACCGCTGGTATGCGAAAGCAGATGCCTAATTGTAATCTGGCTTGGGATGTAGCCTCCCTTTTCGAGAATGGCAGCGTGCTCAGCCGAAATGTATCTGGTTATGTAATCATCCAGCGAAAGTTTTTTGTCCTCCCATAAACGGAGAATGGTAGCAGCCACATAGGTTTTGGTTACGCTGGCAATGCGAAAAGTTTGATCAGCCTGCAGGGGTACACCTTGGTGCCAATCATTAAGGCCCGATGCACCGCTCCAGTCAATTCCGAACTTGGGAGCAGTAACGTTTAGCAAAATACCGGGTATGCTATCGTTGATTTCCCCATCCAGAATCAGCTGAAAATCGGCGCTGTATTTCTCGTTTTGGTTTTTTGACGATGGTTTACACCCAACGCTAATAATTACTAGCAACACTGCCAATAACTCAATTATTTGGAAATGCTTTTTGAACTTCATAGGGTATGTATTAATTGTAATTAGGGGGTTTTGGGCCTTCAATAATTTGAAGCAAAACTACCAATTTTGGCATTACCTTTGGCAATTAAAAGCGGGTTTTCGAGGGATAAGATATTGTTATTGAGTTATGGCTGGAGTAAAATGCTGAATATTTATTTAAGGAAAAAGTACAGGAGAAGGCATTTCGTTATTGTTTAAAGCATAAAACAGATATTCTTTTTGTGGATTGTTCTGTATATATGGTTTTGTAACCAACTCGGTAAATTTTTTTCCATCTTGCCTTGCTAAATTCATATAAAGCATTGTTCTTTTCTTCGAACGGCCCATATATGTTGAAAAACGTGCAGTGTTAGCCCTTTCAAATTCCCAGAACCCCCATTCCTTTCGTAGCTTGCGCAGGTCGTAATTAATAAGCCGTGCTTTTGCTGGTGCCATAAAGAAAAGTATGAGCATAAGAGCGACGCAGGATTTTTTTATAATAATAGAGTAAGGCATAGCAAATGCTAAGCTTTAGATTTTTATTGAAAAATCATATTGTTGTCATTAATTACTAAAAAGGCTACCTGTTCTCATCGTAACGTAAATTGTATTAGATACATTATCAATGGCATAACCGCAGCCAAATCTGCGAATGTCCTTCGATATTATTGGCGTTTTATGATTAAGGTCTATGTCTCTTTTTTCGCCTCGTAAGGCATCGTTTTTATCATCAAAGTACAACCAAATCTCTATAATTTCATGTATTGTAACGTATTTTATATTATCCATTAGTATATTCTCAGGCATCACTTTGTATGCCTTTGCATCGCCTGCTCCTTCAGTTGAACATAAACCATCAATACAATGACCTAATTTTTTGTTCTGCATCATAAAGTCACTCCATTTATAGCACATCCCCTCTAGGGTGTTATCGTAAGTAAGCAAATGCAAACTCAATTTCCTTCTTTGAATGTTTACCTCCGCAAACATATGCTGCGTGAATACCAACGGAGCGTTATCGCCATACTTGGCAAGCATCCGTTCTACCGTCATATGAATAACCTCTTGGTGGGTTTCGCATATGGTTACCGACTTACCGTCTGGATTGCTAATAACCCTAGCCCCCCGAGTTTTAGATCCCCTAAGATTTAACGAAAAAACAAGAAAACAAAACAAGTAGAAAAATATGAATTGACTTTTATAGGCTTGCATAAGTGTTTTTTATTTGTATGCTTCTCCAATCTGCCTGAAATAGTTGGGTTGTATGTACTCTATATTCAATTTAGAATACATTGAAGATTTTTTATTAAAAAATTAAGGTATTACAACCCAGTCTTTCCATATATCACTCGCCCCTGAATTAGCAACAGGAGTTTGTTTTTTGCCAGAAATTGCAGTTTCTTTTAAAACATTTCTATTAACATAGTCAAATAATTCGCCATATGTAATTTTACCCTTAGATTCTTGAAGTTTCTTTAATAGAAAATAAGTAAAAAAACCATGCTGTTTATCTGAGTATATACCAGAAGACTCTTCGCCAGTACTTGAGGATATTACTAAAATATTGTCAGAAAGTAATGGTTCTCTAGGCCTTACCCTTACAGCTTTGGCAGTTATTAAAGGTTGATTGCGAGCTCCACCAGAAAAGCATGCGTCTAATATGACAATACCCTTTTTAATAGGATTCTTATTCAAAGATGAATAAATGGTCTTCAGGGGGATAGCTAGTTCAATTTGCCCACCATTAACATCAACTGGAATGAGATAAGGTTCTTTAGTTCCCTCATGTGGTAAACCATGTCCTGAATAATAAAAGTATAATATAGCATTTCCTCCTTCAATTGCAGCTAAATCAGATAACCAAGCTAAGCCCTGCTTAATCTGGGCTGAAGTAGCGTTGATTAGCACTTTTACTTGCCTTTCTGGAACACCTAATGTTTTAATGCAATATTCTGAAAAAATTTTGGCATCATTTGCTGCGAAATCAACATTTGATTCTTTTGAAATACCAGTTTGATAAGAAGCATAGTCTTCATTTCCTATCGCCAAAACATAAACATTTTCAGCTTTAGAACTAGTTATAGGAATATTAATGTCAACATCAATTTTACCAAGTATTTTAATTGCCCCAAATGAACTAACCCCTTCAATTTGGTTTTGCGAAAAGCCAAATTGTGAAAATGAAGTTATATAAAAACATATTATACTCAATTTAAAAAAGTGTGAAATCATATTACTTATCTTTTGTTAAGTGATTTTTTACCAATGCGATATGAAATAGCAACTGATAGATGAGGTGAAAATAATAAATGATTTAAGTCAAATTCTTTTAAACTGTTTGGATTATAATTACCCCATTCATAAAGAATTTGATGGCTATATATCTTACGAACTAACTTCTTATTGCCAATTGTTATCCCCCCAAACACATCAAAGGCAAAGTCACTTTTTAAAAATCTTCTTTGCCAACCAAATAGAACCATTAAACCCAGATCTCTTCTTAATGCATTATAATTGTACAATATCTCATCGAAGATTTTTCCTCCTGACCAATTGAATTTTTCAAACATTAAACCCGTTGAAAGATAAGGGCCGTACATGGTTTTTGGTTTTAGGTAAAAACGAAGAACTGTTCTTGATACAAAACCTTTTATGTCGTTGTAGTATTTATCGTAGGCTTCACTCCATTCCGACTCACCTTTGCTATAATCGTCATAAAGATCAATGTATGGATAGTTTTCTCCATTAACAATGACATCAATTAAATTGTAAGATATTGCATCATTAAAAAAACCGATGCTCTGCTCAAATGAAGTGTATTTATTATTCCGTTCGAAGGCATGTTCAAAACTAAGCTGAAAAACGTATTCCATTGTCCTAATCGGATGGAATTTTAAAAATGTGTATGAGGTGTAACCGTCAAAAAGCTTATCGTCAACTATATTTTGCTTCCATTGTGATAATAATTTTTCTTTTTCAGCCATTTCTTTTTCTTTCTGAGCAGCTATTATGTCCTGTTGAGCCTTTTGCATCTCTTTGTTAATCTCCACCTCCCTTTCGCTGAGTTGCTTATTTTTAAGTAATGCGTTTTTGTAAATATCCTCTGCTTCTTTGTTCTCCTTGGATACTGAGGTTAGGTTAGTCTTTGCTGTTGCCGACATAGATGATTCATCTAATATTTCTGCTTTTGTAAATTGGTTTAAATTATCTTCGTGCTTAGCAATGCTATAAATTAGTGGTCTTAAAGTAATTGTGTTATCATAAATGTAGAATTTAATGTAAAGATCAACGCCAACATCGTTGCTGATTTTTAAACCGTTCAGGTTTACTCCATCAATTTTTCTAAGGTAATGAACCTTAAGAAAGATGAATTTGCTATTTGAAACAAAAATATCGGATACATTTATGCTATTAAAGCTGAATGAAACGCCTTCCTTTGAAAACCATGTGTAAATATTGCCAAGGTATTGGTAAACCTTAAACTCCTTAGGCGTTTTCCCAGTGGGATCTAAATCGTTGTAAATTACAACATCCTCATTCTCGAACAGCAAAATGGCATCTTCTACTAGTTTTGATTTTTCAGCTATGCTGAAGCCGGTTGAGCCTAGGCTATTAATGTTTGCAAGGTATGCTTCAGTCCATTTTTTTGCTTCATTCTTAATTAAATTGGACTCAGTTTTTGAGATAATTAGCTGAGGACTAGCCTGCTTTAAGAAAATTAGTAGGATAAAAAAGGTTAAAACACTTTTTCGTGAAGAAGACCAATTCATAATTAAAATATTTAAAAATTAAACCATTTTGTTAAAAACCAATGCCCATGTTGATGCCTAAGGTTAAAATGCCTGACGTCTTTTTTATGGGCGCAATTATCGTTTCACCATAGCTGTTTTTAATTTCTTTTGGGCCTAAATCCGTAGTGTAGGAATTTATTCCATAACCTATATAATAATCAATAATGTTGAAAAGGATTGCCTTTTTGCGCAGCTTTTGAAAACCGACGTGTAGGAAAAAATGATTTTCCTTTTTCGATGCATCATAGTCGCCAATATCCAGATTCATCCATTCATCATCAACGTTAGCAGTCCATTTTAGAGATCTGTGATTGTAGTTTGCCGAAAGGTAAGGACCGCTAATAGCATTTCTTCTAAAGTAGTATCTAATATCAGTTCTAAAAACGTAACCGCTTCCTCTGTTGCCGCTGGCTTTAATATTTCCCCCGTTGTCAAGATCAAAAAGATCCTCAGAATCCTCACCAGGAACCCACGCTTTTAGATACACCCCCGCCGATTGTTCAAGCGATACAGTTCTGTTGTTTATTTTAAATAAGCGATGTTCAAAGTTTAGCTGGATTGAACTTAATAACAATCTTGATGCGTCAATTTTTATTGCACCTGAAAGATTATCCTTCCACTTGTTGTCATCCAGTTCTTTCAGCCTTTGCTTCTCAATTTCCTTTTGCTTTTTCTCTTCCTCTGCTTTTTTTGCCTCTTGTTGAGCCAATTGTTTTTTATCCAGCAACTCCTTTTCTTTCTTCTTAATTTCAAGTTCTTTGTCGTTTGCCAGCTTTACAATTCTGTCAATTTCCTCTCTGTTTGTTGAAAGGGATAGGTCATTTTTATCTTCAACTTTTGCTAAAACAAAATCGGCCAAATTGTTTTTGTGGGTATCTATAAGGTAAATTTGAGGTTTAAGGTCAATCTCATTTCCAACTAAAGGAAACTTCAAATACATGTTTAACCTCTTGGTGCTATTATAGCTGGAATTGCTGGAATGTATTCCATTTACGTTGCAATCGTACTCCATTTTTATAAAGAAGAACTTATTTTCGCTATTGTAAAAAACGTTGCTACTATTGATATTACTAAAAGCAAATTGTACACCTTCGGGATACAGATTTATAATGTTCAAAAGGAGTTGCCTGATTCTGATGTTTTCTGACGAATAGTTTTGAGGATCAATATTGTTCAGGACTAAAACTTTATCATTTTCAAACTGTGAAATAATGTCATCAACAAACATGGATTTTTCTATTTGGTCGTAAAAGGAAGCGCCAATATTGTTGAGGTTGCTCGAATAAGTATTTAGCCAATTCAACGCTTCTTTGTTCAAAACACTCTCCTGTGAGGGTGAAATGGTTGTTTGAGATAGTGCCCTATTACTCAAAAAGAGAACTAAAAAAATGGTGAAAATAAAATAATATCTCATATTCTATTCGAGGTTAAGTTTGTTGTTAAGGTATTCTTGTTTTTGGGAATAATTTTTTTTTCGTAAGCCCGTTATCAACCATCCCGAGTTGTGCGATAGTCGATTAACGAAGCTAACCTCAAAAATCCAATCCCCAATTTGCGTAAAGCAGAAAGTGACCCGTTGTACATTTACGAATTGAATTTCTCCCTTCATTACTAAATACAGAAAAAGAGTTAGGTTGCTTACTTTAAAGTTATCAGCCAAATATTGTCTTAAATTTGCTGTGTCCTGCAGAGCGTTCCTGAGGTTAATAAAATTTGTTTCATGGCTGTAAGGGTTAAGAATTCTTGAACTATCTGTAGATGCTGAGAGAAAGTGTAGGATTTCAGAGTTTACGCCTACTATTACCCACCTTGTAGCACCATTTTCTGTTGATGGTTTCAAGGTTATGCTCCCTTCAAAGGTTTTTTTATTGAAATTTAGCTTACAATTCACCTGTGCATACCACCCCGAATCATAAAAGCTAATGCTTTTTCCCAAGCTATCATTTACAATATTTTCAACAAAGCTATTGCATAGTGAGTCATTGCAAATAAAAAAATCTCTTTCAAAAAGCTGAATTAGATCCGCACTTTGCTTATTATTTGAACTGTTGTTAAAAAGAAAGAAAAATTCATCAAGTTGCTTAACCCTTGACTGAAGTATTTCTTTGTTGAATTCATCAATGGTTTGAGCGAATGCACTTGCTGCAACAAAAAGAAGAACGAAGAATATATTTGTGGATTTCATTGAACTTACTTGGTTTCAATAACAGAAATATTTCCCAGCAGAATGTCCCATTGCTTGATGATAATGTCGCCTATTTTTCGTTCTAGCTTGTCAACAATAATTTCAATTTGCTTTTGGGTTATATCGGAGTATATCAACTTGTTTTCGTTGTATCCCTCAAATTTTTGAAAAATTGTTACAATGGCGTAGTATTTCCCGTCGGGTCCCAGTTTAAAATCGGAAATGAAGTTTATGTCATACCACTTAATATCAACTCTCGAATACTTAAGAACTCTTAATTTGTTAAAGTACTGCCTTACTGGAATTGACTTAATTACATCGCTGTTAAGCGTTGAGGCCTCAACAATGTTACTCTCACTCTGAAACAGTTTGACAGCGAGATCGATTGATTTCAACTTCAAATCATCAGGGTTTTCCTTGTTGGTGACAATTGAAATGTAGTTTGATAAGGCAACAGTTTTTTCCAGCGTTTTTTCTCTAACTAAGTTGAAGTCAATGTTTTCTTCGTACACTTTGTTCAAATTTTTATTGCCGTAATTAGTTGGCCTTGTGCCAGTAGAAGATTGTTCCTCATCGATAACCGCTGCAACTACTTTAACCGAAAATCTATCTGAAACAAGTTTTTGGGCATCTAATAAAACATTCCATTCAATTTTCTTACCGAAACCACCGTAGGTTTTTATGCTAACATCACCCGTAGCATTTTTTGCCTTGTTATAGTTAATTCCATCTACGCTATATAGTAAACTGGGCGTGAAAAACTGGTTGTTTTTTGCGCCTATGATATTGTAGTAAACTAAAATATTATTGCCTACTTGTTCGAAACGAACATCCTGTATCTGCTGCCCTAGTGCACTTATAGTTAATGTTCCCTTAATAAGAATAAATAGTATAACTATAATGAAGTTAAATCTTTTAAACTTGTACATCGATCTAAATATTATTTTATGATTATCCGAATCGATACCAAAATGTTCAAACATCATTGCGAAAATCTCGTTATTCGAGTGTTGAAGCAATCTTTATGGGTTACTGTCAAAATTCTATATTTTTAGATATATTACTGACCATTCATATGAAATTTTTTACAGTACCATTACTTAAGCACTTAATTGTAGAATAATTATTATGTATTGTTAAAAGCAAATCGTAACTACCTCTTTCAGGATTACCTGCTGAAATACACCTGGATGATGGTGCTTTTTGTTCCAAATTTCTTGATTGGTATTAGGAACAAACCATCGTTTCTTATGCTTTCTAAACGAGCCAGTAATTCTTTAAAAATGTAAACTTCAACTGTATATGTTGATCTTTTGATTTCGACGTTCATTATACCGTTTAGCAGACCAAAACCAGACCAGTTTCCCAAGACTTTGTAACCATTTAAAAGGTTTTATAACTGTTTCCAGCTAAATCCTCTACCATTTTTGCACGCGGTCATAATGATAAAACTAGTATTTTACTAGCAATGGCTGTTGTTTGTTTGATTCTCTTATTAATACTTTTCTCGTTTTTAGAATTAGCCCTACTTAACTCTAGTTTGCTGCATTGTATATTTGATTTACCTCAGAGCCCGACAATGCTCTATTGTAGATCAGCACATCATCAATTTTACCCTTAAACGGATAAGCAAAGGGATCGCTATCGCTTGCTGGTATCGATGTAACATGTCTTCCTATAGCTAGAGGATAAGAATTGTTGCTTGTAAACGAATTACAAGCTACCTCTTTAATTAATTGGCCGTTCTGGTATAACCTCAACTTACCTGCTGTACCCTCCATTACCCCAGTTAAAAGAACCCACTGATTTATGGGAAGGGCAGTAGGATTAGATGCACTTGCGCCACATGATCCGTTGGCACTAATGCTTGGCGTACCCATAGTATAAGTGCCACATGCGATATCCCGGCCTTTACCAAAAACATAGTGACTCGATCCGCTCTCTTTGTAAACCCAAACCGAAAGAGTAAAATTTGGCCCAAGATTTAACTTTACGTTATGAGGAACTTGAATCCAACTATTACTAGTGCCGTTAAACAAGGCGGCCGAAGAAGCATTTCCAAAACGGTCGGTGGTCTTATAAACATTATAAGGAGTACCATGTAAGTTATTCCCACTAATGTCGCTTGTGTTTCCGTTAAGTGGATAATGAGCCACAAGGCCATTAGTTGGGATGGTTGCAGTAAATATTGCCGACCTAAAGCTTACTTCGTTGCCATACGCTGTACCAAAACTATTAGTTGCATATGCGCGAACGTAATATGTTGTATTACTTGCAAGCCCAGAGATATTGCTTGTAAACGCACCTGTTCCGGTACCGTTGGTTGTGTATGAATTGCTGATAGTTGGTGCTGGGCTAGTGCTCCAACAAACACCACGTGCAGTTACTGCCTCTGCACCTTGTGTTGAAACAACCCCACCGCAGGTAGCATTCGACATGATTATATTAGTAACCGAATTGGTTGAAACAGTTGGCAATTTAGTGGTACTAGCATCGACTCCAAAAAACAGATCGTTTATTATGCCTTCGTTGTCGTCCTTGCCGCAAGAAGATAAAGCTAGTACCAAAACTACTAAGTAAGAAACCTTCCAAACTTTTTTAATAATAATCATAATAATGATATTTAGTCAATGTCATCGTAACTTACCCTGAATTTTTTCTTTTCCACAATTAAATGCGTCATTCTACCTTTAATATCTACAGAAACTTCTCCCAAAGAGGTTAACACCTTATAGGTTCCTCCATATAAATCAAAGTCTTCGTAGTCTTCTTTATCAATTTCGCGGTTTTTAGATATTTCATTTTTAGAACCACCCTTAATACTATAAACTGTCAAGCCTCCTCCGCTTGCGTTTTTAATTCTTAAAGTTGTCTTTCTGGTAGGTTCCATGCCAAACTTTTCATTAACCCATTGCTCTGCCCGTTCGTTTGGTGAAAGTGTTCTACTTACATTTCCTTTATTAACAATATCTTTTACAAACGCAATATGGTTGAGCATCTGCTTTCGGCTTATTTCGCCATTATATAATGTTTTTGATATGGTCTTAATATCGAGCGGACTATAAGTACAACCAGCCGAGAGCAAACCAGAACCAACAACAGTCCCTTCGCTTAAATCTTTAAAAACCATTAAAAAAGGCATTGATTCTTTTGGGGGAATTACAAGATGATTTTTATCTGTAATTATTTCTTCAGATGTACTTTGAAAAATTGAGACACCGCAAGTTTTGTAACGCATTAAATCAACTCTTAATGTTATCTTAACAGGAATATCGGCGTAGTTTTTTAACAATCCCATTATAAAAAAATTATAAGCCTGACCACCGTGTATAAAATCTCTACTCGTCTCTGCTAAATCGTTTAACCAACTTGAATTCCCTTTGGCAGACCAATGAGTAACATCGGTAATTTGAACATAATTGTTAACAAACTTATTTAGTTCGTTGGTGAAAGACTCGGCCTCTGGTGTTGATGGATATTTTAAACAGAAATTCATTTTATCTTCAATTTCTCCATCTACCTGTATTTTTATAAATTCCTCTATTCGTAAATTGTATTTAATTCTTTCAGTTACGATATCAATATAATCTTTTGTTCCATTTTCTCTATTTCTTGCATGAAGCCACTCTTCTTCGTCTAAAATGTCTGCTAATAATAACAGAGTATCATTATTGTCTTTAGCTTTGGAATATATACTGTTAAGGGAAATATCCAATAAGTTGTTGCGAAGTGAACTTAGTTGCTCACTTTTAAAAAACGATTCATTATTTAAAAGATTCTTGTAATGCTCTTTAACGTTAGCAAGGTCTGTTTCATCAAATGTTTGGGGCAAATTAATTAAATCAGGATACTCAATCCATGCCGTTCTTATGAACTCTCTATAACTTGGTGCCGAAGCAATGTATTCCTTTTTGGCACTAATTGTAAATTCTTTTGGGAATAAATTAATAAACAACTTCAGTTCATCCCTCGAGCAAACTTGAATGGCTTTACTCTCGACCAGTAAGCCGACATTTGTTTTGCTCCATTTATTATTATACAATTCAATGTCGGAAAAAGTCTCAATTCCCTCTACTGCCTTTACCTCGCATTTCGAATCTAAAAAATTGTACTTATTAGAAATATCAATAAACTCAGCAGTACTTTGGGCATGCGAGAAATATTTTTCACCAAGTAACTTTGGATACTTTGTGTTTGGCCAATTCTTTTCAACAGCTAATGCATCTGAAACAGATGCGATTCTTTTTATTGAAGAGATTTCTGCAGAATCGCTTAGTTCTGAGTAAAGGTTTTTGGCTTCGATGCACTCATTTGTAGAGTTACTCAAATTAAGATATCTATATTTTATTTTATGATTATCCGCTAATGTGCCTAAATTATTATATTTGTACAAAATATATTGAAAATGAATTTTATAGATTTTGTAAAGCAGCATCCTGATGAGAACAGTTGCATTCAACATTTCAGGAGAA
>JAVEQZ010000030.1:0-11268 GCA_034007405.1 Candidatus Moraniibacteriota bacterium | reverse complement strand
ACTCAAATAATCTATGGAAATACATTTATTTTTTGCCAAGCTAAGCTGGTTTTTGCTGATTGTTATTTTGTATTGGCGACCGTTGGCGCAAATAACCAAAAATAAATTTTTGCTACAGAAATTGATTTATCGCAAACAACTGGGAATAATTTGCGGGATAAGCGCTTTTTTGCACGCGGGGATATTTTTGATAAGTTCGGGATTGCTGGGGAGTTATTTTTCCAATCCGAATTTTTGGCGACCGGATAATTTTTTGTTTTGGGGCAGTTTGGGGGCGGTGGCGATGTTTTTCCCCTTGATAACCTCCAACACTTTCTCGCAAAAAATTCTCGGGAAAAAATGGAAAGCTTTGCAGATGTTTTCTTACCCGGCTTTTATTTTTACCGGTTTGCACATAGCTTTACTTAAAGGCTATTGGCTGAGCGGAATAGCTCCGGTTATCGTCTGGGCGGTTTTGTGGTTATGGGCCAGGCGAGTTTGTTTTTTA
The DNA here is from genome assembly GCA_034007405.1 of Candidatus Moraniibacteriota bacterium. Lineage (GTDB taxonomy): Bacteria > Patescibacteriota > Minisyncoccia > Moranbacterales > UBA9337 > UBA9337. The sequence continues at coordinate 10,781 of JAVEQZ010000030.1, read as the reverse complement.
AGTTCGAAACAGGCCGAATGTCAGGATTTATAATTTTGTTGAAGGGAAGGTTGACGCCTTTTGGGGGAGATGATAACATACTAATGTAAATTAGTATGTTTTTTGTTTATGGATTTTAAATGTTTTCAAAAAGGGGCCGGGAGGAGTGAGAATTTGAATGAGGTTTATGATTTTCTAAAAATTATTTCAGAGAAAAACAGATTGAGAATAATTTGTCTTTTAAGACAAAAAACCCTGTGTGTTTGTGAGATTTATAAAGCCCTGAAGATTTCTCAAAAACTTACTTCTCATCATTTGGGGGAATTAAAAAAAGTGGGAATATTAAATAAGAAAAAGGAGGGATCTTTTGTGTATTACAGTTTAAATAAAAAGATGTTTGACGAAAAAATAAAGTTATTAAATCAGTTAATCAAATGAACAATAAAGCATTAAAACATTAAAGCAAGATGCAGATAAATAATTAAAGAATATAAAAATATATGAATGATAACAAAAAGATTTCTAACGGGCTGAATATAAAGATTTTAGGCACCGGGTGTCCCAATTGTCAAAGATTGGAAGGTGCGGTAAAAGAGGTTTTGAGTAATTTAAAAATTGAGGCAATAGTTGAAAAGATAACCGATATCCAAGAAATTATGAATTACGGAGTGATGAGTTTGCCCGGTTTAGTGATTAATGAGGAGGTTAAAGTTTCCGGCCGAATTCCATCCGCCGAAGAAATTGCTTCTTTTTTACAAGAAGGCATCGGAGAAAAGTCGGAAAATAAAAAAGAAGGAGAGTGTGGTTGTTCTTGTGGGGGGTGTTGTTAAATATATAAAATAAAAAATAAATTTATGTCAGAGGATAATAAAAAAATTAAGGGTGGAATAAAAAAGATAGGAGAATTCACACTTTACGGAGGGGCTCTGTTTTTTGTTTTGCTTTTAGTGTTGGCGAGTTTTAACTCCAAAAAGGATAATAATATTAACAAAACCGATAATCAATCCCAATTGACAGAGGGAAATAATTCGAAAAATTTAGCGCAAAAAAATCCGGCGGAAAAAATTCAAATCTTTTTATTTCATAGTACCAATCGTTGTTATTCTTGTGTCACAGCCGGGGAATACACAAAAAAATTATTGGAGGAAGATTTTTCCCAGGAGCTTAATTCGGGAAAAATTGAATTTAGAGAAATAAATATTGATTTGGCGGAGAATAAAGATCTGACAAATAAGTTTAAGGCTTCGGGAACCTCATTATTTATCAATTCAATTATTGATGGAGAAGATAATATCAAAGAAGATGCGCAAATTTGGCGCTTAGTGAGCAATGAAAAATCTTTTTCCGATTATCTTTCTAAAAAAATTAGAAGCATAATTAGTGAAACTGTTTCAGTGGAAAACAAAAAAGAAGTAGAAGAAAAAAATATCACTTTCTATACTGGCGATAATTGTTCTAGCTGTGAAAGTGTTAAAAAATATCTTTTAGAAAATAATGTGAAAAACGTAATTGCTTTTGAAGAAAAAAACATCAACGAAATTGAAGCTAATTTTGAGCAGATGGCGGAGGATGCGATGTATTGCAATATGGATGAGGAATCATTCGGGGTGCCGTTTCTTTGGGCGGAAGGAAGATGCTATGCGGATGAAAAAGAAATAACCGATTTCTTTAGGCAAAAATTAGTTTCCTTTAAATAATTCTTTGTAATATGGATATCTTGAATGTGTTAATTGATCAGTACAATATTCCGCTTCTAACCGCTTTTATTTTGGGCGTGATGACTTCTATCAGTCCTTGTCCTTTGGCAACCAATATTACCGCTATTGCATATATTTCCAAAGACATCAAAACTGTCAAATACACCTTAATCAGTGGTTTTATTTATACTTTAGGAAGGGGAATTAGCTATACAATTTTGGCAACTTTGATTTATTTGGGTTTTTCCGAGTTTTCGATCAAGAGTATTTTTCAGGGTTGGGGGGATAAGGTGTTGGGGATAGTTTTGATTTTTATTTCCTTGGTGATGTTCGGAGTGATAAAAATAAATTTTGGCTCCAAGGGCGAGAAGGTGGAAAAAGTCAAGGAGTGGTTGGTGACCAGGGGGCATATTGGAACGTTGCTTTTGGGAATTTTATTCGCTTTGGCGTTTTGTCCATATAGCGGAGTGTTGTTTTTTGGAATGCTTATCCCGTTGGTTTTATCATCCGGTGAGAGTTTACTGCTTCCTCCTTTATTCGCTTTGGGGACAGGTTTGCCGGTAATAATCTTTTCCATCATTTTGGCTTTTAGTGTGGAGAAAGTTGGTAAGATGTATAACGCTATGAGTAAAATCGAAAAAATAATGCGTTACGGAGTGGCTACGATATTTCTTTTGGCGGGAATCTATTATTTAAAATATTTAGTTAAATATCTAATTAATTTATAAAAAATTATGATTCAACAATTTGCCCATTGGCTGACATATAACATTTTTAATTTTTCGGAGGATGCCAAAATAGCCGAAGTGGTTAATTTTTTTATTTACGACAGTATCAAAATAATTCTGCTTCTTTTGGCTATTACATATTTTATGAGTTTGTTGCGATATTATTTGCCGATTGAAAAATTAAGAGATTTTCTCGTAACGCATAAACTATTCGGAGCGGATTACTTTTTGGCCACTATTTTTGGAGCGATAACGCCCTTTTGTACTTGTTCTTCCATACCGCTGTTTGTCGGTTTTTTGAAAGCGGGAATTCCTTTGGGGGTGACATTCGCTTTTTTGATCACTTCGCCTTTGGTTAATGAGGTGGCGATAGCGATGTTTGTCGGATTGTTCGGTTGGAAAATCGCTTTGGTTTATGCCGGGGCGGGAATTTTATTGGGAATGATCGGGGGGTGGTTGATAGGAAAGCTGAAGATGGAAAAATATATAGCAGAGTTTGTTTGGAAAAATAATTCGAATAATGAAGCCGGATCGGAAAAAGAAAAAAATAAATTTTCCTCTCAAGTTTTAAAAATTACCGCTCGGGAGGCTTGGGATATCTCAAAAAAAATAATCCCTTATATTTTATTGGGTGTGGGATTGGGGGCGATTATTCACGGTTATGTGCCGGAGGGATTTTTTGAAAAATATATAAACAAAGACAATCCTTGGGCGGTTCCGGCGGCGGTAATCTTGGCGGTGCCACTTTATTCTAATGCTACCGGCGTGATTCCGATTATCGAATCTTTGATTGATAAGGGCGTTCCTTTGGGGACAGCCTTGGCTTTTATGATGGCGATTGTAGGACTCTCCTTACCGGAAGCCTTGATATTGAAAAAAGTTATACGATTGCCGCTACTGGCTACTTTTTTCGGGGTGGTTGCTTTGGGGATGATATTGATAGGATATATTTTTAATTTTATTTTTTAGCGCTTAATTATTTTTCAAATAGGTTGTTTTTTGTGCTATAATGCAAGCATAATAAAATTTTCTTCGAAGAGTAAAAAATAATTTTATGAAAAATATCTTCTCGCGGGCGGTTTCTTTTATTAGGGAAAATCCAAGCATAACTTATTCTCTGGTTTTGGTTTTTTTGATTCCGGTGGCTTTTTTTATCAACACCTATCTGATTAACTCCAGTTATGAGGCGGATATAAACAAGATAACGCAAAAAAAAGCTGTCCTGGTGGAGGAGATAATAACCAAATCTTTTTCCGATAGCTTGAAGGATGAGACAAAAATTCAAGCGATTATTGACGGGATTGTCACTGAAGATAGTGAGATTATTGAAATAACCGTTAGTAAACCTTTGGAAGATGGTCAGTTTGAGGTGGTGGCTTCCAATCAGAGAGATTTAGTCGGCACTAAACAGGAAAATGAATTGAGACAAAACATACTGGCCTGGAGCACTCAAGAAGGAATCGCTTTTTTGGACCAAAAGGATGGAGGGAGATTTTGGCGAGTTACCAAGGCTATTTATGGAAGCGGAGATGAAAAAATCGGCCTAATGTCGATTTCCTTGTCGTTGGCCGGGACTGATAACTTGATTAACAAAACTATTTATCGTTCTTATTGGGTTTTGATTTTGACTATTGTTATTGTATTGCTTTTTGTTTCTAATCAAGCCAAGCTCTTCGGTTATGCGTTGACAGTAACAAAGTTGAAAGAGTTGGACAAGATGAAAGATATGTTTATCTCGATGGCCAGTCATGAGTTGCGTTCGCCGTTGGGAGCGATAAAAGGTTATCTTGATTTTTTGAAAGAAAAAAAGGAAGTCTTGGCCGATGGTGAGGCTAAGCAATATGTGGATAACATTACAATTTCTGTGGATAGATTGAACGGGTTGGTATCGGATATGTTGGAGGTTTCAAGATTGGAAGGAAATCGAATGCCGATGAAAATCGAGAGTGTGGATGTTAATAAAGTGATTGGCGAATCGATTGAGGAGATAAAATCGCAAGCTATTCAAAAAGGATTGGCTTTGAGCTTCGATCCTGTTGAAAATAATTCTTTTGTCTTGGCGGATGGCAATAGATTAAAACAGGTTTTGATAAATTTGATCGGCAATTCGATAAAATACACTCCGCAAGGCTCGGTAACGGTCAGTGTCGGACTGAAGGATAAAGAATTGGGCATTACCATCGCCGATACCGGAATTGGTATTTCTTCCGAGGATCAGGCCAATTTATTCGGCAAATTTTACAGAATTCAAAATGACAAAACCAAAAATATTACCGGCACGGGCTTGGGTCTTTGGATAACGATGGAGATTGTCAAAAGAATGAAGGGGCGGATTACCGTCGAGAGTATCGAGGGAGTCGGCTCGCATTTTACGGTTTATCTGCCGGTGGATAAAAAATAATTTTGAATTTTATTTTTTTCAAGAGGAACTTGGAGGATGGAATTTTAAATTTACTTTATATTGAGCTTGAATGTTAATAATTAAATTTATAACCATGAAAAATATTCAAATTTTTATAAACTTTAAAGAAGATATAAAATCTTCAATTAAAGTTTTTTTATCGAAATATTATTCTATTTTCAGTAAGCCGACTTTATTTATTTTTTTTATATTTTTCTTGGCTCTGTTGCCCTTATTTAGGGCGAATGTTAATTATATAGATGACTCCGAGCGGGCCCTGAATGGCGGTAGAGATTGGGCTTACCTGCATAGTCGTTGGACCTCAGAGTATTTGTCAGTTTTTATTCATGCTGATTCTAAATTAAGAGATATAGCACCACTCACTCAAATATTAGCGATTTTATTAATTTCTTTGTCGAGCGTTATTCTTTGTTGGGTTATTTCAGAGAAGAAGTTGACTCGTTTGGGTGTTTTGTTGGCCGCATTTTTGGGATTAAGCCCTTTTTTTCTGGAATGTTTTGCTTTTAAGTTTGACTCACCCTATATGGCTCTGTCCATTCTTGCTTCGATTTTTCCTTTTTTGTTTGCATTTAAAAATAAAATGTTATTTTTTGCCACCTCTTTTTTGGGCTTATTGATTATGCTTACAACATATCAACTTTCCAGTGGGGTCTATATTATGATTGTAATTTTTTTGTTATTTAATTCTTGGAATAATAAGTCTCTTGGTGCTCATGAAATGAGGGATTTTCTTCTTGTTTCGGTGATGAGTTATCTTAGTGCCTTGGTTGTTTTTAGAATATTTTTTTTGCAGACTAAAATATTCGGCTATAATAATTTTTTTCCAGCTAATGAAATGACTCTAGGTGTCATTGGAAACATAAGAGACAATTTTGGAGAAATTATTAATAACTTTAATGATAATTGGGTTTATGTTTTGACACTGATGATTATTCTATTTGTGATTAAGTTTGTGCTTATTAGTAAACGAAATAAGTTTGCATCCTTTGTATTAGCTTTAATGGCTTTATTTTTAATGTTTGTTTTCTTTCAAGGATTTTTTATTTTTGTTGATAAGGTTGGGTCTGTGCCCAGATATTTCGTGGGGTTTAATGCTTTTATTGCTATCGTGGCCTTATTTTTAGCCAGACCACCTTTTAGATTTTTTGCAACACCGGCAGTGGTTCTTTTGTATTGTTTTTTTATTTTTTCTTTTATGTTTGGAAATGCTTTGGAATATCAAAAGAATTATAAAACTTTTTTTGCCACTATGCTCATTGGTGATTTGTCGAAAATTATTGTTGAGGATCATAGGGACAACGAAAATTCAAATATTTATTTTATGGATTCTATTGGGAATGCCCCGGGAGTTAAATCTTTACAAAAAGATTATCCTATCATAAAACATTTAATTCCAAACGATTTCGGAAAACATGTTTTCGGATACACCAATTTGAGGTGGTATAATTTTCCAGCTATTCAACCTCAAGAATCTCCCAAAAAAGACAAAGAGTTTCTCGGTGCATTGCCCGTTTTGGTTAATTCTTATTATTACACAATCAGGGGTGATGAAAATAAAAATTTATATATCTGGTTTAATAATAGATAGCCCACTTTTTTTCTGAATATCTCTAGAAATAATTTATGAAAAAACACCGAAAAATTATCGCTTTTATTGATTATTTGATTTTGAGTTTGATTTTTTGTCGGATGAAAACAGCTTTGAAAATAGAAAAACAAAAAAGAAAATCAAATCTGCCAATTTTGAATGTCGAGGTGGAGGAAATAAAAATTAAAAAACTGAGAAAGTCGGCCGAGGATAGAAAAATAAATCCTGATTTTACGGAAAATATTTTTAGGGAAATAATGAAGGAATCGGTAAGGATTCAGGAAGAGCAAAGAAAATCCGGGTAGTTTTTGAAGCTTACCCCGTCAGAATATATTTCTGACCGGGGTTTTTAAATTTTTTTAGGCTTGTTTTTTTATTTCTTCATTTAATATATAATTTAACCGGAGGGGTATTTTTTTATTTAAAACAAATTTTATGAGCGAAAAAGCGATATATAGTCTAAGTGAAAAAGAAGTGGAGGAAAAATTCAAGACTTCTTCTCAAGGCGGTATTTCTCAAGTGGAGGCATTGGTTCGATTGAAGGAGTATGGTAAAAACAGAATAAAAAGAAAACAAGACTGGCGCTGGGTAAAGTTGGCCCTCGGTCAATTCAACGACGCTTTAGTGTGGATTCTTTTGGTGGCGGCTTTGTTGGCTTTTATTTTCGGAGAATATCGGGATGTAATCATTATTTTGATAATCGTGGGAACCAATGCCATAATCGGTTTTTTCCAAGAATTCAAAGCGGAGAGAATATTGGATAGTATCAAAAAGCTGACGACCGACAAGGCTCAGGTTATCAGGGATGGGGTAAAGCAGGAAATTGATACCAAAATGATTGTGCCGGGAGACGCGATTTTTGTGGCGGCCGGGGACAATGTTCCGGCGGACGGATATCTGACAGAAAGTTATGATTTAAAGGTAAACAGTTTTATTTTTACCGGCGAATCCAAGCCGGAAAGCAAATCGGTCAAGATTATTCAAGAAGAAAATGTGCCTATCGCCGATATCGATAATATGCTTTTTATGGGAGAGACCGTTTCGACCGGAGAGGGTTTTTTTATTGTGACGGGGACGGGACTAAATACTGAATTGGGAAGAATCGCTCATTTGACCGGAGAGATGAAAGAAACTTTGACTCCGATGCAAAAACAAATGCGTCGCTTGGGAAAAAATGTGACCGTGATTGCCGTTTTGATCGGGGTGGCGGTTATGATTGCCGGTTATTTTTCGGGGTTGAGTTTGTATCATAATTTTATTTTCGCTTTAGCCTTGGCGGTTTCGGTAGTGCCGGAAGGTTTGCCGGCGGCTATCTCGGTATCTCTTTCTTTGGGGATGAAAAAACTTTTGAAACATAAAGTTTTGGCCAAAAAATTAAATGCGGTGGAAACTTTGGGATCGGTCGATATTATTTGTACCGATAAAACCGGGACTATCACCAAAAACGAATTAACTGTCACACATTTGATAATTAATAATCAAGAAGTAACTGTCAGCGGTACGGGTTATTCGCCGGAAGGAAATTTTTATTTAGATGATCGGGCGGTCAATCCGGCGGGGATAAAAAATCTGGAATTGTTATTCAGAATAGGAGTGTTGTGCAATGATGCCAACATTATTTTGAAGGATGGGCGAAGGGTGGTGGTCGGTGATCCGACCGAGGGGGCGATTGTAGTAGCCGGAGAAAAATATAATCCCAAGAAAAATTTTTATTCAATCGGAGAAACAAAAATTACCGAAATTCCTTTTTCTTCGGAAAGGATGAGGATGAGTGTGATTTATAAAAATTCGGAGGTGCGCTCTTTTGTTAAAGGTTCTCCGGATGTATTGATAAATCTCTGCGATAAGATAAAGATTGAGGATCGAATTTTGCCTTTTACTCGGGAAGATAAAGAAAAAATTAAGCAACTATACAATAGTATGTCCGCTCAGGCTTTGCGAGTCTTGGCTTTTGCTTATCGTGATATGCAAGATGTACCCAAGGAAAAATACGCACAAGAAGCGGAAAGGGATTTGGTTTGGGTGGGGATGATGGCAATGATCGATCCGCCTCGTCAAGATGTGGCCGAAGCTGTTAAAGAGTGCAAAGAATTGGGGATAAAAGTGGTTATGATTACAGGGGATTACGAGGTGACCGCCGGCGCTATTGCCAAAAAAATAAATTTAATCAAAGAGGGCGGTGAGTATGAAATAGTTAACGGTAAGCAATTGAATCAATTGAGCGATAAAGAAATTTTTGAAAAAGTGACTAAGAAGGACATTGTTTTTGCTCGGATTGCGCCGGAGCAAAAATTGCGCATTGCCAATATTTTGAGACAAAACAAACAAGTAATAGCGATGACCGGTGACGGAGTGAATGATGCTCCCGCTCTCAAGAAAGCGGACGTGGGAGTGGCGATGGGTATTATTGGAACGGATGTTTCCAAGGAGGCTGCCGATATGATTTTACTGGATGACAATTTTGCTTCTATTGTAAACGGTATTAAGGAGGGTAGAACAATCTATGCCAATTTGAAAAAATTTGTGCATTATGTTTTTACTTCGAATGCCAGCGAGTTGTTAACAGTGACACTGGGAGTTATGTTACAAATTCCGTCTCCGGTCATGGCGGTTCAGATTTTGGCTATTGATTTGGCGACCGATATCTTACCTTCTTTTTCTTTGAGTTTGGAACCGAGAGAAAAAGGCGGACCGAAGAAAAAGAAAAAAAATTCCGGGGCCATTTTGGATACTAAGAGTTTTAAAAGAATTTTTTTCTTAGGTTTGATTATGGCCGGTGGGGCGGTGGCAACTTTTATTTTTTCAATTATGCGGGGCGGTTGGCGATGGGGCGATATTTTGGATGAAAACAGTTTGTTATATGTCCGTTCAACCACAGCCGCGTATGCCGTTTTGGCTATGACGCAGATGGCCAATTTACTTCAGTCTCGCAGTGAAAGACTTACGCCTGTTGAATTGGGATTTTTCAGAAACAAATTTGCCATCGGGGCAATTTTTGCCTCGGTGAGTATTTTTGTCGGGTTTATGTATACGCCTTTTTTTCAGAAATATTTGCGGATGGCGCCGATTGAAATTTGGGATTGGATGATGGTTGGATTATTTGTCCTCGTTGTTTATTTTTTTGAAAACATTCGCAAAAAAAATAATCGAAAAACTATTTGGAATAAATAATTTTTTTAAAAACATTTTTTGATTCGAGTGGACATTTGCGCAAAAAATCGTTACTATTTTATTATATGCGAAGAAAAAGAAATTATCTTTATTTTTTATTGACGATAACCTTAATGACAGGGTTGTTTTTGACTTGGGCTTACTTGAAAAACAAAAACGAACCGATTGATATGACAAATAAATTGAGTCTGATAACCAGTTTTTATCCGCTTTATTTCTTGACTTCGGAAATCGGGGGAGATTTTGTCGAGGTTGTCAATCTGACTCCGGCCGGTCGAGAACCGCATGATTATGAACTAACCGCTCGAGATATGATTACTGTTCGAAGAAGTGAACTTTTGATTTTGAACGGTGGCGGTTTGGAAGTTTGGGAAAAGAAGATTAGGGAAAATGGGATTATGAAAGGTTTGAATATTTTGGTTATGAAAGAAAAATTGGAAAGTCGCAAAGCGGGCGAGAAGATTTTGGAAAATGATCCGCATTTTTGGTTGAATCCGGTAATAGCTTCAGAGATGGCCGATTTGATAGCGATTGAGATTATGCGTGTCGATCCCAAGAATCGAGATTATTACCAATCAAATTTGAATATTCTCAAGACCAAGCTCTTGAATCTGGACAGCGTTTTCCGAAGGGAGCTGGTCGGTTGCGAAAAAAAAGATTTTATCACCGCTCATAAAGCTTTCGGTTATCTGGCGCAGGAATATGGATTGAATCAAATTTCGATTGCGGGATTTTCTCCGGAAGAAGAGCCCTCACCCAGACAATTGGCGGAAATTTCAGAGATTGCTCGGCAAAAGGGGATAAAGTATATTTTTTTCGAAAGTTTAATCAGTCCCCGCTTGTCTCAAGTAGTGGCCAACGAGGCCGGAGCGGAAACTTTGGTGCTTAATCCGATCGGGGGATTGAGTGTGGAAGAAATCGGGCAAGGAAAAAACTATCTTACCGAAATGGAAAAAAATTTGGAAAATTTGAAAAAAGCTTTGGAATGCGATTGAAAATATTTTTGAGTTAACGAGTTAACGGATTAACGAATTTGTATTTTTTTAGAAACTCGTTAACTCGTTAATGCTTTAACTATTTAATAAAAAATAGTGACTTGTTTTATAATTTAAAAAAGAAGGTGATATAATTATGATAGATAAATTGAGTGGAAAAACAAATAAAGTCGATCACACCAAGAATATCATTGAGGTCAG
>JAVEQZ010000029.1:9453-11275 GCA_034007405.1 Candidatus Moraniibacteriota bacterium | reverse complement strand
GTCTTTTGAATTTCCAAAATCAACCCGTCCAACACCGGACGAATAGCCTCAAACAAGGCATCATCCTCGAAAAAGGAACCAATTCCGTCTTTTCGCTCTATTTCCTCCGCCTTTTGATTGGAGATATTGAATTTTTTGGCAATCGCCCCGATAACATTTTTTTCCGAAACCGGGATACTGGAAGTAAAGCAAGGAATGTTATCCACCGCAAAAATAAAGCTGGTTTTATTTTTGTCAATATTGATTATCAGGGAAGTTTTTCCGACATTTTTTTCACTCAATAAACTTCTGGTCAAAGCGGTTGTTTCCGACTCAATGCCAACTACTTCCAAACCGAATTTCTCCAAAATTTGTAAATATTGATCAACCAGTTTTTTGGAAGCTGCTAAAACCAGAACCCTCAATTCCCCGTCCTGTTCGATAAAGGTATTTCTTACTAACTGCCAATCATAATAAACTTGATCAAGAGCCATAGGAATATTGGCTTCTATTTCCCATTTTATCGCTTCCGCAATTTCCTTTTCCTCCATCTGCGGCATTGAAATTAAACGCAAAAAAGATTTCGACTCCGAAAGCGCAATCCGGACTTTTTTATTTTTTATTTTTTTGGGTCGCGCCTTCTTGAAAGCTTCTTCCACAAATTTGAAAAGCTTACCTTTATCGACAATTTCTCCGTCCCGCACAATCCCCTCCGGTACATAGACGGAATTATAACCCTTTATTTTTCGATCTTCCAAATGAACAACTCGCACTCGATCGTCGGTTATACTCAAACCCACGGCGTTATCGGAAAAATCAATTATTTTTTTGCTGAAAAATTTCATCTTTTTGTTTTTTTATTTTTCTTTTATAACTCCTCCCAAAAATCTATTAAATAATCCGTGCCAGTAGGAAAATAGGGGGGCGGATAATAGAGTAAATTATTATCATAAATAATATTACGATTTTGATAGCCTGTCCCATCCGTATATGCAAAACCATACCTCAACTTACTTACAATCGCCCCAAAAATTGTAATCGTATCCTTATAATCGCCTGCACGATGTTCTCTTCCGACTTTTCCTCCATAAGAAAGCAAAACTCCGTCTATTCTTAAATTATTTTCACTGTTTTTTGTCACCTCGACATCCCCCTGTGCCACTAAACCAATAATATCACTTCCATCATAATTAGTATAGGTCAAATCGTTTTTCAAGAAAATATTTTTACTATTTCCACTTGTTAAATTGGCTGCCACAATAGTTACTCGCTTATTATTTATGCTTCCCTCCACCCAAACATCGTCTTCAACAAAAATAACTCCTCCGTCGGGAATATTATAAGTCACAAAAGCGGTTTGGTTTTTAAATTCATTATCCGACATATTGGTCACCCTGGAAACCAGCATTGTTCCATCCGCCTGAAGAATTATATGTCTCCCGTGATTGGCATTGTTGAAATATATTCCATTGCCAGAAATTATCGCCCCGTCGGCGTTACCGCTACAATAACTTCCAACATTATTACAACCCGCCTCACTCTTCATATCGGCAATATCCTCCAAAATAGAGTCGAAATCTCTTGTAGGAGTAGGAAAAGTTCTTCCTGCCATAAAAACATCATTTCTGTCAGGAATTGCATTTGGCGGTAAAGGATCAATTGTATCTTTGTGGGTATGTACACCATATTCCTTTGATCCGCCATGATCAGGATCATCGTAAGTCAAAACACTGCTACTTACAACATTTCTCGCCAAGCCGTCAAAACGAATCCCTTGATTGGCGTGTATCTTACCATTCACATCAGTTCCTTCCCCGAAACGAATATCCGAGTCGCAAAGAAC
>JAVEQZ010000029.1:2565-9353 GCA_034007405.1 Candidatus Moraniibacteriota bacterium | reverse complement strand
GAATCTGCACTCGGATAAACGAGAGGAAAACTACTCGCCTCAGTTGTTCCCATTTTTAATTCCTCCCCCTCGATATAATAATGCACTCTTTCAATTTTATTATCTTTATCAACATCGCTAAAAACTTTTAGATCAAAACTTCCGGCACCAAGAACGGCATAACTCCCATCTGCTCCGTCAGTGACTCGCCTCAAAACATTAACCACATTACTCATCCCCCTATTAGCCTTTAAATTAACCTCACTCGTATTCATCACTAATTTATAGTTACGCCAAGATGATATAAAGAGCTGATTAACGCCCACCATTACCATAGAAAAAATAGAAATAGCAATGATTAACTCGGACAAAGTCATCCCCCTCTTTTTTTGTATCAAGACTTTTCTAATCACATTAATCATATATTTTATAAATTTAATCAGCCTCTAAAATCACCTCTTTATTTGTCAATTTATTTATAGTAATATCAGTATTCTCGTCTTGATAGTTATCCTTTGAAACACTTATTTCATAAGTAGCGGAATTTTGTAAGGGAATATCAATAGACTGAGGAAAATAGACGTAACCGTATTTATCGGTGGTCAAAGTAACCTCATAAGCCAAAAGTTCATTTTTTAACTTTACCTCTGCATCAGCAACAGGAGACGATGAAATCGAATCGGAAACTTTTATATAAGCCGAGTCGACATCCCTATCCATAAAAAGAACATCAGTGGCCAAATTACTTCCCGGCACCAATATCAGGGAACTTTTATCCAAATCATCCCCCGCCTCAATCTTTCTAAATTCATAATCCCCCGAAGAAAAAGAAAAGTCTTCCAAAAAATATCTCCCCGAACTAACATTGCTAACGGAAAAATTTCCCTCACTATTGGTCGAAACGGATTGATCATACTTATAAACTCCGGGCTCGACCGAACCGTCATCCATTCGCCTGCCGCCTGTTAAATCAAAATCCACATTTGCCAAGTCATTCCCTAAAGAATCCTTAAAATTAAAAGTCAAATTGGAAAGCTTATTGATAATTATTGTTTTTTCATTTAAGGCACCGACAATAATATTTGAATGCATATCATTGGGAATAAAAGCCGCATAATCGGCAGGATAGGTCACTACTGTCTCATAGCCGGATTTACTCATAGTAATTCGATAGTTTCGATCCGGATCTCCGACAACTCCTTGCAAAAGAATATTTCCGCTAGCACCGGTAAAAGTACTGTAATTTACCAAATCTGTTAGCTGATCGTTAAATATATTGACTGAAACATTCGGTACCGGATTACCGGCATAATCTATTGAATTAATAGAAAAAGTACCCCCTCCGGCATTTGTTTCCACTCCCGGAGGAACAAACCTTGAAGTCAATGCGACTTTTTCCTTTTCCGTTCTCTCTCCCCAAAGTACCCAAACTTTTACAATTTTGTAATCATTAGATACATTGTCCAAAGGAATTCCGTTATAAGTACCGTCCTCGGGATCATCGTCAAATTGGATATATGTCTCGACTCGAAAAGTTTTATCTCCAACAGTCACGTCTTTGTATTGGTCTATCGGTCCGGCCGGGACTCCGTATTTTAAAGCAACCTGATCATAAGGCAAATTTCTCAATTTTTCCATTTCCTGATTAGCTAGAGATATCGCCAAAATTTTATTTTTTGAATTTAAAATATATTTAGCACCTACCGCAAAAACCGAATAAAAAGATAAAACAGCCACCGAAAAAACAAAAATCAAAACCAGCGCTTCGATAATGGAAGTGCCTTTTAAAAAAAACATGCTCTCCTTATTTGCTTTTTGTTTTGATTTCATTTTTGTCTTGACGGAAGTTTTTCTTGTTTTGATTATAACATAAAATCAAAAAAACCACCAATTTATTTTTTGATAATTTTATTTTTATTTTTCCCGATTATGCCTTATAATCAAAAATATAAATAAAAAATAAAATAAAAAAATGTCCGGCAAAATAAAAGGCTTAAGTTTTCGCGCTAAATTGCTTTTAATAGTAGAGCTATTGGTGATTTCTTCTTTGCTTCTCTCCGGAGCGGTAATCTACAAAAATATCCAGAATTTAAATCGGGAAATCCTCAAGAAAAAACTGGTCGCCATTGCCGCCTCCACCGCCTCCGTTATCGACGGAGATGAGATAAAAAAGATTCAAAATATCCAAGACGCTCAAACCGAAGCTTATCAAAAAATAAATCAAACTATTTTCTCTATCCAAAAAAACAATGAAGACGTCGGCGCCGTTTACATTATGACCAAAAGCGAGCGAGAAAATATTTGGCAATTTATCTTTAGCACCTACACCGAAAATTTAGAAACCGAACCGTCTCCCGAAGAATTCTATCAATATTTCAAAAAAGATTTCGATGTCACCAATTACCCGCAGATGAAACAAGCTTTTAAAAAAAAGATTGCCGACGAGGAAATTGTCTGCGACAGCTGGGGTTGTTGGCTGTCCGGCTATGCTCCGATTTATGACTCCGAGGGACAAGCGGTGGCAATCGTAGGGGTGGACATCTCCGACAAAGAGGTGGCCCTGCTGGAAAGAACGATGAAATTATCGATACTTTCGATAATATCATTGGTGTTTTTTACCATTCCTATCATCCTTTATTTCTTCATCGATTATTTCACTCGCCCTTTTAAGCAAATCATATCTTCCCTAGAAAAATTCAGTCAAAACCTCAACACCCGCATTCAACTCAAAAGCAAAGATGAATTCGGAATAATCGCCGAAAGCTTCAATAAGATGGCCAACACCATCAGTTATTCCATAAGAAACACGGAAAAAGAAATCAAAGAAAGAACTCGCGAAATCGCCGAAGAAAAAAATAAAATCGATTCCATACTGAAAAGTATCGGCGACGGAGTTTTTGTTGTCGACACCGAAAAAAGAATTACTATGTTCAATAAAGAAGCGGAAAAAATTACCGGTTTCAAAACTGAGGAAGTACTCGGCAAGAAAACCGAAGATATTTTGAAATTCAAAAACCCGTCCCATAACGATAATCGTAAAAAAGCTTGCTTTATCGAAGAAGCAATGACTACCGGAAAAATTCAGAAAAGATTCGCCGCCACTCTGCTGATGAACAAAAACAAAAAACTTGTTCCCGTTTCCAAATCCGCCTCTCCGCTTATCAATCAAGAAGGTCAGACTGTCGGAGCGGTAGTAGTCTTTAGAGATATCACCCACGAATACGAAATTGATCGAGCCAAGACCGAATTTGTCTCGCTGGCCTCCCATCAATTGCGCACCCCTCTTTCTTCTATTAATTGGTATACCGAGCTCCTGCTGGCCGGAGATGTGGGGAAAATAACCCCCTCCCAAAAAGAGTACTTAAATGAAATATATCAAGGAAATAAAAGAATGATTCAACTGGTCAATTCTCTTTTGGGTATTTCTCGAATGGAAATGGAGAGTTTTGTCATAGAACCGATAAAAACCGATATTATCGGCATAGCCGAAGAAGCAATCAAAGAGTTAACTCCCAAAGTGGAAGAAAAAAAGTTAACCGTAAAAAGGATTTATTCTTCCGAAATTCCCCTTGTCAAAACCGACCCCAAATTGATGCGTATTATTTTTCAAAACCTTCTTTCCAATGCTGTCAAATACGGAAAAGTCGAAAGCACGATTGAGATTAACATCGCCAAAGATCTCAAAAACTTGCGAATAAAAATAAAAGATGAAGGTTTGGGAATACCCAAAGAACAACAAAAAAATATTTTTTCCAAATTTTTCAGAGCCGACAACGCCTATCATTCCGAAACCGAAGGAACCGGCTTGGGATTATACCTGGTCAAGCAAATCGTAGAAAGCGCCGAAGGAAAAATTAAATTTCAATCCGAGGAAAATAAGGGAACCGTCTTTTTTGTCTCCCTTCCTCTCTCCGGTATGAAAGCGCGCAAAGGTGATCCGGGAATATCCGATATCGAAACGGAAGATTTTTCCAAAAGCAAAAAAACAAAACCGTTGTAAGACACAACGGTTTTTTGCAAATAAATTTTTCCATTCCTTATTTAGCTAAAATTTCTTTGACTTTTTCCACAATGTTTTTCATCCCCCAATCCGCTTTAACCAAATAATCGGTCGCACCCAAATCTTTAGCTTGGTTGAATTTTTCCATATCTCCGTAATTGGTTAAAATAATAACCGGCATAGCACTCCCCCTTTTATCCTCTCTTAAAAGTTTAAGCATCTCCAAACCGTCCATCACCGGCATAGCGATATCCAAGAGAATTAAATCCGGAAAATCACTTAAGGCTTTATCCAAACCGATTTGTCCGTTATTGGCTTTTAAAACCTCAAAACCTTCGCTGGAAAACTTATCCTCCAAAATATTTATCAAAGAGGTTTCATCTTCCACGATCAATATTTTTCTTTTTTGCTTCATTTTTTTAGATTATTTTAATTATTAATCCAATTTAATCGATAATAATTTGGAAATTCCGTCCTCGCCCATAGTGGCGCCGTAAAGATAAGACGCTTGACGCATAGTCTCCCGATTATGAGTGATCGCCACAAATTGAGTCCGATTGGACAATTTTTTCAAGATCTTACTGAAACGCCTGGAGTTGGCCTCGTCCAAGGCGGCTTCCACCTCATCCAAAATCGAGAAAGGCGGAGGATTGTAGGAAATTATGGCAAACAACAAGGCCAAAGAGGTTAACGATCTCTCTCCGCCGGAAAGCATTGCCAGACTGGAAATCTTTTTGCCGGGAGGACAAGCGTTAATATCAATACCCACCTCCTCTTTTTCTTCCTCCAATTCTTCAATTTCGGTTTCCAATTTATCTTCACCTTCGCCGGCTTCTTTTTCGTTTTCGACGCTTCTGGCAACTTTTTTTCTTTTGATCTTGACCAAAGAAGCTTTTCCTCCTCCGAAAATAATTTCAAAATATTTGGCAAACTCCTCATTGATCCGATTAAAGGCCTCGGCAAAAACTTTGTCGATTTTTTTATCCATCTCTTTGGCTACCTCCAACAGTGAGGTGATAGCGTTTTCCAAATCTTTGGATTCTTGTTGCAAGGTCTCGTAGCGCCGGCTCGTTTCCTCATACTCCTCCACAATCAAAGGATCAATTCCGCCCGCTTGCTCCACTTGCATTTTTAAACGATTTATTTTTTGTTCCGTCTCGTGACGATTGATAGCTTCCCCGTCGAACTTTAAATTTCGAATATCGGCGTTCAAATCGTTTTTGGCATCCGTTATCAAATCTTCCTCACGCACCTCCACTCTGGCCAAAGAGACTTTGGATTCATTATATCTATCTTTAATTAAATCCAATTTTCGCTGTTGCTCTCTCAGCTTTTCTTCCGCTCGAAAAAACTCCTCCCGCGCCCGATTATCCTTTTCGGTTTCTTCTCTGATTTTTTTGTTTATCGCTTCGATTTGTCCCCGAGAATCTTGCAATTCTTTTTTCATCTCTTCGATTTTCTTCCTCATCAATTCCAATTCTTTTTGTCCGTGAATTTCGATTTCGGTTTGCTCCTTGGTTTTTTGCCCCTTCACCTCGCCCTTGTCGATATTCTCTTTGAGAGAAGCGATTTTTTCTTCTATTTCCGCCACCCAAACCTTGAGTGCGGTCAATTCTTCCAAAGTTTTTATTTCTTTTATTTTTCGATTCAGATCTCGCTGAGACTGATAAATTTTATCCAATTCTTCCTGGATATATTTTTTATCAACCGGAATCGCTTGGATAATTGTTTGCTGTCTAATTCTGTCTCTCAAAATTTCCATTTTTCCTTCCGTCATCATTACTTCTCTTTCGTTAACATTTACCGTTCGATAAATTTTATCTCGTTCGAATTTCAAATCATCCTGTTTTTTGTTGTGGCGCATTTTTTGAGACTCGTTTTTGACAAAATCCGCCAGTTTATCCACCTCTCGTTGCAGTAGCATCATTTCCTGACCCAGCGTGTCTTTTTCCTGCAAAGATTTCTCTCTTTCAATTTGAAAAGAATGCCAAAGAAAAGAAAAATATTTTTCCTGCAATTCTCGCAATTTTATTCTGATTTCCGCTCCTTTTTGCGCTTTTTCCGCTTGTCGTTTGAGAATTTTGAGATGCGGTTCAATCTCGCCCAAAAGCGTCCCGACTTGCAAAAGATTTTTGGCGGTGGATTCTAATTTACGCAAAGCCCGCTCTTTTTTAATTTGATATTGTTTCACTCCGGCCGCGTCTTCCAAAATCGCCTTGCGCTCCACAATCGAAGCGTTCAAAATCGCATCGCTCATCCCTTGATTGACGACACTATAACTATCCTTGCCCACTCCGGCCTTGGCCAATAAATCGGTTATATCACTCAGGCGAACCTTAGCGCCGTTGATCAGATATTCGCTTTCGCCACTTCGATAAATTTTTCGGCGAATAATCACTTCTGAAAAATCAAGTGGGATTTTTTTATCGCTGTTATCCAAATGCAAAGACACGGAAGCATAATTTAACTTCCCCTTGACCCCGCTCCCGGCAAAGATAACATCCTCCGATTTTTTACCTCGTAAATTCTTCATCGATTGCTCACCCATTACCCAGCGAATGGAATCGGCGATATTCGATTTACCGCTCCCGTTGGGTCCGACAATGGCGGTTATCCCCAACTTCTTTTTGCCTGTTTCGTTATCAACACTTCCGGTTTTAACCTCCTCCAAAGAATCTTCCGGCATAAAATCAACCACTGTTTTATTAGCAAAAGATTTAAAACCGACTATTTCAAGTTTTTTCAAATACATAAATTTATTTTTTCATAAAATCAAAAAATCTCCCTCGGGCAAATTTTATTCATTTCT
>JAVEQZ010000029.1:0-2465 GCA_034007405.1 Candidatus Moraniibacteriota bacterium | reverse complement strand
AAAAGCGTTCTTGATTCCGATAGCGGATTAATATCGGATAAAAATAAAAGTAAGTACTCAAGTACGTACTCGAGTACTTACTTACTATTCCAAAGAAATCCTAATTAAAATTGTATTTTTTTCTAATCGGCGCCAAGACCTCCCAAGTACATTTCCAGCCTGATTCAAAAATTACCCAATCTCCGGCCTTTATCTCAGTTGCCTCTCCCGCGTCGTCCCTGATTAAAGCTCGGCCTTCCAATATCAAGCAAGTTTCTCTCTCGGTATAATTCCATTCAAATTCGGAGATTTCCTTGCTCCAAGTCGGCCAACTTTGAGCCGCTTGTATTTCCTCCGAGGTTGGTTGTCTGATTTCAATTTTCATTTTTCTTATTTTAACAAGTTATTGCCTTTTTATTTATTTTTTCAATACCGCCAAAAAAGCTTCCGGCGGAATAGCCACTTTGCCGATATTTTTCATTTTCTTCTTACCTTTCTTTTGTTTGTCCAATAATTTGTTTTTCCGGGTCACATCTCCGCCGTAAAGCTTGGCAATCACATCTTTGCGAAAAGCGCTGATTGTTTCGCGCGCAATCACCTTTCCTCCGATCGCCGCTTGAATAGCGATGGCGAAATTTTGTCTTGGAATTGATTCTTTTAATTTCTTGACCGCCAGTTTGCCCTCCCTGAAAGCACTCTCCTTGGGCACAATCCGCGAAAAAGCTTCCACTCTTTCCTCGGCCACCAAAATATCCATTTTGACCAAATCCGATTTATCATAGCCGTCCATCTCATAGCTCATTGAAGCGAATCCCGAAGAGACACTTTTTAAATCATCATGAAAATTGATAATTACATCCGTAAGAGGAGCGCGATATTGCAACAACACTCTCTCCGCATCTATATATTCGGTGTTTTTGTATTCACTGCGAATATTGTTTAATAATTCCATCACGCTCCCCATAAAAACCGAGGGTGTAACAATATCCAAATTGACATACGGCTCCAGAGTTTCCTCGATTATTGCCGGATCGGGCATATCCATCGGAGAATAAACTATCTTCACTTCTTGGGTATTTTTTAATTTTACCCGATAAACCACACTGGGAGTGGTAATCGTGGGCGAAAGATTAAATTCTCTCTCCAATCGGGCTTGAATAATTTCCAGATGCAACATCCCCAAAAAACCGCACCGGAAACCCCGCCCCAAAGCCGGATTGCTTTCCGGCTCAAAAACAAAAGCGGCGTCGTTTAATTTTAATTTATCCAAGGAATCGCGCATCAAGGTGTAATCCTCCCCCTCCAAAGGATAAAAACTGGCGTACACCATCGGACGCACCTCCTTATATCCTGACAACGGCACAATTTTTTGATTTGAATTTCCGTCTTTTGCCTCAGCAAAAGAATTATTTGAAATTTGAAATTTAGAATTTGAAATTTTTGTAATCGTGTCTCCCACCCGGCAATGCTCCACACTTTTAAAACCGGTGGCAATATACCCGATATCTCCGGCACTCAGATAATCCTCTACGGTAAGCTGAGGTCGAAAACTGCCCACTTCAATTGCAACACTTTCTTTATCAGTCGCCATCATTAAGAGTTTATCTTCCCGCTTCACTTTGCCGTCCACGATTCTCACATCCGCCAAAACTCCTTTGTAGGTGTCGTATTTGGAATCAAAAATCAGGGCCCGCAAGGGCTTGTTTTCATCTCCCCGAGGAGCGGGAACTTTTTTTACAATCGCTTGCAAAATTTTATCCACCCCCTCGCCGGTCTTGCCTGAAGCGCAAATAATATCCTCTTCTTGGCAACCCAAAATATGAATAATTTCTTTTTTGGTTTTTTCGGGATTGGCATTAGGCAGATCAATTTTGTTTAAAACCGGAATAATTTCCAAATTCTGCTCGATAGCCAGATAAAGATTGGATAAAGTTTGCGCCTGTACTCCCTTGGTGGCATCCACCAACAAAACCGCCCCCTCCACCGCCGCCAAAGAGCGGGAGACTTCATAACCGAAATCAACATGACCGGGGGTATCAATCAAATTTAAAATGTACTTTTGTTGTACTGCTTCGCTTATTGTAGTTGAACTGTTATTTTTAATAGCCTCGATACTTTGAGCATTTTCAACATTTACAACATATTCCATTCTTACCGGTTGCAATTTGATAGTTATTCCGCGCTCTCGCTCCAAGTCCATCTGGTCCAATAACTGCTCTTTCATTTTGCGCTTCTCCACCGTCCCGGTCATTTCCAAAATCCGATCCGCCAAGGTGGATTTACCGTGATCAATATGCGCGATTATACAAAAATTTCTAATGTTATCCATAAATTATTTTATCCGAGTTATTCATCGCAAGCACCTCAAAAAAAGTGCTATTTTAAAGCCTTTTGAGATATCTCCAATTTACTAGAATAATCGACAATTGGCAAATGTTTTTACAAAAAAATCCTTTTGTTTTAAAAATTGTTGCTGTATAATGAAA
>JAVEQZ010000028.1:2430-11552 GCA_034007405.1 Candidatus Moraniibacteriota bacterium | reverse complement strand
CCGAAAAAGGATTCTTTTTCGCAGCTGCCGTATGCAATGAAAGGCCGGAGAAAAAGAAACTTTTTCGAGAAATAAACATTCTATTCGCTACCGGTTCTTACCTTATCATTATATACCAAAAATTTCAAATTCAAACCCGCTCTTGACTTTTGGCCATTTTTGTGCTATCCTCCACCCAGTACCTAACCGGTTTTCTTTAGTTTAATCAGAACGAGGAGGGTTTGCCATGAAAGGAATTATTGCAGTTTTAGGTTTTTTTGCTGTTTGTTTTTTTACCCCGATTGTCGCGTCGGCCACTTCAATCGACTGGATCGATATTAACACTCCGATCATTGGAGGAGTTGTAACGAATGAAAATTCGGTGACAATCGGAAAAGAGTGGTGCTGCCTGCAGGTAATCGGCGAATACTCAGCCTCCTTTGAAGTTACGGGAGGCGGACTGCTTGACATTTATGCTGATTTATGGACTTGGGATTCCAAGTACTACGACAGCTTTTTTGTCGAAGTCTGGAAAGGAGACACTTCATTTTTCTCTTGGAATTGGGGCGGGCAATCCTGGACCGATTGCCAGGAGGAATTCTTCGAGGGCACTATTTCTCTGGACCTGAAGGGGTTTAAAGATGATGATTTCTATGTCACGCTTGGCCTGGAGACCAAGCATGACATGATTATGCCCTCGGGTGGCAAGTTTAGTGTCAACTACGACGCCGCTCCCGTCCCCGAGCCGGCTACTATGCTACTTTTCGGCACCGGATTAGCCGGTCTGGCGGCAGTTGCACGTCGCCGCAAAAATTAAAGACCCCTAAGGGAAGGAGGAGGCCTTGGCCCGTTTACACGATTCTGTGTAAACGGGTTTTAAATTTGACAAATAATTCCCCTATGCTATTTTTAGGAATGTGTGTCAATCGGCTAAGTTTTTAAAAATCAAACAAAAAAAGGGAGTTTGTAAGTGAAAAAGATTTACAAAAAAACGGCTATTTCTTTTTTCTTATCGGCAACAATTTTGGGAGCCGCGGGAAATACCTTAGCCAATCCGCTTCAATGGGAAACTTTTTCCGAAGGAGTAAGTGTCTATGAGTCCGGTCTGGTCAAAATAAAACCCGATCCGGCAATACTGAGCTCCGAGTCGAAAACTTTCGGCGCCGGATTTTTTACTCCGGAAAGCGGATCTCTGCAGATGGAAATATCGGTTTTTATTTCCGAAATTTCATCTTCAAAATTTGAAAATCCCCGTTTTTTGGTAACCGCCTCCTCTGAAGGATTTTTTTGGAGCGAAGGAAGTTCTCAGTTAACAATTTTTGACTCCTGGGACCTCTCTCCCTTCAACACACTCGGTTACATCGGTAAAACAAACCTCCACCCCCAAAACTATCTGAGTTTTGTTTTGGAAACAAAGGCGAGTGACCCCAAGTCTTACGGCCTTGTAAATTTTAACTTCGTCTCCGACACGCACACGGCAACCCCCGTCCCCGAGCCGGCCACTATGCTACTTTTCGGCGTCGGTCTGATGGGAATGGCCTCATCTATGCGCGGAAAAAAAAGATAAAAAAAGAGGCAAAAAACCCGCCAGAGCATATTATTGCTTTGGCGGGTCGATTTATTTAAAACAAAAAATCAAAAATAATTCAATTTCATCGCTTCCCTTACTTCATCGAGTGTTTTTTGAGTCACTAAGCGAGCCTTCCGTGTTCCCTCCAACAACACTTCTCTCAAAAAATCGGGCTTTTGGGCAAATTCTTGACGGCGCTCTCTAATCGGAGACAACAAGTCCTCCAAAACTTTTATCAATCTTTTCTTGACTTCCACATCTCCCAATCCGCCTTTTCGATAATGATTTTTTAGCTCTTCCAAACCGGTTTTATCATTATCAAAAGCCTCCAGATATTCAAAAACCGGATTGCCTTCCACTTTACCGGGATCCTCCACTCGCAAATGAGCGGGATCGGTCATCATTCCCATCACTTTTCTCTTGACCTCTTCTTCCGAATCGGAAAGGTAAATAGCGTTATTTAAAGATTTACCCATTTTGGCGTTTCCGTCCGTTCCCGAAAGTCTCCGCACATCCGAAAGAACCGCTTCACACTCCTTCAATGTCTCTGTTTGATAAATATGATTGAATCGACGGACAATCTCATTGGTTTGCTCTATCATCGGCAATTGATCCTCGCCTACGGGCACCAAATCGGCTTTAAAAGCAGTGATGTCGGCCGCCTGACTGACCGGATAAACCAAAAAACCCACCGGCAAACTTTTATCGAAACCTTTTTGGGCGATTTCGGTTTTGACGGTCGGGTTTCTCTGCAATCTCGCCAAAGTCACCAAATTGAGATAATAAGTTGTCAGCTCAAAAAGTTCCGGCAACATCGACTGAACAAGAATTGTACTTTTTTGCGGATCAATACCCACCGACAAATAATCCAAAGTTACCTCATTGATATTGTCTCTCACTTTTTGCGGATTGGCAAAATTATCCGTCAAGGCCTGCACATCGGCAATCATAATAAATTGATTGAAATCATTTTGGGCCTCCACTCTTTTTTTGAGCGAACCGACAAAATGTCCCAAATGCAATCGTCCTGTCGGTCGATCACCGGTCAAAATTGTTTTTTTATTCATAAAATTAATTGCTTACAAAATTACATCCTCCCTGATTACACACCGCTTTTATATCTCCGTAAACGGCGCAATATTCAAAAGTGCTCTTCTTCTTATCTATTTGGAAGTCGCATCCGCCCCATCTGGCCCCGTATAAATTATTGAAATCCGGCCAATTACCCATTCCTTCGCAAACCGACTTATTCACCTCGGGAATATTGATAAATTTCTTTTCATCGATACAAATTATCACCGCCGGCACCGAGGAAGCCGCCGCCGCCTTAAAAGAAGCGACTCTGGCTTGCTCTCCCTCCGGAGAAAGAGACCTGACCGCCTCACCAAGATAAGCCTTGACAAAATCCCCCTCCGTCCCGCAATAGCGAGTTTCCTTGTCCAGACCCGAAAGCATTTTTTCCATATCCGCCGACAAATCGCCGGTTTCTTGTCGGCCGGACTGTTCTATTTCTTGCATTATTTTTTCCAAAGAAATTTCCGACATCGGTTTAAAGGCATATTTATTTTCCAGTTCGACGACGGCCTGTTTGTGTCCCTCTTCCAAGTTGGCAATCTTTTTTTCTCCGGACTGATAAATATAATAAGTAAAACCGGCCAAAATTAAATTAATCCCGAAAAGAATCAGCCCGATTGTTTTATAAATATTTCTCATTTTTTATTTTAATTTAAAATTCAATCCCTTTTATTTTTTAATCTTTTGATACAATTCAAAATATTCTCGCGCAACATTTTTCCAACTCATCTTTTCGGCCAACTCTCGACTCGCCAATCCCATTCGCTTTCGCAATTCATTATCTCTGAAAATAATCTCGATTTTCTCCGCTAAATCTTCGGCATCTTTCATTTTTACAGTATATCCGTTTTTTCCCTCTTTGACCAGTTCCGCCGTCCCGCCCGTTTCGGTGGTCAAAATCGGCAAGCCCGAAGCCAAAGCCTCCAACATCGCATTACTCATCCCCTCGTTCAAAGAAGGCAAAACAAACAAACCGGCCTCCCGATAATACGATCCGGTTTTTTCTCGCGGAATCCTACCCAAAAAAACAATGTTATTTTTCAAATTCAGCTTTTCTCTCAACGCTTCCAAATTTTCTTTTTCGTTTCCGTCCCCCATAATATGCAAAAAAATATCGGGATATCTGGGAACCAAAATACTTAAAGCCTCGATCAAATAATTAATTCCTTTGCGCGCCGTAATGCGGGTCGCTCCGACGGTGATGATAAACTTATCCTTCGACCGCAGGGTTTCGTCGGGATAAAAGTCATCCACATCGACTCCGTTAAAAATTATCTCGACTTTTTGCGCTTCATTTGTTTTGAGCGCCAAATCTTTCAAACCGCGACTATTGGAAACCACCCCTGCGGATTGCTTCCAGATCAATCTTATCAAAGGCTTCAAAACGACATATGCCGCCATAAACCTCTCACTGTAACCGGGCACATCCGAACCGCGCAAAGATACAATATAGGGGATTTTTCTTGTCAGTTTCAGCCACAGGGAAATTGCTCCGCAAGGAACGGTAAAAAAGGAATGCGACAAATCGTACTTTTTTTCTTTTGTTAGTTTATCGGCAAACCTAAACGCCTTCCAGCCGTAAACAAGTAAATCCTTTTGGGATTGAAAATGCAAATTGGCAGAGTTTTTGCCGATAGGGATTTTATAGATAGTGATGTTTTCTCCGATTTTTTCGGTCAAATACTTTTCGTCCGCGGAAGAAGTAATCAAATCCACTTCCAAATCTTTTATTTTGGAAAATTCTTTCAAAATATAATAAGTGGCGTTTCCGGCCCCTCCCCCCAAAGGCGGATATTCGTAATTAAAAAACAATACTTTCATTTTTTAAAAAATAAGAATTATTCCTCACCCAAAATTTCTTTCCAAATATATCTTTTTGATGTCGCTCCGCCCTCGTTCTTGTAAGTTCTAAATTTGGAAATATCGGGCGCTTCGCAATTGATAAATTCTTTTTTGGGACTCAGATGATAAACCGTCAAAGTGCCGAATTGTCTTTCTTCCAATAAGGAGAATTTTTCAAAATATTTGGCGAGAGATTTCTTGTCGGATTGAGTCCGAATAATCAAAAAATAATTTACCTTTTGACAAATGGGCGCTCCGGCGCTGACACTGAGTCCGTCTCGAGGAATTTGTTTTTTATCCAACAAATAGCTGAAGGCTCGATGAAACTCGCTCTGTCCGTAAAAAAGAACCGCATGCCCGTTTTTTCGATGTTTTTCTTCCATAAAATCGGCGATAGCGTTTTGTTGCTCCCAAGTAATTCTGGTTTTCTGTCTCAAAATCTTGTCCGTTCCGATATTTATCGGCTCGCTCTCAGTCTTGGCCAGTTGTCTCAAATATTCCGTCGTGAAGTAAAGGTTGAAAGCCGTAAAAACAATAGCAAAAGCCCAGCTCAAATTTTTTATTTTTATCACCCGACTGATTTCATAAACTATCAACCCCCAAAAAACAAACGGCAAAGCGATCACGATTAAATAAAAACGCGGGGAAATGTCATAAGCCAACAAAGTAAAAACGGCAAAGGAGACAACAAAGATTATCCCGTTAAAAATCAAAAAATCTTTTTTGCGCGGCTCTTTCTCCAAAATCGATTCCAAAATTAAAATAATAGTTCCCAACGCAAAAAATATGGAAGCCAATAGACCCTTATGAAGATTTTGGCGGCAAGACCCGATGCAATCGATTTCTGTTTTTTTGCTCTGAAAATCAAAAGCTATGCGGGGTAATTCGGCCGCCTGCGATCCGGTAACAATCGTCCAATAGCTCAAAGCGTTTTCACTGAAATTTTTGACCAGTTTTTCCGCCAAATCATAATCTTTTTTACTCTCGGATTTTTCTCCCACCGTTCCGATCAATTGTTTAATATTTTCTCCTCCGCTTTTTATGTCGTTGATAACCATAGGCAGATGCAATAAAAAGACAATCAAAACACTCCCCGCCCAAAAAGCGAATTTTATCTTCGGTCTCTTGAAGACCAAAAAAATCACTCCCGCCAAAAAAACGATAATCAAAGCCAAAAAATGCAACTGCGCCAAAATTCCGAAAAACAAAGCGCTTGCCATCAACCAAAATCCTTGCCTTTTTTCATTTTCTTCATCCACCGCCCGCAAAAGCGCCCAAGAAAAAGCGATTACAAAAAAAGGAATCAGATTGGGATTCCAAGCAAATCTGGCATAAGTCACCAAAAAAAGAGAAGTGGCAAAAATCGCTCCCGTAGCCAAAGATAAATTTTTGGAAAAAAATCTCCGCAAGAAAAAATAAAAGGCGATCATCGCCAAAACGGAAAAAAACAAACTGGCCAAAGCCGAACCCAAAACCGCACTACCGACCAAAAGAGAAAAACCATATTCGATATAATAAAAAATCGGTCCCAAGCGCAAATAACTTCCCGCCGCCCGCGGTCCCAAAAGCGGCAAGCTCGAAATCCCCCCCTCCAAAGATTCATCGATCAAAACCGCATCTCGCGCCTGATCAAGCTCAAAGTGAAGCCAGGGTTCGAGTTTGTAACCGCGCAAAAAAACTCCAACTGCAAAAAAAATCAAAAAAATCCAAAAGTATTTATTGCTCAAAAAGCTTAACTTATTTCCAAGTTTCAAATTTATTTTCAATTTTGATTTTTTCTTTTTCTTCATTTTTTGAAAAATTTATTTTTTGTTCTCCCCCCAATGATACACACTTATCGGCCCTCGAACTTGAAGATTGTTGATTTTTGTTAAGTTTTTATCCATATATTTTTGCGCCTCCTTGGAAATAAAGTTTTCATCATTGTCCGAATAAACTATCCAACCGGAAGGATTGACGGCGATTATTTCTTTTAAACGATTGAGAGTGATTTTCTTTTCTCCTTCCTCCGCTCTCTCTCCTCCCATCGAATAAACCTCAATGCCGGCACCCTGCCAATAAAAATTCCGAAAAGCTCTGGTTATCAAAACATCTCCCGTGTTTCTGTGATTCAAGACGTAGCCGAAAACTTTTTTATAATCCGGGTTTTCCGAGCGGGAAGTTTGACGATAAGCGTTTTCTTCTTGAAAAAAATAACCGAAATTTATCAAAAGAGCCAAAATAATCCCCATAGCCGCCAAATATGTTTCCCGACTATAGGCTTTGGCATTTTCTCGCAAAAAATCGGCCACTCGCCAAATTCCCGTCGCGATTAAGATTATTTGAAAGGGTTTGATAAAAAACAAATACTGCGCCCCCACATTTCTATCCCATAAAAAAACGGCCAAAAAAAGAATCACCGCATAATTCAAAAAAATAAAAATACCGGCTTTGGTTTTTTCTTTAATTAAGTAGAAAGCTCCCAGCAGTAATAATGCCCCGGCCAAAAACCAATTGGCGTAATCAAAAAAAGAATTATTCAAATAAGAAAAATGTTTTTGCCAGCTCAGGGAGGCGGTCAGGGCGTTCCCTTGAACAAAAAAAATGATTGCCAGAAAAATTGCCAAAGCCGAATAAAAAGAATAATGATTATAAAAACTCTTGGTCTTTTTCCACTCCACCGCCGCCAGCACCAAAAAATACACCAAAGCCACAAAAACAAAATTGGCGGTCAATAAATGCAGATGCATACTCAAAAGGCCCAAAAATGATAAAAGTGGAAAATAAATAAAATTGAGTTTTGTTTTTTCGTTTAAAAATTTGAGCCATTTCTGTCGCGGAAGTTTTCGAGACTCGAAAAAATTAAAAGCCGCATAAGCCAACAGCAAAAAAACCGGCATAAACACAATATACATTCTCATCCGCCGAGAAAACTCTATACCGTCCAAACTGAAAGCCAAAAGAAAAGCCGCCAACAAAGCAATGACTTTGTTTTTTGTAAAACGCAAAGTCACCCAATAAATTATAAAAACCGCCAAAATTCCCCATAAAACACCCACCGTCCGATAAGACCATTCCTGACTATCCGGCAAAAATCGCAAAGATTGCGCCACCTGCCAATTATAAACCCAAGCTCTGGTGTAAGTATCTTCTCCGTCTCCCCAAAAATCGAAATCGAAAAAAGTTTTGAAATAAACATTGTCCTCAAAGGGTCGCTCCCAATTAAAATCCCATCTTCGCCATTCTCCGGTCTGAAGATAACCGTAGGCTGTATTGACTCCCAAAAATTCGTCGGCCGAAAAAGATTTTTCTCCCAAATTATAAAAACGCAAAAAACCGGCCAAAATCAAAATTCCGATCAAAATAACCGCCACCCTATTTTTCACAAAATATTCTTTCATAAAACAAAAAAATTAATATCAAAAACAAAAAAATATAACACTTTAATTTTAACCGATATTTGACCGTTTCGCAACCGTCGCAAAAAACCGAACAAAATTTTTTTACTCCGAAAAACGGTTTCCCCTCTTTGAAGATTATCGTTTCTTTGGTATAATTAAAATACTTCAAAAACAAAAACGGAGCGGAACTGAATTTTCTATCAAAAATATAATCTTTACCAAAAGCCCGCTTCTAATTTTTAGTTTGGAATTTTGTTTTTATCATTTTTTATTCAATCTTTCTTTACTATGCCTCCCCGAAAACAAAAAAAAATATTTCCGGAAATAA
Source organism: Candidatus Moraniibacteriota bacterium (assembly GCA_034007405.1). GTDB lineage: Bacteria > Patescibacteriota > Minisyncoccia > Moranbacterales > UBA9337 > UBA9337. Next base: position 3,379 of record JAVEQZ010000028.1, on the reverse strand, counting down.
ACGAGATAATGATTGTCAACAATAAGAAACTCAATCCTTATCTGGAAGTTGTCAATTTTTCCTCCCGCAATGTCGACCAAAAAAAATTGGGGACCGTTTTAGGAATTTTTGAAATAAAAGACCTCTCCGACGATTCGGCCTACATTGTTAATTTTCTTTCTTCGGTAGCCAAAAAAACTTATTTTGCCGGCCACCAAAAAAATCCCGAAGAAAGTTTTGAATCGACTTTGGCCAAAGTCAATCTGTCTCTGGCCGAAATCGCCAATCACGGCAATGTCAACTGGATTGGTAAAATAGACGCCGTTCTTTGTTCAATCTTTGAAGATCAGATAAATTTCAGCGTTTCCGGCGATGCCAAAGTTTTGCTTCTGAGAAATCAAAAATTAATGGAGATTAGCGAGAGTCTCTCTCCTAAGGATGAAGCGGTTAATCCGCTCAAAACCTTTACCGATATCGCCAGCGGAAAATTGGAAAAGGGAGACAAATTAATCTTGACCACCGATGATATTTCGCATGTCTTCACCCTCGAAGAAATCGAAAGAAACGCCCTTGAATTCGAAAACGAAAAATTTATCCGATTTCTAAAAACCGCCTTGGTAAACGAATTGGAAATCGCCGGCACGATCGTTTTGGATATTAAAGAAAAAGCGGAAGTCTCCGAACAAAAAGTCGTCTCGGAAGAAGAGCTTGACTCGATTCCCGCGGTTACTGAAAAAAACTTATTCGGTAGCGCCGCTTTCGAAAAAAGACCCGAAGACTCGGTCAAAGCGGAAATGGAGAAAAAACTCTCCGAGAAAAACCAAGAAAAAACCTACACCAACCAAAAAACCGGCCACATTTACATTACCGACTCGGGAGATGATTTTTCCTCTCCGGAAGAAAATAAATTTGAAGCGTGGCTCGTCATCGCCAAAGAAAAAATGTCCGATTTCGGATTTTGGCTGCAGGA
>JAVEQZ010000028.1:0-2330 GCA_034007405.1 Candidatus Moraniibacteriota bacterium | reverse complement strand
AAAGAATCGGAAAAAATTTATTCGGACTCGGAACTTATCGGGGCATTTATTTTCAATAACTCCGTTTTCGCCGTCGGCCGAAATAAAATAGTTTCCATAACAGACAATAAAGAGTATCCCTTTCCGGAAAATTTCCAAAATGCCCAAAAATACTCTTTTATGAATGATCTCAATCTGCTCTTTTTGATAGACGAAAAAAACCGTTTAGTGAGCTTCAGTCCGATTTCTCTTAAATTCAACAATGACGCAATCAATATTTCCGAGAACGCCGAAATAGAAGCTATCGGTTCTTACTTAACCTATCTTTATATAATCGATTCCGCCAATCGACAAATCTATCGCTATCCTCGGGCGGAAAACGGATTCGGAGAAAAAATCAACTGGCTCCAAGACGATATCGATTTTGAAAACATCACCGGAATGGCGATTGACGGCAATCTTTATCTGAGTAAAAAAGATTCCGTCATAAAACTGTTTAACCGAAAAATTCAAAATTTCGAGCTCAAAAAAGATGCCGACTCCTCCATAGACAAAATTTTTACCGATGAGGACACCATTTCTCTTTATGTCCTGGATAAAACCAACGGAGAACTTGATAAGTATGGCAAAGAGGGCAACAAGCAGGCTTTTGTCTCCAATCAAGCGTTAACCGAAGCTGTCGATATCCGCATCGATGAAAAAAATTCCCTGGCCTACTTCATTACATCGGAAGGAATGTTCAAGATAACTCTTCCGCGATAAAAAAACAAAAACAACTTCTATGAAAAAAGTTGTTTTTTATTTTTCTTCAATATTAAGCGATACTCACCAATTTCCAATTATCTCCCTCAACTTTACTTATTTTAAAATCGATATTTTCATAGCCGGCCTGTTTCAAAATTTCTTCCAAACCGAATCTGAGATTATCAAGACTGATATCCTCCGTGTGCTCTTCAAATCCGTCATGAGCGAGAGAAACAGTCCCCAACTCCAAAACAACTTGGGAAATTTTTTCCAGATTGTTTTCTTTGGCAACCGCCTTTACTTTATCGGCGATTTCTTTGGCCAAAATAAAATCATGCATATTTTTTATATTTTTAAAAATTAATTGTTTCTAAAAATCAAACACTGATATTTCCTCTTCCGATTGAGGGCAATTCTCCTTCAAATTGAGTCAGAGCTATTAGCACATCTCCCTTGATATTTTTCATCTGAGCCAAAGCTAAAGCTCGATGCATCCCTTCTATCAAAACAATCCTTTCCTTATTGATAATTCCCGTTAACATTGTTTGGTAAGGAAAATTTTCTATCATTAATTTAACCTTCTCATTTTCCGCCACTGTCGGATGAGTTAGAATATCTTTGATCATTTTGGTTTTTTGACCCGCATAACATTTTTCCTGCCAACCTCGCGAAGGGACAGCGTAAATCAACGGTACATCTTGGTTTGCATTTTTTATCCGATAAATTTTCCAACGATGCTTTTCCGGCTCAAGCGGTGCAACATAATTATTGCGCCAATCGTCCCAAGACTCGAATCCGCGCTCCAACCAATGTTTCTGCCAATCTCTCTGATAAGCTTCATAAGATTTCCAAATGGAAAAAATATCTCTCCATTCAACATCGCCTTCGTACTCAAATGATTTATATTGTTGGGGAATTTTTAAATCCATATAAAATATTATCTAAATTTAAAATTATTAACTACAGCTTTTAACTTTGCACTTTTGAATTTTTAATTATTCCTAATGTACCGCGCAGGAGATACATGGATCATACGCGCGGATAAAACCTCTCAGCTTCTGAGTTCTTTTTTCTTCCGACAAATCTTTAACCTCCACCAAATATTGAGCGATGTCGTTTTCCAAATGACTCAAGGCTTGCGCAGTGGGAGTAATAATATTGGCATTTTTTATATAGCCTTTGTTGTCGATATCGACATGATAATAAAGCGTCCCTCGGGGTGCCTCCACGGCGGCCACTCCCACGCCTTCCCGCACTTGATATTTTTGTGTCAAAGCGTTTTCCAAGCGCGCGTCTTTTAAATTTCTCAAAATACCGATCGATTTTTCGATTGCCAAAATTATCTCCACCATCTGATAGCTCACATTATGAAAAGGATTATAATCCGGCATCCGATAACCCAAAGATTCCAAATAATTCTCGGCTCGCGGAGTAAGTTTTTTGTAATTATTGTTTATCCTGGCTATCGCTCCGACCATATAACTGTTTCGGTTTCTTGTCTCCACTCTTTTTACCACCTCATTCGGTTTTTGTAATTCGTGAAAATTGTTTTCGAATTTTTCCACCGAAATTTTCAGTCCTTTATTGGACACAATATCTCCTTCATA
>JAVEQZ010000088.1:0-2610 GCA_034007405.1 Candidatus Moraniibacteriota bacterium | reverse complement strand
AAAAGAAAGGATATAAAAATATGAGAATTTATGCCAAAGTGATCCCGCGAGCTTCTCGCAACGAAGTTTGCGAAACGGGAGAAAACGAATATAAAATCAAAGTGACCGCTCCGCCGGTCGGCGGGGAAGCCAATGAGATGGTGATAAAGGTTTTGGCCAAACATTTCAAAACGGCCAAAAGCGCCGTCTCTATCGTTGGGGGAAAATCGGCCAAGATAAAAATTATCGATATTGATTTTTAGTCGTTTTTGCGGTATGATTTGATTTTTTAATTTCCAAGAGATTTTTAGCAAAGGGGGAATGAGGGGGATTTAAATCCCTCTGTTTCATCAGACATCTCCCTTTAAAAAAGGGAGACCCTGGAAAAACAATTCCCTCAATTCGTTTCCAATCATCAATTATTCATTCTCAATTATTAATTTTAAAATTTTGAGATTGCCACGAAATTATGAGTACCTAATTTCTCGCAATGACAAAATCTCCTCCAATTATTATTTACTAAGAGTAATTTTTAAAATATGTTCAAAAAAAGTGATTTTCAACCGTTGGTAAAATATCTCAAGCCTTATAAAAAAGATGTTTGGAAGGCATCTGTTTTTGTAATTTTGGAAAACCTTACTTATTTGGTATTGCCGATAATTTACAGTCAAATTGTCGATATTGTAGTCAAAGGATCTTTTTTTGAAAAATCGGTTTATTTTTTGCTTGCGTTGTGGGCGACAGTTCAAGTTTTGGGGAGTATTTTTGCGATGGTGCGGATTAGCTTATCCAACGCTCTCGGCTACCAAGCCTCGTCGGACTTGATTAATAATTCGGTCGATTATCTGGTGCGCTTGCCGATTGCCTTTCATAAGCAAAATAAAATCGGAGAAGTGGTGCAAAGATTTTCGCGAGCAGACGGTTATTTGTATACGATTATCGATCGAACCTTGTTTAGTCTATTGCCTCATCTGATAACTTCATTTTTGTCTTTTGCGGTGATTTTATGGATAAACTGGGTTTTGGCGCTAGTTTACTTTTTATTTATAACAATCTATATAATTTTGACAGTTAGAAAAACCGAGCCGATTATCGTTTATCAAAAAAAGCTCAACAAGTTTTTTGAAAAGTATTACGGCAATATTTTTGACAGGACGCCCAACATTATCAATATCAAATCAAATACGAGAGAAGATTATGAGCGCGACAGAAACAAGCAGGCTTTAACGGAGGGATTCGGGCTTAATAAAAAACAAGTTAAGCTTTGGGTAAAGATGATGTTTTGGCAAGAACTTACACAAACTGTTTCTTTTGTGATTCTTTTCAGTGTCGGTATTTATCTGGTGAGTCGGGGGATTAGCAGTATCGGACAGTTTGTGATGCTTTTGGCTTATATCAATTTCCTTTCCAATTCTATCAATATGTTGGGCGGGAGTTACAAGCAATTGCAGGAGGGCCTGACCACGATAAAGAGAGCGGACAAAATATTCGGAGAAACTCAGGAAGCTTACGAAGTGCCCGGGGCGGTTAAAATCAAAAATCCCGAGGGTAATATTGAATTTAAAGAAGTCGGATTTTCTTATGAAGACGAAAAGGTTTTGGATAATATCAGTTTCAAAGTCAGAGCCGGTGAGATGGTGGCAATTGTCGGCAAAAGCGGAGAAGGAAAATCGACTTTGGTGGATTTGATTTCGCGCTATAACACTCCGCAAAAAGGAAAAATTTTGTTTGACGGAGTTGATATCGGAAAGATGAATTTGGCGGATTTGAGAAATAATATCGCCATCGTTCCCCAAGAGGTGGCGCTCTTTAACGATACGATAAAAAATAATATCGCTTATGCTAATCTTGAGGCCGGGGAGGAAGATGTCATTCGATCCGCCAAATTGGCCAATTGTCATCAGTTTATCCAAAAATTTCCCAAGAAATACGAGCAGGTGGTGGGAGAGAAAGGAGTCAAACTCTCAATCGGTCAAAAACAAAGAGTGGCGATTGCGCGGGCGATTTTGAGAAATCCGAGAATTTTGATTTTGGATGAGGCGACCAGCGCTTTGGATAGCGAGTCGGAGAAATATGTTCAAGAGGCACTGGAAGAAGTGATGAAAAACAGAACCACTTTTGTGATTGCTCATCGCTTGAGTACGATTCGCAAAGCGGATTTGATTTTGGTGATTGAAAAAGGAAAAATTGTCGAGTCCGGTGATCATAAAGAACTGATGAATCACGGCGGAGTGTATAAAAAATTAAGTGAATTGCAAAATATTCAAGTTTAAATTATCGGTTGTGAATTCAGTTAAAGCGGTCCAACCCCCAATAGGGGGTTGGACCGCTAAAAATTTACCACCCTAAACCTTTCAGGGAAATTTCCTTCGGCTTCCTCTTCAGCAAAGGGGGAATGAGGGGGATTTAAATCTTTCTGTTTCATCAGACATCTCCCTTTAAAAAAGGGAGACTCTGGAAAAATAACCCCCTCAATTCGCTTCCAATTATCAATTATTCATTCCCAATTATTAATTTTGAAATTTTGAGATTGCCACGAAATTATGAGTACCTAATTTCTCGCAATGACAAAGAGGAGTTGATAAAATGTTCGGTTTGTCACCTCGAGCGGATCCGCCAGCTGGCGGAGGA
>JAVEQZ010000027.1:5766-11977 GCA_034007405.1 Candidatus Moraniibacteriota bacterium | reverse complement strand
GCGAGTTGATTTATAGCTTCTTGGTCGCAAAATAACCGTCTTTGGCATTTGCCGGAGGCGGTTTTTGAATTTAGGCGGGCTTAAAGATGACAACTGTCCGCTGATATGCTAAAATTCTAATAAGCTAATTAATTAAAAAACTAAAATATGAAAACATATATTTGTGAGATTTGCGGAGATGCGTATTTGGGAGACGAAAAACCGCACCAGTGTCCTTTCTGCGGGGCCAAAAAGGATTTTATTAAAGATGGTTCCGAGGCTAAGCCGATTGTTAATGAAACTATCGAGGTTAATGAAAAAGAAAGAGAAAATCTGATGAAAACTCTGGAGTTGGAGGTTCATGCCAATGCGATTTATCTCTGCATGGCAAGCAAGACCGATAAATATGAAATCAAGGCGATTTATAAACGTTTGGCCAAGGTGGAACTAGAGCATGCGGTAATTGTGACCAAGGTTTTAAAAATCGATAAACCGGCCGAGGTTTCAGTGACTTGCGCGGATACGGACAATGAAAATTTTGATGCTACTATCGATTTGGAAGATAATGCATCCAATCTTTATGCACAGTTTGCCCAGGAAGCGGAAAATGCAAATCTTAAAAAATTCTGGGGCGCCTTAAAAATTGTGGAAAAAGAGCATATTGATCTGATAAAAAATTATCTTTAATTTTGTATGGACAATCAAGATACTCCGACCAAGACTCACACATTAATAATTTCCGATTTTCATCTGGGCTCCAAAGTTAGTCGCAGTCGGGATTTGATAAATTTCTTGTCCGACTTTAGGTTTAAAAAACTGATATTACTCGGGGATATCTTTGAGAGTTTGAATTTTAACCGGCTCAATGAGACCGATTGGCAATTGATTTCTCTGATCGGGGAATTATCTAAAAAATCAAAAGTAATTTGGGTGGCGGGCAATCATGATTTGGGATTGACCGGTTTTTTGGGGAGTTTGACGGATATAAAAGTTTGTAATTTTCACAGTTGGAAATATCAGGGTAAGAAATATTTGGCTATCCATGGTCATCAATTTGACAATTTTTTGGTGGATAACGCCGTGATTAGTTTTTTGGCCAATTGGATTTATAATTTTATCCAAATCGTCGATTTTAAAGATAAGCGAATCAGTCGAGCTATCAAAAGAAAGAGCAAGGGCTGGTTGCGGATTTCCAATAAAGTGGCACAAAGAGCGGTTATTTATGCCAGAGTAATGCAGGCGGATTATATTTTTTGCGGTCATACTCACAAGGCGATGGAGTTGGACAAAAAGGAAGTTAAGTATTATAATTGCGGATGCTGGACTGACGAGCCGGCCAACTATATTACCTTGGATGGGGAGGAAATAAGGATAATGGAATACGTAAATAATTAAAAATTAAAAATGCAAAATTAAAAGTTTGTTTGATTTTTGTATTTTAATTGGTAGTGAATAGAATATTTATTTCCTTCTTTTTTGGAGCTTGGAAGTTGATATATTTTGGAGATTAGCCAATTTGCGGAGTATGATGCGGCTTCTTATCCCGCTTAAAGTTCTGAGGTCGTCTAACGGTAGGACAACAGGTTCTGGTCCTGTTTATTGGGGTTCGAGTCCCTACCTCAGAACTTTGTGCGGGAGTCATGTAATTGGAGTTTCACCCTGTCATTCGACAGGGCGCCATGTTGAATAACATGGCGAATCTCTCATTTTCGGTAAAGGAACACTGTAAAATTATTTGAAAGTTAAAATGGCGACTCAATCGCCATGATGGCGGTTGAGTCGCCATTTTTCCTAAAAAACTCTAAATTAGAAATAAAAATTATGAAAATAGCCATTCAGGCGGCCGATTTGGACAATGAAAGAATTGACGGAACCAGAGTATATCTTTTAAATGTCCTCAAATATTTGGGAAAAATTTCATCAAAAGATGAATTTTTTATTTATCATCGAAACGATTTCAATCCGGCTCTCGAGCCCGCCGATTTTTTTAATTACAAGATTAAAAAATTGGGCAACTTTAAGCTTTGGACTCAGACCAAATTCGCTTTTAATATTTGGCGAGACCAGGTGGATATTTTGTGGATGCCGATGCATAATCTGCCCTTTTTTAGATCAAAAACGCTCAAGGCAACGGTGACAATTCATGATCTGGCTTTCAAAAAATTTCCTCAAACTTTTCCTAAAAGGGATTTGCTTAAATTAAATTTTTTGACCGATTTGGCGGTTAATTTTTCCGACAAAATTATTGCCGTTTCCGAATCGACCAGGGGGGATATTCTGGAATTTTATCCCAAAATCAAACCGGAGAAAATAAGAGTTATTTATCACGGTTTTGACGCGGAACTTTTTCAAAAAAAATATCCTAAAGAGATGGAAAAAACGGTTTTGGAGAGATATACCTTGGATTCGAAGAAATATTTCTTATATGTCGGAGCGATTCAACCCAGGAAAAATCTGCCTGTTTTGATTCGAGCTTTTGAAATGTTCAAAGAAGAGCGGGGTGGGGATTGCAAGTTGGTTTTGGCCGGCGGACGAGCCTGGTGTTGGGAGGAAACTCTGGATTTGGTGGAAAAAAGTTCTTGGAAAAAGGAGATTGTTTTGACTGAGAAAATATCTTTTGAGGATTTGGCGATTTTGTATCGAAATGCTCGGCTCTTTGTTTTCCCCTCTCTCTATGAAGGTTTTGGAATTCCGGTTTTGGAGGCTTTTGCTTCGGGAGTGCCGGCGGTTGTCGCCAGAAACTCCAGCCTGACGGAAGTGGGCGGAGAAGCGGCGGAATATTTTCAAAGTGATCAACCTTCTGACTTGAAGGAGAAACTAGTCGGACTTATTACAAATGAAGAGCGCCAAAAAGAGTTGGTGGCAAAAGGCAAAGAACAACTCGGGAAATTTTCTTGGGAAAAATGCGCCCGAGAAACTTGGGACTACTTAACAGAAAAATAATTTTTATTTTTGGCGAGGCAAAATTATTTTTAAAAAATAAAATAAAATCAAGATCGAGATTGCGGACATAATAATTATCACAATCGGCGAAAAATCCAAGGAAGCGATAATTATCACCAGCGGGGAAAAACAAAGAATCCCAAAAAGTGTTTTTTGAAAGGATTCTTTTTTTGTTTCCGGAAGTTCAAAGTCGGAAGTTAAAAAATAAAGGCCGGCAATTATCAAAAGAAGCGCCCCGATTATGCGAGAAAAGCTCAAGTAGCCCGAGATAAAGCCGGGGATTAATATTTCTGTCAACAAGGCGCCGAACCACACAATCAAAAAAAGATTGAGAATATTTTTTAGGATTCGAAGCAGGATTATTTTTTGATAATTTTTTATCTTGAAGATCATATTTTTTTATTAATCTTTAAATCCGAAACGATAATAGATTTTCTTTTTAAAATCGGCCAAGAAGAAGCGAAAGTTTTCCCAAGTGGCTTCCCGACGAAATTCCAAATCGATGCTCTTTATTTTCAGCTCCGAAGCGTTGTTTGATAACTTGAAGCGAAAATCTTTGCCCGATAAATTATTTAGATTTTCCAAGGGAATCTCGCAATAATATTTTTTGGCGGAGAGTTTCGATTTTTGCAAGTGACAACTTTCCTTAAGCAAGAGACTTTTTTCTTCGACTGTGATCGGGTTTTTTATTTCCTTCAAGTCCGGGTTGATTATGGGTCGCTTGGTTTGGTTTTCAATAAAATAGAATTTGGAATTTTCTTCGGTTTTAAAGATGGTGCCGTCGGGATGGGTGGCGTTTAAATCCGCTAATTTTTGTTTTTCGTAACCGCTTAAGTCAGTTTGATTTTTTTGGAGATTGGTCCAGTTGTAGCCGAGCGCCAGCAGGGTTTCCGGGCTGTCGATAGGGGTTTGTTTCTGGTTGCCGATTATGAAAACCGAATCCTCGATGGAAACCAATCGATTTTCTTCTTTTCCTTCCAAGTCGGATAAATTTTCTCCCGAAGGATAAAAGAAGGCCTTGAAAGATTTTTGAGCTACGACTGTTTGAGCTGAATTATTCGGTGGTTTTTTTTCCAAATGAAGAATTATTTGAGCGTGGGAAAAATTTGCGGGGGTGGAGGTGAAAAAAGATAATTCTTTTTCTTGTTGAAAGAGGTCGGTAATGGTGTTTTTGAGACTGTTGGTATTTTTAAAAGAGTAAGTAAAATATTGGGAGGGAAAAATTATTTTATAAGCCAAGAAGGCGAAAAATATGAAAAAAATCGAAAACATCAAACTGTTTAAGCGACGATAAGTTTTTTGATTTTTTTTATTTAATTCGAGAGATTTTATGGTGGATGACATATTTTTTAGGGTAATATTTGAAAAATTAAGCCTTGGACGATTCGGGTTTCTCGGTGCGGAAGAGCGGAGGGGGATTTTTCCGAAATCAATCGGTCGGATTTAACTTCATATTTGTCAATTAAGACCAGGCTTTCTTTGGAAAAAATCTTTTGATAGTATTCTTGTTTGTCTGTCGGCGCTAATAAATAAATGCGAGAATATTGAGTAGTGTTTATTTTCTCCAGATCTTGATGATTGAAAAAATAAACGGCGTTTTTGCCGAAAATAGAATTGAGCGGATCGGCCATCATTTCATACTTATCGCCCGTAGCCAGTTGGTCAACCAAGATTAAGTCGGTGGGAGAAAATTTTTGACTGAGGATTTGCGTGTCGGCGAGGAGGTTTTTGGTCGGAATAAAAGTCAAATAATTCACAAAAGGTGTAAAATTGAAAAAGAGAATAACGGGAAAAACAATCGCTCCCCAGATAAATTTTTTATTGCCGGAGAGATGCCCCAGCGGAAGAAGGGAATAGAGGAGAAAAAGCGGTAAGATAGCGAAAGAAAAGCGTCGAAGCATCCAAGGATGCTCCGGTGTTATTTGAGGGCTGATGAGATAAATTAAAGCCGGCAAGACGATAAATAGGGGGAGGAGCGGGAGATATTTTTTTTGTTTGAGAAAATAAAAAATTCCGCCCAAGCCGAAGAATATCGGAGCCAAAATTCCGTAAAGATTCAAAACCTTAAATAAATCGACAATTGACAATAGGGAATTGCTCTTGTTTAGATCTTTGGCGTTTTCTTGGATGTTTTCCAGTGAAGCTTTGAGAATGGATTTATAAAGGTAAATATCCACTACCAAATTCCAGAGAAAAATAATAAAAATTACAGCCAAAAAAAGAATAGTTAGGGGTAAAAAGTGTTTTTTCACAATTGCGCGCGATTCTTTGTTTATGAATATCAGCGTAACTCCCAAAATAAAGAAAGCGACGCCTTCGATGCGGGTAAAAATCAATAGTCCCAAACTCAAGAAAAACAAGATGAATTCCGGTTTTTTGATTCTTTCGGATTTTGTCGATTCAAAAAACAAAACGATTGCCAAGAGGCCGGTCCATAAAAGCGGGGCGGCCATATTTTCGGTCAGGGTAAATTTGCCAAACCACATAAAACAAAAGGAGGAAACCGGAATGATAAAGCTGAAAATTTGTATGATTATTTTTTCTTTCGGGTCACGGTCTTTTTTGGCGGTTAATTTTTCGCTCAAAAGGAAAAAGGCTAAGAAGAAAATGTAAAGTAATATTCCGTTGGCTACGGCAAAACCGGGGAGTCCGAGAAAAGAGTAAAATAGCGCCAACCAAGCAATGTAGGCAAGTGGAAATTGTGTAACCAAATTGCCTGCGTCGGTATAGTAGAAGCCGGGGAAATTAAAGGCCTTGGTGGAATTTAGGGCTTGGCAATAAGCTTGATAAAAATTTTTTTTCAAAAAATTTTCTTCTTGAAAATCATCCAGGTTGTCAATCAGACAGTTTTTGATTTTCTCTTTTTGGATATTATTGATCGTAAAAAAATCTTTGCTGACCGAGGTGGAAAAGGCCAGTTGCCCGTTTTGGGCCAGGCGGATGGAGGCCTGACTGATGGAGGCCTGATCTCGACCCGAAAAAACAGTCGGAGCGGAAAAATAGACAAAAGTTACGGAGCAGATTATAAACAGCAGATTAAAAAGAATGAAGCCGGGGGATGTTTTGACCAGGGCGGATAAGATAAATCGGATACTGCCGGCGGTCACTAGGGCGATCAAAAGGGAGATTGACCACCAATAAAAAATACCCGCTAAGGATAGTAAATAAGCCCCCCAAGCGACGATTATCCAAAAAAGCGATAAATATATGAAAAATTTATAACGGTTTTTATCTCTTGTTTCTCTCATAATTAAACTATAAAGCCAAAACAGTCTCTTGGCAAGGTTGT
>JAVEQZ010000027.1:0-5666 GCA_034007405.1 Candidatus Moraniibacteriota bacterium | reverse complement strand
TGTCCCTAAAAACCTATTTTTGGAGTTTAATATTGAGCACTCTGTTGGCCTCGGGTGCATGGGTCTTTGTTCTTTTGTATATTGACCCTTATGAGTCCGGTCCGGTCGGACAAGGTCTTTTTTATTTGAGTTTTTGGCTGTTTATTTTTGGCGTATTGGTCAATGTTTTTGTTTGGATGAGAGCTAAATTTTTGGGTGCGGAGGGTGCGATTCAGACGATGGGTCTGAGTTTTCGGCAGGGTTTTTTGACGGCTTCTCTCTTTTTAACCCTTTTGATTTTAAAAGCCAATGATTATTTGATTTGGTGGGTGGGTCTTTTGGTGACAGCCGGATTTTTTTTAGTGGAATTGTATTTCTTGAGTCGGGAGGAGTGAGTTTTTCGGAGTTATGAGTTATAATTTTGAAAGTGATTTTTATGAATTGCGGAATTTAAAAGTTTATAAATTTGATATGAAAAACGATAAGAAAAAAAATTATTTGAATTGGGATGATACTTTTATCTTGATGTCCGATTTAATCGCTCAGCGATCTAAAGATCCCAATACTCAAACGGGAGCCTGCATTGTTAATGATGAAAATGTTGTTAAGGGGATGGGTTATAACGGTTTTCCGCGCGGCTGTCATGACGATAAGCTACCTTGGGGTCGGGAGGGAGAGACTTTGAGCACCAAGTACGCTTATGTGGTGCATGCCGAGGCTAATGCGATTATGAATGCCAATGGTAGTGTTAAAGATTGCAAGATGTATTGCCATTTGTTTCCTTGCAATGAATGCGCCAAGGCGATTATTCAAAGCGGGATAAAAGAGATTATTTATGAATCGGATAAATACGCCGAATTGGATATTTTTAAGGCGTCGCGCAAGATGCTCAAGATGGCCGGCGTTAAGTTGAGAAAACATCAACCCAGATATAAATTAGTTTTAGAAAAAATAAATAAGAAATAATTAAAAATGATTTATGGAAAAAAGAATGATTTTTGGTATCGCCGGAGAAATTGCCGCCGGCAAAGGAACTGTCGCTTGTTATTTGGCGGATAAGTATAACGCTTCGACACACCGTTTTTCGGTTGCTCTCAGGGATATCGCCAAACGAGTTTATTTGGAGGAAAGTCGGGAGAATTTGCAAAAAATTTCCACTTTGTTGCGAGATAATTTTGACGATAATATTTTGTCAAAAGTTATTTTTGAAGATGTAAAAAAAGATATCAATCCTTTGGTGGTGATTGACGGTGTACGCCGGATGGCGGATGTGGAATTTTTTCAAAAAATTCCCGAGTTTAAATTGATTTATATCGAAACGGATTTAAAGAAGCGCTATGAAAGAATAATCGGAAGAGGTGAGAATGTGGATGATGAGGGAAAAACACTGGACGATTTTCGGCGGGACCACAAAAAGGAGGCGGAATTGCAAATAAAGTACTTGAGAGACGAAGCGGATTTTGTAATTGATAATAACGGAACGTTGGAAGATTTGTATCGACAAATCGATGACTTGATGAAAAATTCTCAAGCCGGCGCTTAAGAACCGCTGAATAGATTTATAAAAAGCCATTTGCAGTTTATTTGCAAGAGGCTTTTTTGTTAAAAATTTTTGTGAAGTTTTATTTTTTCAAAATTTGTATTTGTCGGGTTTTTGGACTTTGGTTTTAATTGTGCTAAAATAAAAGTCCTAAGTTTTAAAGAATTAGAAAAATGGCGACAAAAAATATGCATACCGTTAAAAAGTTGAAAACAGGAGGATTTGTTTTGGTTTTAAATAACGGGGCCGAGATTGACGGGCAGGCCGAGGCGATGTTACAAGCTTTGCATTCGCGTTCAACCGGCGGAATAAAAAGTCATTTAAAAGTTTTGGCTCAAAAAGGAGCGGAAAACTTTATGGAGAGATTTTATGTCGGTTACGGGCATAAATCAATCGGGGATTGCGGTAGCGCTACGGTTTTTGTTGAGGGAATTTCGATGTTGGCGGCCAAAGCGATCCAGGATTGGCGTCTTTATTCCGGACAGGAGGCTTCTACTCGTTATGTGGATTTTTCCAAACAAAAATTTCTTAACCCCGTTGGGAACAAACCGGGTGAAAAAATTCAAGAAGCTTGGCGGAAATTTTATTTAAATTTGCAAGAACCGGTGCGAGTTTATTTGAGGAAACAATTTCCGGTAAAGGATGGGGAAAATGAAGCGGTTTATGAAAAGGCGATTTCGGCCAGAGCGTTTGATATAACTCGAGCTTTTTTGCCGGCCGGGGCGACCACCAATGTGGCTTGGCGGATGAATTTTCGTCAGTTTGCCGATGAATTGATGTTGCTCAGGCATCATCCCTTGGCGGAAGTGCGCGACATCGCCGAGGTGACCGAAAAAGCCTTGCAAAAAGCTTATCGGAATTCATTCGGACATGAGCGATTTGAAACTACGGAAAAATACAATCAAGCTTGGATGACAAAAAATTATTATTATAAAAATGATGAAGCGACTGATTTTGCTTTTATTCGAAACGATATCAAGGCCAAAGATCTGGAACCGTTTAGGAAAGTCTTACAAACAAGGCCGATAAAAACCGAGCTTCCTCCAATCATTGTAAATTTGGGGATGGTGCATTATGAATTTTTGTTGGATTTCGGATCCTTCCGCGATTTGCAAAGACATCGAGCCATAGTTCAGCGTATGCCACTATTGACAATAAAGCACGGTTTTAATGAATGGTATCTCGAATCTTTGCCTCCGAAGCATCAGAAGCAAGCATTGAAGTTTATTGAAAGCCAAAAAAATAAAATTGAATCTTTGAAAATTACCGAGGAGGAAAAACAATATTATATCGCAATGGGCTATAATGTGCCTTGTCGATTTTCCGGTGATTTGAAAGCTTTGGTTTATTTGGTGGAGTTACGTTCAACCAGATTTGTTCATCCGACTTTGGTGCGACAAATTTTTAAAGTTATTGGCAGTCTCAAGAAGCTTTTTGGGCGAAGCGGGCTGGTGATTCATACGGACCAAGAGCCGAATCGTTTCGATATCCGCCGAGGCGAGCAGGATATTGTTATAAAAAAGTAGATTGTATTTGGTTTTTGTATTTAGTATAAGCTTGAGCCCTGAAGGATTATTCGGTTTTTGGGGCTGAGTAAAAAATCTGAGAAATAAAATAAAATTATGAAAAGAGGTAAATTTATAACTATTTACGGCATTAACGGAATCGGAAAAACCACCCAAGTTAATTTGCTGGTGGACAATTTAAAAAAACAAGGCAAGAAGGTTTCTCGTCTAAAATATCCGATTTATGATTTAAGTCCGGAAGGTCCTTTTATTTATCAATATTTGCGCAATCCGGAATTTAGGAAGAACAATGAGCTGTCCACGCATGAATTGCAAGAAAAATATGCCGCCAATCGTTTGCGTTATGAAAAAGAATTAAAAGAAAGATTGGAGAAAGGAGAGTGGATTATAGCCGAGGATTATGTCGGAACCGGTATCTCTTGGGGTTTGACATGGGGCGGAGATTTGGAATTTTTGGAAAAAATAAATGAGGAATTATTAAAGGAAGATTTATCTATTTTATTGCACGGAAATCGTTTTGTTTCAGCAATAGAAAAAGGTCATCGCAATGAAACGGAGGATGGCAAAATAAAAATATGCAAAAATTTCCTTTTACTTTTATCGGAGAGATACGGCTGGGAGGTTGTTGAAGCTAATGACGAAATAAAAAAAGTTCAAGCGGATTTATTGGAGGTTATCGATAATAAATTTAAAAAATAAAAAATATGGATTTTAACGAATATCAAAAAGAATCGAGAAAAACAGCACATTATCCCGATGCGGATAATAATTTTATTTATCCCACTTTGGGCTTGGCGGGAGAGGCGGGAGAAGTGGCGGAAAAGATTAAAAAAGTTATTCGGGATAAGGGCGGAATTGTCGATACTGAGACAAGAGAAAATATTAAGAAGGAACTGGGGGATGTGCTTTGGTATGTTTCCCAGATTGCCACAGAGTTGAATTTACCGCTGGAGGATGTGGCCAGGGGCAATATCGAGAAACTTTTTAGCCGAATGAAGAGGGGAAAATTAAATGGAGACGGGGATGATAGATGAAAATTAAAATTTATACTTAGAATTTTGTAGTTTTGCATAACTCATAATTCATGATACTTAATTTATATCTTAGTCCTCAATTCTTGATTTCATTTTGAGCTTGTATTATTATAGAAAAAGCGAATAATTATAGATAAAAAATATGCCAAAATATTTACCTACCATAGGGATGGAGATTCATGTTGAATTAAAGACTGATTCTAAGATGTTTTGCGGTTGCAAGAATGATCCGGAATTGGATAAGGAGCCTAATTCCAATATTTGCGAAGTCTGCACGGCTCAGCCGGGAACTTTGCCGGTGCCGAACAGGGAGGCGGTGAGGTTTGTCCAGTTGGCCGGTTTGGCTCTTAATTGCGAATTGGCCAAAGATTCGAAGTTTGACAGAAAGAATTATTTTTACCCCGATATACCCAAGGGTTATCAAATTTCCCAATATGATCAACCGCTCTGCGGAAAAGGGGAAATTTTCTTGGAAGATAGAAAATTCGGGGTTACTCGGATTCATCTGGAAGAAGATACCGGGAAATTAAATCATCCCAAAGGAACCGATTATTCTTTGGTTGATTTTAATCGGGCCGGAGTGCCGTTGATGGAATTGGTGACGGAGCCGGATTTTACCAGCGGTAAGGAGGCTAGTTTGTTTTGTCAAAAGTTGCAACAAATTTGTCGTTATTTGGGGATTTCGGAGGCGGATATGGAAAAAGGGCATATGCGTTGCGAGGCCAATGTTTCTGTTTATAAGGAGGGCGAGGATCGCTTGAGCGGAACAAAGGTGGAGGTAAAAAATATCAACTCTTTCAAATTTGTGGAAAAGGCGATTAATTTTGAAATTGACAGACAGATTGAGGCTTTGGAAAGCGGGGAACGGATAAGTCAGGAAACTCGCGGTTGGGATTCCAATCGGAACGCCACCGTTTCTCAACGTAGCAAAGAAACGGCGGCCGATTATCGATATTTTCCGGAGCCGGATATTCCGCCGATGCTTTTTTCCGATGAGTATATAAATGAATTGAAAAAGAATTTGCCGGAGTTGCCCGATCAGAAATTGAAAAGATTTGTCGAAGAATACGGAATAGGTGAGAGAGATGGAGAATTGTTAACTTCCGACAAGGATTTGGCAAATTATTTTGAGAAATCCATCAGTGAGCTGAGAGAAAAAATTCAATCGGGCGAAATTAAGTCTCCGGAGGATAAAGTTTTCCGTTTGGCGGTAAATTATCTCAATACCGAGATAAGGAGGCACTTGATTGAAAAACAGGATAAAATACACAATATTAAAATTACTCCCGAAAATTATGCGGAACTAATCGGGATTGTGGCGGAGGGAAAAATAAATTCCAGCGCTGCTCAATCGGTGCTCGATGAAATGTATCAGCGGGGTTGCGACCCGTCTCAAATAATTGAGGAAAAAAATCTCGGACAAATGGATGATGACAGCGAATTGGAAAAAATTATAGACGGCGTATTGTCCGACAATCAAAATTCGGTAAGCGATTATTTGAACGGAAAAGAAAACGCTTTGAAATTTTTGATGGGGCAGGTAATGAAAGTGACTCAGGGAAAAGCCAATCCTCAAAAAGCGACCGA
>JAVEQZ010000026.1:0-12250 GCA_034007405.1 Candidatus Moraniibacteriota bacterium | reverse complement strand
CTACTATTGTAGCCCATGCCAACGACTTATATCTAGGGAAATCTTTTCAGGAGGTTTACCCTGAGATTGCTATGAAGCATTATATCTCGAACAAGGTGCTAATGGGTGTGCCCTTCAACTTTAGATGGGATTTTTTCCGAAAAGACCACATGATAACCCTAACACCCGTTGAGGTTGGTAACTTTACCACCCCCTGGAGCATTGGCCTTATTATACCCGTTGAAGAGGTTGTGGTTGATGCCCGTAAATCGATTTACTATGGGCTACTAGTGGCTGCCATAGGTGTTGCGTTACTGACGCTAGTCTTAACCTTTGTTTCTAAAAATATTACCGCTCCAATTGCACATACCACCAACGTGCTAAATCTCTTGGCACAGGGTGACATCGATCGCCAGAAAAAACTCGACATACAAACTGGCGACGAGATTGAGCAAATGGCCCATTCCGTTAACAAACTAATTGATGGGTTAAACCTTACCGAAAACTTTGCCCGCGAGATTGGGCAAGGCAACCTCGATGTTGAGTTTAAGCTATTAGGCGATAAAGATATTCTTGGAATCTCCCTAATGGAGATGCAGAAAAGTTTAAAACATGCCAAACAATTTGAAGAAGAGCGCAAGTTAGAAGAGCAGAAACAGAGTTGGGCAACACAGGGCATGGCTAAGTTCGGAGATATACTCCGCCAGAACAACGACAATCTCAACGAGTTGTCGTTTAATACCATCAAAAATCTTGTCGATTATACGGGTTCAAACCAGGGCGGTGTTTTTATCCTCAACGACAACGATCACGAAAAGCCATTCCTTGAGATGACTGCTTGTTACGCCTACGATAGACGAAAGTTTCTGGAGAAGCATATCGAAATCGGCGAAGGACTTGTAGGTCGATGCTTTCGCGAGGGCAAAACCATATTTATGACCGATGTGCCTGGTGATTACATCAACATAAGCAGCGGACTTGGTGCCGAAAGGCCACGCTGTCTCGTTTTAGTTCCGCTGAAGTATAACGATGATATCCTTGGGGTAATTGAAATGGCAACGTTTAAAGTTTACGAGAGCCATCATATAGAGTTTATCGAGAAACTGGCCGAGAGTATAGCCGCAACCCTATCGAGCGTTAAGATTAATATCCGTACTACCGAGCTGCTCGCCAAATCGCAGCAGCAAGCTGAGGAGATGCATGCTCAAGAAGAGGAGATGCGGCAGAATATGGAAGAGCTGCAGGCTACACAGGAGGAAATGGAACGCAAACGGGTTGAGCAGGAGACCATCCAGCAGGAGCTTAAGCAGGAACTTACACTTCTTAACGCTTTAATGAACAATATCCCAGACTTTATTTACTTTAAGGATGAGAGTAGCCACTTTATTCGCATCAGCAAATCCATGGTTAAGCTCTTCAATGCCAATACGCCAGAAGATTTAGTGGGTAAGTCCGATTTCGATTTCCATACAAAGGAGAACGCCGAGAAGTTTTTCATGGAGGAGCAGGAGATTATGCGGACCATGAACCCAATTGTCGATAAGGTTGTACAAGAGAAGTTTGATGATGGCAGGGAACAGTGGGTATCAACAACTAAAATGCCGTTGATAAACACTACTGGAGAGGTAGTGGGAACTTGGGGTATTAGTAAAATTATTACTGAGCTAAAGCAAGCTGAAATTAGGGCGCAGGAATTAGCATCCGAGTCAGAAAAATTAAAGGGGATGATCACCACCCACGAAGGGGAGTATCAAGCGATAGTAAAAGCGATTGACTCAACCACCTTTGTGTCGGAGTATACACCTGATGGATACATAAAGCGAATCAACGAGCCACTGCAGACTATTATGGGCAAATCATCTGCCGATGTTGAGGGCAAACATCACTCCGATTTCTTTAGAACAAAAGCCGACGATGACGCATCTTATCAGGAGTTTTGGGACGATTTGCACCGTGGAGTTGTACGCCAGCGAGTCTTTAAAGGATCAATTGGAGGCTCTAGGCTTGTGCTAAACGAGACATACTCACCGGTTAAGGATAGAGAAGGAAACATTGAAAAAATTATAGCCATTGCGGTAAGAGGATAATTTTCCGTTGTTCGTTGTCAGCTATCCGCAGTTAGTACCACTCATTATCCCGAGTTTATTGAGACGAATAAGTTAAGGCATCCATTTGCTCATGTGGTTTTATTTGGTTTTTTTAACGCATAGAATCAAGAAAACTGGTGAAAACCTCCGACCAACAATCAAGGGTTAACGGTCGACAATCATTCCGTAAAGCATCCTAATCTCCTCTGCCCAAATATCGGGATCTGTGGTCTCCAGAATCAACGGGATATCATCAAATCGAGAGTCGTTCATTATCCGATTAAAAGGATCTAAACCCAAGTATCCTTGGCCGAGACTATCGTGCCGATCGACCCGGCTACCCAGTGCCTTTTTGCTATCGTTTAAGTGCATTCCCATTAGGTAGTTAAACCCAATTAGCCTATCAAAATCGCTCCAGGTTTTCAGGTATCCCTCTTCTGACTTTAAATCATATCCTGCCGTAAAAGCGTGACAGGTATCAATGCAGACACCCACTCGCGATTTGTCTTCCACATGCTGAATAATAAAGGCCAACTGTTCAAAGGTATAACCAAGATTGCTCCCCTGTCCCGAGGTGTTCTCAATAACGGCTTTCACCCCAATAGTCTTATCAAGAGCAATGTTAATGCTTTGCGCAATGGTCTTTAGGCACTGCTCATCGCTGGTTTTGCCTAGCGAGCTGCCTGGGTGAAAATTAAGCCTATCGAGTCCAAGCTGCTCGCAGCGTTTCATCTCATCGAGGAATGCTGTTTGCGATTTTTCTAAAGGTTCATTTTCCGGATGCCCCAGATTGATTAAGTAGCTATCGTGTGGCAAGATATGCTGTGGCAAGAAGCCATACTTATCGCAGTTTTGTTTAAATTTTTTTATACTCTCGATGGTTAGGGATGGCGCAACCCATTGCCTTTGATTTTTAGTGAAAAGGGCAAAGGCTTTTGCGCCTATTGCGTGTGCGTTAATGGGTGCGTACTCTACTCCACCCGCTGCGCTAACATGGGCTCCAATGTATTTCATGACAAAAATCGTTTATTATAATACAAAGATATGGCTAAATGGTTTAGTGCAAAAAATTGATGGTTTTTTTCATCTAACGATTAGTTTAATGCAGTATCTTTGCAGGGAAATGGTTCCAATGGGTTTTATAACCCGCAGGATTAAAAGGGAATGCCGTGCAAATCGGCAACAGTTCCCGCTGCTGTAAGCTTCGTAAACCATCTGGGCACCCCAGCCACTGTCCGCCAGCCGGCGGATGGGAAGGCGCCCAAGAGGGAAGTAAGTCAGAAGACCTGCCATTCGCTGCCTCAATTCAGATACGCTTTCGGGAACAAAAGCGCGGATGAGAACCTCACAGTCCACATCCAAACCCCGCTCTCTGTATCTGTCGGCTAGGCAGAAATCAGCTTCGCCAGGTTGCGAGGGCGTAACAGTCTGCCATAACTCTTTGCCCTGACACCTGTTTATAAAAATGGTTTTTACTAAAGAAGGTTTTGGAGATGCGTTATCCTTTGATTTTCTGCATTATTAGTAATCTTTCTGCCATGCTGTTGACTCAAAGGGCTAGCTCCCAGCACTTGGTTTCCGATACTGTAAATATCGAAAGCGTTTCCGTTTTCCGCAATCGGACCGACAACCTAACTAAAGCCGGATTAAAATCTATAACAATTGATACGCTGATACTTAAGGGAAAAAAGGGGCTGAGCCTTGCCGAGCTGTTACAGGAGAATAGTCCAATCTTTATAAAGACCTACGGTAGGGGCGCGACGGCAACTGCATCTTTCCGCGGAACGGGTGCTTCGCACACAAATGTATACTGGAATGGCTTAAAAGTAAACTCCCCTATGACAGGCCAAGCCGATTTCTCCATAATCCCCCTTTACTTTGTTGATGATGTAGCCATCCTCTTTGGCCAAACGTCGATGCGATATGGGAGTGGAGGATTGGGTGGTTCGGTGAATTTGCAGAGTTTTCCTGATTGGGGAAAGCCCCTAGCCGCATCTGTTTACCAAACAGTTGGCAGTTATCAATCCTACTCTACTGCAGCTATATCGAGCTATGGAAAGGGCACGTTTAGAGCGCAAACACGAATATTTAGGGAGTCGTCGGAAAACAACTTTAGTTTTCGCAACATAGCCAAAATCGATAAACCCATAGAGATTCAGCGAAATGCCGATTATCAAAAATATGGTATCCTTCAGGAAGTGTATTTCAGGTCAAGTGATAACTCCATTCTTTCGGCCAAGGTATGGGCACAACAAAAGGACAGTGGGATTCATCCACTGATGACAAACTACTCGAGAGCCGAAATATATAGGCATAACGATATAAATTTCAACTCCATAGTTGAATTCAGCAATTCCAATGATAGTGTAAGTTGGAAAGTTGTATCTGGCGTTTCGTTTCTTAATTTGTATTACGATTACAGCAAATTCTCAGTAGAGGGTAATCCCCTTCCCGTGCTGCGGACCAAAAGCAGTTCGTGGAGCTGGAGTAACCGGGCGATTTTAGACTGGAATCCTGTAAGCTGGTTTTCGTCTAGTTTTCAAGGCGAGGTTACTGGGCATTGGGTAAAATCGTATGAAGCCATTCTGGGTTCGGGATACACGGGCAATCAACTGCACAGCGCCCTAAGAGTAATGCTTGTTGCAACACCAACCGACAACCTTACGGTTACAAGTCTCTTTGCCCAGGAGTTCTATTCGAATAAAATGATGCCGTTAACCTACTCTTTTACTATAAAATATAGGCTTTTTAAGAATAATGATGTTTTTGCGAACGGGGGATATTCGCGCAACTTTAACAACCCGTCGCTCAATGATCTGTTTTGGCAACCTGGAGGAAATCCCAATCTATTGCCCGAAGATGCAAAAAGTTGGGAAGGTGGTATTCAGTACTTGTGGCAGTGCTCAAAATTCAAACTCGATGTTAGCGCTAATGTATTTACCTCCAACATCAACAACTGGATTATGTGGCTTCCTCATCTTAAAGGATTCTGGGAACCAGTAAACCTTACACAAGTCAAAACAATAGGGGGTGAAGTATCGGTGTTAGCGCAGTATCGGGTTGGTGAGTTAACCCTAAAATTTCGAGGGAATTATAGCAAAACCCAATCCTCAATAGAGAATGCAGGTGGAGTATTGCGCCCCGAGGTGCACGGTAAACAGATTCCCTTTATTCCCGTACATTCGGGTGGTGTGATCGCTAATATTATATGGAAGCAAATTCGTGCAGTTTACTCCTTTACGCACTTCTCGGAACGATTCACCACTACCAGCAATAATCCAAATTCCATGCGTAGACTCTATCCTTACTACATGAGCAGTGTTGCCATAGGTTGGGATTTCTCCCTTTACAACCAACCTATAGGAGTTCAGCTACGGATCGACAACTTACTCAATGAGAGCTACCAAACAATTCTTTGGCGACCGATGCCAGGACGAAATTACAGTATAGCGCTAAAAGTTGATCTATGATAAGCAGGTTTTATATTGATATGAGAGAACGAGTTAAGGTATTACCAATCTTAATTACAACGTTGCTGACAACCCTTACAAGTTGCATGGAGGAAGACGTGTTACCCTTTTCTCCTATAGACCTTTACGGGAGTCGAGGCGTATTTATAATTAACGAGGGTAATTACCTATACGGAAACGCTAGTCTTAGCTACTACGACATTGACTCGGGCGAGGTGATAAACGAATTATTCGCTCTAGCCAACAGGGTTCCGCTTGGTGACGTTGCTTACTCCATGCAAATATACCATGACAAGGCTTACATTGTGGTGAATAACTCGGGTTGCATACACGTGGTTGATGCCAACACCCTGCAGCACAAGGCTACCATAGAAAACCTCCCCTCCCCTCGTCATATTCTCTTTTTAAGCGACGACAAAGCCTTTGTTAGCGATTTGTATGCTAGAGCAATTAGCGTTATTAACCCCCAAACGTATGAGGTAATTGGGAGCATACAGACTGGGGATACCAGCCAGCCCAACATCCGTCACTCATCGGAGTATCTAATTAAAGCTGAAGGAAAGGTTTTTACCAACTCCTGGAGCTATGATAACCATGTTCTGGTTGTCGACATCGATGAGCAAAAGGTAGTTGATACGATTAAGGTTGGTGTTCAGCCTTTGGCAATGGCGAAGGATAAAAACAATAACATCTGGGTGATAAACGATGGGGGTTATTCGGGAAATCCAGCCGGGCACGAAATCCCATCGCTGATGAGGATAAACACCCAAACCCACCGGGTTGAATTAAGCATAAACTTCTCATCGATTACAGATAATGTAGGGCAAATTGCCACCAACCCGGCGGGCGATTCCCTATACTATATATGTAATCATCTGTATGCGATGCATGTAGATGATGTAAATCTCCCTACAGAACCTCTTATCCATAGAAATGGACGCAATCTTCGTGCGTTGGCCATTGATCCAATAACCGGGGATATATACCTCTCCGATGCCTCCGATTTTATGAGCGAGGGGACGATGTATCGCTTTACATCTAAAGGTTTACCTGTTGACACGATTGGGGTAGGAATAATTCCGGGGAATTTCTGCTTCAACTAACCTTAGCCAATACGTCGCGATGCAATAAAATATAAAATCAAAGGAATTATTGTAAGCCCAAGTATAACAGGAGCCGTCCAAGCCCCATTTAACCCTTTACCTAGGGAAATTATTATGGTTAAGCCCAGAAAACCGAGTACGACTACAAGTTTCAAAAACCGTAAAAGCCTTATAGCCAAAACGTACTGTCTGAATGCATTTTGCTGGGTAATGGTTACTGGATAGTTAAAAATGTGAGGGTACTGTGTAAGCCAGGTAAGTAAGAGGTAAACTGTTGTAACAACTATGCAAGGAATTAGAAAAAAACTTGTGAAATCGAGCGCAAAAAGCAGTAACCATGAAGCAACAACCCCCAGTAGGGATTTTGTTTCTACAATATAATCGAACGTATCCAACGGAATTTTAATCCTTGGTCTACTACTCATTTTTATAATCCTTTAGCCCTTTACGTTGCCCCTTCCAAACTTTGGTGATGTTATAAATTACCAGCGCAAAAGCAAATACTCCAAGCCCGATTGCAAGATATAAAAACCACTGGTTAGGATTTTCAGAGTAAATATTCTGGTATCCCCAAAGCACTAGGGCCATGGTGGCAGCCAAGATCAGAGATATGTACTTGGTATTAAAACCCGAGTTGCGGTCGTAGCGGTTGCGTCGACGAAGGTTTACCATGGATAATTTTTTTACAAAAGTACATCTTTTTTAGCAGTATGATAAAGATGTGTTTGTTTGAAAACAAGAACCAAATAAGAATCAAAGAAACGTTAAGAGTGCTTGAAAATTCTTGCTTATTAAATCAAAAAAATGAGGGAAAATCTATTTCACCTGAATTGTATGGCGTTTAAACACAACATTGCCTCTTGAAGTAACTCCTCTTAGCAGAATATCGTATTCGCCCTTGGTGTCGGGAGTTTGAAAAGATACAACGGTAGGCCCTTCGACTTCTGGATGAAAGTCAGGATTCCAGAGAATGGTGGTACGGGTATCGGGTAAACATTTATTTACTTGCATGGGTGGGTAGACCCTAGGCTTATCTTGAAAGAACTTATAGTTCAGGAATATATCAGACGAGGGAAGTTCGATACCCGCAAAGTCACCCTTTTTGGAGAAAAAACTCACAACCCCTCCATACACCATGTTGCCCTTATAGTATGGCTTTGAGATAATCTCAATTCGTGAAAGGAGTTTGGGATCAGCTGCAAGTACCCTGCTGGCATCGGTTAGCACAATGTTGTCGACCATTAACAGCGGATCAAAAATTTTAAATTCAGGGAAATTCTCATAGAATCCAAAGGATACGCTCCCTTTCTTTTCCTTAACATATATTGGAAGCAATTCGTAAAAATACTCTTTCAGTGATAGTAAATCAATATACTTACTGAACTCGAACACCATATCGGGTGTTCCGTAGAACGGTTCTTGGTTAATGAACGGGTTTTGAATTTGCTCGCTTAGGAAGGGCAATGGGAATTGCTTTGATATTTCAATGTTGTTTAAAATATTCTGTGCAGCGTTATGCTCTTTCTGACTTAACCCTAAACCAGAATGGTTGAAGTCAATACTTCGGGTGCAAAAATCGTTATCAACAATTATCTTCCCGTGGCTATCTAAATCTAGTCCAATATATAAATCATAATTCCCGTTAATATTGGGTAGGTTTAAGTTGAATTGTCCACTGTAATTCGTTCTAACGGGGATAAAATCAGGATATGGACCAAGAATGGAGATGTTAACCAATGCGTGAGGGAGTAATTCATCTGTAGTAGGTGTCACAACCTTTCCTGAGATTGAAATACCCTGCTCTTCTGGCGGGTATACAAGTTGATAATCATCTTTGGTATTGGTGATTATTGTTGAATAGGAATTGCTAATGGTAGCGCATGGCACAATTGAAAGACAGGCCCATGTTAAATCGGATTCGTCATTTTCTTCTAAAAAGGATAGGGTAGCAGTTTCTCGGGGCTTGTAAGATTCCTTGTCGGAGCTAAGGCAATTGTTTTTGATTTCTATGTCTCTAAATTTAACGCCTAATCCATTGGGGACATTGGCTCTACTCTCGGCGATCTCTCTAGAAGGATTAATCAGCTTTACTGGTGTGTAGGAGTAGAAATCGGGACCAAAGTTTCTCATCCATTTCGTGTATGCTTTAATAAAGTACTTTCCTGTTGGAAACTCCTTTGAGACGATCAGTGATCCGTTGGTTTTTTTCTCGTTTATTCTGAATTTTTCTGATAACAACGAGATGCCATCATGTGAAATAATTTCGACGTAAAGGACGCTACTACGAATTCCCGATTCGTTCTCAATAAATGAAGAGAATAAGATGGGTTCCCCAACAACGTATAAATTCCTATCGGTAAACAGGAAAACCTTGTCATTTGTCGACACGCTCAAGGTTCCTTGGGTGTTGCCTTTTAGCGTACCGAGCGGTGTAAATATGGCGTTAATTATCAGGATGATAATTATGTTTTTCATGTCTTTAAGTTTTTTTATTAAGGCCAGTAATCGGGGGCTTCAGTCGTACCTCCCAATTCTCTACAGTCCACACAGAAATCGTAAACCCATTTCATTACGCCCTCATCATTAACCAAATAAACGGGATAGTCTCTAGGTTTAAAAGCATTATACCCATTCTCAAGATCCATTAGGTTGCAGTTTGAATAGACCTGAAAAGGAACATCCATCGTATTTTTGAAGAAAAAACGACGCGATTTTCTGCCCTCGGCGCTAAAAAAGCCGTGGACAATAAAATCTGGATGAGAAGGTGATGTAAGGTTACCGACAACCCCAGTGGGCTGAGTAGAGAAAAGACCCTCTTGATTTTGGGAATTAAGTCTAATTTGCTCTAAAAAGTTAAACTGATCTTCTCCTATTGAGGACTGATAAATTAAAATACTATACAGGTGCAAGAGCCGTTGTGACCGGTTGTTTACAAAATGTAAGTCAAAGTCATGGTAGGTATTATTAGCTAAATGCTTTGTGCTTAACTGGAAAAAATCGCTAATAGGTTTGGTTTGCCAACAGTAGTACAAAGAGAAATCCTCAGGTAAAACAGTATTTACTGTTCCATTGTAGTAAAAGGTGATAGGATAATCGGCCGTGTACTCAAAGGTTTCCTCGAGTTCCCATCTATAAAATCGCCCATATGAATTATTAGCAATTACGTCAATTGTAAACTGAACACCTCGCTCTGGGGAGTCGGGATTATGGGTTGGTTTGTCTACCCGTTTATAATTGATATCCTGAATGTCTGGACAAGGACGCAAAGTATCGAATGCCGACTCAATAATAACACCACTTGGAGTATGTACCTCAACTTTATAAGCGTTCCCTGGAGAAATTAGTGATCTGTTAATTTTAACGTAATATTCGCCTGATCGTGTGGTAGAATCAGTTGTAAAAATATTATTGTTTGAATCAACAATAATAACCTCACAGGAAAGAACGGGATGAAGTTGTGGATCATTAAGAGATGAGGTTTGGGAGACTTGAATCAAATGGTAATCGCTATCATCTGTAACTCTCCCATATACAACATAATTATTAGGATAATCTACAATATCCTTTGGGTTGTAATTTTCAATACACCCCCCCAGACAAAAAGAAACAATCAGGGCAAAGAAATACTTATTCAGCTGCATAGTTACCAAGTTTAAAAACCCATGTTGCGGTGAAAATTGGGGTACCAATTATTGAATACTTATATCCCTTAATCTTACCATCTTCCATCTTAAAGTAGATGGAGAGTGGGTTTTTCCGTCCAGTTAGATTATATACACCAAATACCCATGAGCTATGAAACAACTTGTTTCGCTTCAAATTTCCCTCAACGGCAAGAGATAAATCTACTCTAATATAGTCGGGAACTCTATAAATATTTCGGGATGAGTAATTTACAACTGGAATATCATTGACATAATACATGGCTAGCGGATAGGTTATAGGACGCCCAGTTTGGTATGTTGCTGCGCTAGAAACGTTAAGACGACGATTAATGCGGTAGTTAAATACTCCGTTTACAGCGTGAGGAACATCATAGTTTGAAGGATAGGTTAATCCCTTATTGATCTTTAACCAACTTTCTTCCCCGTCAACAGTGACCCATGAGCGCGAATAGGTATAGGCTATCCATCCGTTGAATCGACCCTTAGGTTTACGAATCATAACCTCTAACCCATACGCAACTTGCTCACCCTGAAGAACCATCGTTTCAATATTTGGGGTAGCAATGAAGTTAGCTCCGTCTTTAAACTCACTCATATTCAGTGTTTCTTTGACAAATGCTTCAACGGAAAACTCTACAGAAGACTTGAAAAAATTTCGGAACACACCGATTGACAGCTGCTTGCCCAGCAGAGGTTCTAGGTGTTCTCCCGCCAATTGCCATTGGGTATTTGGTGCAATGGTAATTGTATTATTGAGCATGAACAAGTTTTGCCGGGTTTGGTTAAATGCAATTTTTATCGACCCATTTTTGTCGGTTTTAAAGTTTAGGGCAGCCCTTAGTTCAGGGCCTTGATACCACTTAATGGGCTGAAATCGTTTGTATTGTATTGTATCGACTACATATTTATGTTCACGGGCTTGACCTTCCTGGTAAACAAGTATATTTCGATCTCCCAGTGGGGCAAAAACTGAATATCTAAGCCCAAGATAAACATTAAGCCATGGAACGGGGTCATAAGTATCAGCAATAAATAGCGTTCCTTCAAATCCATTCTCTGTTCCAAGTTCTACTGGTATCCGGAGTGACGCACTACCATGCGGCTTAACACTTCCCTTATTTAGATTATAAAGAGTGGTGGTTATGCCCCCTTCAATCCTGTTCTTCTCGTTTAGTAGGTGGTTGACGATTCCCTGTATCTCGTAGTGGTTAATTGCGTAGCTATGGGAGTATGCTAAAGGCCCAATATTGTTATCAATTGTATTAAACGAATAGCGCGAGGTGATAAATGAAAGTTCTGATCGAGTTGAGTGCGACAACCTATGTTTCCAATTAAGCGAACTTCCAAAATTTGAATAAGTATATTGGTTTATATCCGATAGCCTAAAATGATCGGAACTGAAGTAAGTAAAAAGGGCAAGCTGGTTTTCACTGTCAACTTCGTAGTTGGCCGAAAGTAGTATGTCACCAAACCTAGCGCTGCTATTCCTAATATCTGGATCGGATATTTGCTTTAAAATCCAATCAGAGTATGTTTTTCTAATGCTTAGGAGCATTGATCCCTCGTCCTTAACGATGGGACCTTCAAGTGTAATATTTGCTGTCACAGGATTAATTCCACCCCTCACGTTATATCGTTTTCTATTTCCTTGTTTCGAAATGATATTAAAAACTGAGGATAATCGTCCTCCAAATTCGGCAGGCATATGCCCTTTGTAAATTGAGAAATCCTTGATAACATCGGGGTTAAAAGCGGGGAAAAACCCAAAGAGATGAGATGTGTTGTAGATGGGAACTTTGTTGATATAAAACCCATTTTGGTCGTAATTCCCACCCCTAACATTCACACCCGAAACGCCCTCGCCTATACTCACAATTCCTGGTAATAATTCCGATACTTTAATAACATCCCTTTCGCCAAGCATCATGGGCAACTCTTTGAGTGTA
>JAVEQZ010000025.1:9859-12737 GCA_034007405.1 Candidatus Moraniibacteriota bacterium | reverse complement strand
CATATTTTATTTTTTGTTTAAATTGACCTTGGTTATTTTGGGTGATATATTACGCTTAGGGGGGTATTTGTCGGATAATTTTGTAAAATTAATTAAAAAATATAATTTATGAAAAAAGAATACAAGATAAAAATTGATTGGTTGAGTCTGCTTTTGAGTATACCTGCATCAATCGCACTGATTTCATTATTTTTTTTCGAAAAAAGTAGTTATTCCAATTTTATATTTTTCCCGGTAGCTGCTTTTTTTGCACTCAATATTTTGGCGATAATCACAATATTTAAATACAAAATCGTAATGGATAGCTCGGCGGAAAGAATCGAGGAGCGAGGGATTATATCAACACTAAGTTTGGCCGTCAAAGAAATAGACAAAATTTATTATGAAGTGATTACTTCGTCAAGAGGATCATTTTTGCCGGGGATAACAAATAGCGTAGTGGTGGAGTTTGTGGTGGGCAGTCGTTTTATAAAGAGGAGATGGTTTATCGAAGAAGCTGAATTCCTAGAGATAATGAAAGACTTTTTAAAAATAAATAAAAATATAAAAATAACGACCGAATATCCCGATTCGACTTTGACCGGAATCGGCCATGGAGAATCTCTTAATAAAAATTTATTCGGAAAAAATATTGATACAAAATATTTTCCAATTTTGATTTTTTTCGGTTTATTTTTGTTGTTTGCAATTTTTACTTTTTTGCGAAATCTATAGTTTGATTAAAAAAATAAAACCCCGTCCAAGGAGGACGAGGTTTATTTTTTCAGTTGGGGATGAGGGATTCGAACCCCCGCATGCCAGGATCAAAACCTGGTGCCTTACCGCTTGGCTAATCCCCAATTGTAGATAATTTTGAATTTTTAATTTCTAATTTCGAATAAAAAATTCAAAGTCATCGGTCAAAAGTCATTAGTCATCGAGGTTAAAATTGCATTTTGATGACTGATTACCGATTACTGATGACTAAGATATTATTTCTCAACACTTTCAACATCTAGAACAATTGCAACACTTAGAACAATTTTTACTCAGTCACAATTTTTCCTCCCATCAAACTCATAGCGTCGGAGAGCAGGGAATCTTGCGAACCGTTGTCGTTTTTGCAAACATTATCAATTAAATCTTGATTGATATCCGGCAAAATCTTTTTTAATTTTATTCCGGATTCTTCTTCGGTGACCGCTTCAACTTTGAACTTCAACTCTGTGATTTTATTAGAAATTTCGGCAATTGTCAAACGATTTTCGGTCTTATTGATCAAATCTTTTTGAAAAGCGTGGCGAATCACTATTTTTACCGAAGAAGAATCGTTCGTCAAGACGGGTTTGGAATTGGAAAGCATCATTGCCAAAGAACAATTTTCTTTGCAAAGCTCGTCAATTATATTTTTCCAATTTTTTTCCAAGATATTGATATCGACCTTTGAATCCGAATTTCCAGCGGAGGGAGCACTTTCTGCTATTGTCGGAGGTGCGGATAGTTTCTCTTCTTTTTTAACAGCCGAGTCGACGGAAGGGTTGTTTTCAAGCGGGGATTCTTTTTTTTCTTCTTGAGCGGGGATTTTTGAAGGGGTTGGGGCGGACGGAGTCGGAGGGGTGGAAATTTTTTCGACAAAATTAATTTTTTCATTTGAAGCGGTTAACTCCACTATCAGCGCTTCCAACGGTAATTGCGAGATAAAAGCCTCTTTGATTTTGGGGATAATTTCGGAAACTTGGCGGATGCATTGCAAGATAAAATCCAGCGAGTTTTCTCGGGTAAAATCAAGAATTTTTTCTTTTTGCTCCTTGGTCATTCGAGCGAATATTTTTTTGTCCATTTTTTCGTCGATGCTCAAGAGCATTATTTTGCGTAAATAATCCAGCCAACTTTTGGCCAAAAATTCAGGATTGTTGCCGTCTTTGTAGATTTGATTAATCAGCAAAATCGCCGGTCCGGTTTGTTTTTTGAAAACCAGCTCGGTCAATTTCTCGACAGTTTGATTGTCCGTTACTCCCAATATTTCGGCCACTTTTTCGGCCGTGATGGAATCTTTTTCCAAAGTGATAATTTGTTCCAAGATAGATTCGGCATCTCGCATCCCGCCTTCGGCATTGATTGCAATCAATTCCAAAGCTTCCCTGGTGATTTCTATTTTTTCTTTTTTGGCGACGGAAGTCAGCTTATCGATTATTTCGGAAACATCGAATTTGGAAAAATCAAATCTCTGACAGCGAGATATGATTGTTTCCGGAACTTTGTGAATTTCGGTGGTGGCCAAGATAAAAATTATATGTTTGGGCGGTTCCTCCAAAATTTTCAAAAGAGCGTTGAAAGCTCCCTGAGAAAGCATATGCACCTCGTCAATAATATAGATTTTGTAGCGACTGTGGAGGGGCGAGAGCTTGGCGTTTTCCCTCAAATCGCGGATATTATCCACTCCGGTATTGGAAGCGGCATCAATCTCGATTATATCGGGAGAGCGATCATCTTTTGTTTGTAAGCAATTGGTGCATTTCAGACAAGGTTCCAAAAAAGAATCTTCTTTTTTTTGGACCGGAGACAAGCAATTGACGGTTTTGGCCAAGAGGCGAGCGGTGCTGGTTTTGCCGGTTCCGCGCGGTCCGGTAAAAAGATAAGCTTGTCCAATGCGATTATTGGCAATCGCATTGGAAAGTGTCCGGATAATGTGTTTTTGTCCGATAATATCGGAAAATTTTGCCGGTCGGTATTTGCGGTAAAGAGTGGAGGAAGTCATAATTTTATCTTAAATTTAAAGTTAAAAAATAAATCGAATCAAAAATAAATGGAGTTCATTTTTTTGTAGCAAAGATTTCCGATTGATTGGTCGGGGAAATCCCAAATTTTTTGATTCTAAATCTAATTTTAGCACAGTTGG
>JAVEQZ010000025.1:0-9759 GCA_034007405.1 Candidatus Moraniibacteriota bacterium | reverse complement strand
CCAGTCACTACTGTGGCAAAGGGGTGATTGTTTTCGTCACTTCCGAAGAGGTGGGATTGGCGATAAAGTTTTTGGAAGAATATGTCGCCTTTGCGCCGGAAAATGATCCCTTTTTGTTTGAAAACAAGGGTCTCTTGGAGAAGATCAGGGGATTTTCCAAAATCCCTACGGAGATAGATACGATTCTCTCCTTGGCTCAAGCGCAAAGAGAGGCTGAGGGGATTTCTCATCTCAAAATTGAGCCTCTTCAGGTGATTGGTCGGAATTAGTCTTTTCCGGTCCGGCCAAAAATCAAAAGCGCGTAACGGTTACATCCGTTACGCGCTATTTTTATTTTTGCGTTTTTTTATTTTTTAAATACCCAGAGTTTGTAACCGACGAAATTCCAGAGCAAACCGGCGATACTGCCCACAGCGGCGCCGATTAGGCCCCATTGATCGGAATTGAGTCCGCCGATCGGATTAATCGAGCCGAAGACATAAGACGCGGTGGCGATGTTGATAAAAAATCCGATAAGACTGACGATGAAAAATTGAATAATTTCCGAAGAAGTTTTTTTGTCGTTTCCTTGGAAGGTCCAGTATTTGTTCCAGTAGTAACTGTTAACATTGGCTACGATGAAGGAGAGGCCTTTGTAGAGAGAATAAAAAGTCACTCCCAATAAAAAAGCGTCCTTGGAATCAATGTCAAAATAACTTTTCATCATAAAAGTCAACAAAGATAAAAAGCCCAAGTCCACCACCGTATTGAGAACTCCGATGACGATAAATTTGGCCAATTGCCAAACGATGCTTATTTTTTTGCTTATTTTAAAAGCGATGATTGCTCCCAGAGGAGTGGCGATTGTGAAAAAGGGGATAATCGTATAAAAAATCGA
This sequence comes from Candidatus Moraniibacteriota bacterium, assembly GCA_034007405.1. GTDB lineage: Bacteria > Patescibacteriota > Minisyncoccia > Moranbacterales > UBA9337 > UBA9337. The sequence goes on along the minus strand of JAVEQZ010000025.1, from coordinate 8,882 downwards.
TTCATAGAGAGTCGGCTTGGCCGCTTTGATGACCGGCATAGAGAGTAAGCCGATAAGAAATCCGGCCGTAATGCTAAATTTAAAATCTCTTCTCATTGTTTGTGGGTCTTCAGACATAGCTTATTCAATCGAGTATTAGAACAAAAAAACACGAGAGCAAGGACTGCTTTAATGTTTTTATGCTTTAAGGTCTATTGAGTTGGTTAATATTTATTAAGCTTCTATTTTGTTTTTTTCTTCTTGAATTTCCTTTTTGATTTCTTCGATGTCGTTCATCCATTCGTCGATAATCAGATCTTTTTCCTCGTCTTTTTCTGCGGAAGTGACGGGAGAATTTTCTTCTTCGGTCGGTCGGTCTTCGTTTTCTCGGATTATTTCTTCAATCGGATCTTCTTCGGGAGCAACTTCTTTTTCTTCGTTTTTTTCTTTTTCGGGAGATTTATTGGTCACCATTTGTTCTCGGTAGTCATCGATATTGTCGTTTTTTTGCAAAACATTTTCCACCGCCGCCCAAATGCTGTCTTTTTCGGCCGGAACGGTAATAACCACTTCGTCGCCCGGTTCTATTTTGAAATAAGTGATTGAAGCCAGTAGGATTTTATAAGGAACACCCTCGGAGATAACAAAATAATTCCCTCCTTCGTCTTGGCCGGCGATTCCGATCAGATTCTTTCTCTCCGCCGGTCCGACTTGTTTGTATAGAAAAGTGCCGTCGTTGATGGTTAATTTCAGCATATCGCCCTCGACCAGTTTTGATTTGGAGGCGTAATTGGCGGGAACCGGGTATTGTTTGCCGTCATCCCCGATCATAATTTGTCCGTCAAAAGTACCAAAAACAACCTCGCCCTCGTCTTCGGAAGAGATTTTTTTGTAGCGTCCGGCCTTTTTTTTGCCCTCCAATTGCAAAAGCATCGCCTTGGCGCTTTGAATGGTTTTTTCGGCGCTGCTGATTGTGCGGCGCAAAGATTCTATTTGTAAAGTTTTGTCGTTGTCGTTAGTTGTCATTTTATTTTTGTCCGGGATTGTTGAAAAATTATTTTATCAAAAAATCGCCGGTTTTTTTATTTGTGTTTTTTCTTTTGTCTAAAGTATATCGTAAAAAAAAGGCATTGACAAGAGTCATTTTTTTTGCTATCATTAATAGTTAATAAATTAAAAGTGGTTTACTTTATTTTTTATGCCATTTGATCTAAAAAAAAGGCTTAAAAACAGCCTAAACGCTTATTTTTTGTTTGTCGCCTTGGCTTTTACCATCGGAGCTTATGTTTTTTTGTTGGATAATTCGGTCAAATATGTGGCTGAAGTGGATGTGCTGGTGACCGCCAAAAGTGAAAAAACAGCCCTCAATTTTGAAAAAATAAGGCAAAATATCGTGGTTTTGGCTGAAAAAGCGGACATTTTGGAGGGCAAGGCGGAAATAGAAATAAATTCCAAAGACAGTTTTATCGGTTTCCGAATCGAAGAAGCCACTCAAACCAGGGCTTTGGAAAAGAGTGATATTTTAATTCGAGCTTTTATCGACAATACCGGGAAATATTATGACGGGCAAAATGAGTTGGGCTTGGAAGTGGTCAATAAAGAGGTTTCCAAAAAAGAAACCGGATATTTTTGGCTTTTGGTTAAAAGTTTGATTATCGGATTGATTCTTTCTTTTATCGTTCAATTGATTTTGGATTTGATTGAGAGAGCTTTTTTGGTCTCGATGAAAAGGAAGGAAAATCTAAAAAAAGAGTATCCGGCTGGCAGAAAAGATTTGGAAAATGTTTTTAGATTTAACAGTGAAAAAATAAGGAAGCTCTCTTCCGATTTTGAAACAATCAACACCGGGCAACCGAATTTGAGACGCAATGTCGATTTTTATCCGGAGACGGAGAAAAACGATATTCAAATCAGAGAGACTCAAGCACCCGAGCCGATTTTCAAAAAAGCGGCTTCTCCGATAAATTTGCCAATCGCTTCCCAAGATAACTGGCAAGAAGCGGAGCCCTTGGAGGAGGAAAGAAATTTCCTTACTGAAGAATCTTTGCGGGATTTGGAGGCGCGAGCTTTTGGCAATATCGTCCATAGCGATCATCAGGATGAAGTTGAGCAACAACCTTTGCGGGAAAATGTTTTAAAAGGCGAAGGAATTGTGTCCGGTGATATTTCGGAGGCGGAAAAGCCGGTCAAGGAGTTTGTCGAGCCGACCGAAGAGGATTTCAAGAAAAAGCTAAATCAACTTTTGGGTAACCGATAATTTTCAAAAAGATGTCAAAAAAAATACAAATTTTGAGCGGAATTTTTTTGAGCGGAATTTTGATTTTGTCGGTTTTTTATTTTATTTACAATGATCAACAATCCGTTGATAATATCGGCGGGATAAAAAAAACCGGCGCTTTGGCGCAATTGGCGCAGGGAGTGGCAACCGGAAATAAAACTTTTTTGGTCCTCTTGCAAAATAATATGGAGTTGCGTCCCGGCGGGGGATTTATCGGTTCCTTTGCCATCATAAAAACCGAAAACGGTCGGATCAAATCTTACGAAGTTCACGATACGGCCAATTTTGACGGTCGAATTCCCGAAAACACCGAAATGCCGGAGCCGATGAAAAAAATATTCAGAATCGAATCTTGGAAATTGAGGGATTCCAACTATTCTCCCGACTTTCCGACCAATGCCCAAAAGGCCCTCAAATTTTATTATCAAGGACAAGGGCAAGAAAAGTTTGACGGAGTAGTTGCTGTCAATGCGGATGTCTTGAAAAAATTTTTGGAAGTGACCGGTCCGATTCGATTGGAGGGTTATCCCAATGTTTTTGAAGCGGAAAATGTTTTGGTCACTTTGGAAAAACAGGTTGAGATAGATTATGCCAAACAAGGGATTGCAGCCGGAGACAGAAAAGATGTGATGGGGGATTTCTTGCGGGAGTTGCTCAAAAAAACGGCCGAATTGCCCAAACTGGATAAATTAAATCTGGCCAATAAGTTGGTCAGCGAATTGGAAAATAAAAATATTCAATTATATTTCGGAGATGAAAAATTAAACACGCTGATTGAAGAATCCAATTGGGGCGGAAGAGTGGATGAAGCTTGGAGCGGAGATTATTTGCTGGTGGCGGATGCCAATCTCGGGGCTTACAAAAGCGATTATTTTATCAAGCGCTCGATGGAGTACACGGTGGATATGAGTCGGGAGATTCCGGAGGCGACTTTAAAAATTACTTATCAACACACCGGTCAAGTCAAAGATTGGATGACGCGCGATTATCTTTCGTATCTGAGAGTTTATCTTCCCAAGGGCGCAAAAATAAATGAAACTTCCGAAGTGGGAGAGGTGACTTATAATGAGGATTTAAATAAAAAAGTGATGGGCGGTTTTGTAGAGGTGCCCTTGAATTCGACCAAGACCGTTATAATCAAATACACTTTGCCCCAAGAGCTGAAAGAAAAAGATTATCAATTAAAAATTCAAAAGCAATCCGGCAGCGGAGTGGTGCCGATGAAAGTTGATGTCAAATCAGCCAATGGAGAAGACAAAACTTTTGAATTGGATTTGAACGGGGACAGGGTGGTGAAATAGTGGAATTAATAATGAATAATTAATAATTGGGGAGAAATTTATTATTATTCAGTTGACGCATTAACGGGTTAACGAGTTAAAAAAACTTAACTTTTAAAGTTAAGTTTTTTTATTTGAATTTATAGATTTAGGAATTTGAGAAGTTATGAATTTATGAATTTATAATTTTTAATCTCCCTCTCCCCATCCCTCTCCCGACTACGGGCGAGGGGGTTTCTTTCTCTCCCTTCGGGAGAGAAAGAAATTCCCACGCGCCTCGCATGCCTTTCTGGAGGATTAGTTCTAGCTAGGGTTTGTAAAGTGAGGGTATTAGCTAAAAATTATCAGCTATCGAAATACTAAAAGCTATTAAAAATTGAATTATTGAGTATTAAATATTGATTGAAAATTGTAAATTGGTTATTGTAAATTGTTGGTTATTGTCTCGCCAAGACCACGGCGTAAACTTTTTTGACTTTGTGTTCTTTGAGAATTTTGGCGCATTCGTTGAGCGTGCTGCCGGTGGTGGCGACATCATCGATCAGGAAAACGGTTTTTTGCTTGAGTCGGTATTTCTCGATAAGCTCCTGATTTAGTTCAAAGGCTTGATCCACATTGGCTTGGCGAGCGTTGCGATTTTTTATTTCCATTTGCGGTTGGGTGTCTCTCCGGCGCAAAAGTAAATTTTCCGCTACGGGGATTGAAAATCCGGGGGTCAAATTTTCTCCCAGATAGCGGGCCATAAACAGGGCTTGATTGAAGCCTCGCCAACGCAATCGGCGAGAGTGTAGCGGGACCGGAATGATAATATCCGGCAAAGGGAGAGTGGATTTCAAAATCGCTTTTTCCAAAATTTTGGCCAGGTCGATTCCGATTTCGGAAATAAAACGATATTTATAATGATGAATGAGTTTGGCCAAGACGGTTCTTTTTTTATTTTCCCGGTAAAGCGAAGCCACCAAAATCCCGTCCAGCGGATTTTTCCCTCTGCAGGCAAAACAAAACTCTCCATTTTTGGTAAAAACCTTTTTGCATTCGGGACAAATTTGGTCGGAGAGAATTTTTATTTTTTCGAAGCATTCCGGACAGATCCAAAAATCATATTGGTCGCAAACGATGCAACGGATAGGGAAAAGAATATCCAGAATAATTTTTTGGAAATTTTTTTTGGTCACTTTTTTAAATTTAAACCGGCGAAAAATTTATCTCAAGATAATTTTTTTGTTTTTTACCTCCAGACGCAAAGTTTTTGCGGGAGCATCTTCAATCGTTAATCTGGTTGCCAAGGGGGTTTCGATAAAATCGCGAATATTTTTTTTGACATAGCGAGCGCCTTTTTCAGTGGAAACGCTTTTGTCCAAAAGGAAGCGGATAACTTTTTGACTGTAAGTTAATTTTATCTCTTTTTCTTTCAAGCGATTGGTCAATTTTTTCATTTCCAAGGCGATTATTTTTGCGATATCTTTTTCGTTGAGAGCGTCAAAAACAATCACTTCATCCAAACGATTGAGAATTTCCGGTTTCATTTTTTCTTTCAATTCCGTCAAGACTTTTTGGCGAATGTTTTGGAATTTCTTTTCTAATTTATTTTTGTTTTCGGCGGGACTGAATCCGATGGAGGAGGCGTGGGTAAATTCTCGGGTACCGATATTGGAAGTTAAAATTATAATAGTGTTTTTAAAATCCACTCTCCGACCTTCGGCGTCGGTCAAATTGCCGTCTTCGAGAATTTGCAAAAGAATATTGAAAACATCCGGATGAGCTTTTTCCACTTCGTCAAACAAAATCAAGCTGTACGGTTGGCGCCTTATTTTTTCCGTTAAGCGACCGCCTTCGCCATAGCCGACATAGCCGGCCGGAGCGCCGATTAGTCTCGAGACATTGTGCTTTTCGGCGAATTCACTCATATCGATTTTTATCAAAGCATGCGGATCGCCAAAAAATTCCTGCGCCAAAGTTTTGGCGCTCAAAGTTTTGCCTACTCCGCTGGGACCGAGAAATAAAAAGGAGCCCAGTGGTTTTTCTTTTTCTCCGATTCCGCTTTGGGAGCGAATGATGGCGGAGGAAATTTTTTTTAGCGCTTCGGTCTGGCCGACAATTATTTGGTTGAGTTTTTTTTCTATTTGGCGGGTCCGTTCGGAAGAGCGAGCGAGGATTTTTTCCAGCGGGATTTGAGCGAAAAGCGCAACGGTTTCAGCGATGTCTTCTTTTTCAACTTTTGATCGATGGGACTCGTCAAAGCTCTGTTTTTCTTCTTTCAAGCGGGAAATTTCTTTGATTAAAGCTTCTTCTTTTTTTCTCAAGTCGATGGCTTCATCATATTTTTCTTCCGAGACGAGGAGATGTTTTTGTTCTATCAAATCTGTCAGCGCTTTTTCGGTTTTCTTGAGTTTTTCCAAGAGCGGAGAAACGGAGAGTTTGTTTTTTAGGCGGGCGGCGGTTTCGTCGATCAAGTCAATTGATTTATCCGGTTGAAAACGATCTTGGATATAGCGATTACTCAAATCGACAGCCGTTTCAACCGCTTCGTCGGTTATGGCGACATTGTGAAATTTTTCATAATTCTTTTTGATACCTTTGATAATTTTCAACGTATCCTTGGTGTCCGGTTCCTTGAGGATAATCGGTTGGAATCGTCTTTCCAAGGCGGGATCTTTTTCGATATATTTTTTGAATTCTTCCAGTGTGGTGGCTCCGATACAGCGGATATTGCCTTGAGTGAGGAGCGGTTTGAGGATATTGGCCGCATCCAAACCGCCGGAAGAATTGCCGGCCCCCACGATGCCGTGAATCTCATCGATAAAAATAATAATGTTTTTATCCCGAGAAGCTTCATCCAAAATGTCTTTCAGTCGTTGTTCGAATTCTCCGCGAAAATTGGTCCCGGCTACCACCAACGCCATATCTAAGGCCATAATTTTTTTATCCGATAAATTTTCAGGAACTTTTCCACTGTTGATCCTCTGAGCCAATCCTTCCACCAAGGCCGTTTTGCCGATGCCCGGGTCGCCGATTAGGAGGGGATTGTTTTTGGTTTTTCTTCCCAAAGAGTTAAACATTCTTTCCAATTCTTTTTCGCGACCGATTAAAAGTACTTCTTCTTTTTTGACTTTTTCGTTTAAGTTGGCGCAAAAAAAATCCAAATTGGGCGTAGTGCCGTTTTTTTCTTTTTTTCCTCCGAAAGCCGGAAGGTCGAAATTCGGCAATTCCAGCGCTTTAAAAATTCCGGAGAGAAAACTGGTGTCCAAGGGATTGTTTTGGTTGATAGGCATAGCCAAAACTTTTTCTGAAAGCTTGTTGTTTTTTAAGCGCAAACCTTTTTTGGTCGGGGAGGAAGTTTGTAGAATTTTCTTGATATTGTCATTGGGTATTTCCATAATGGCAAAAACCAAATGTTCCGTTCCGATGTAAGGATAGCCGAATCGGCTGGCCAAGAGGTAGGCGCGGGTGATGATTTTTTTCAGATCGGAGGAAATTTCCGGTTGATTTTTGGTTTTTTTGTTTTTTGGAACGGGGAAGACAATCTTTTCAAAAATTTCTTTTTTGATGCCCAAATCTTTGAGAATGTTGCTGCCCAAACTGCCCCTCTCCAAAAGAATAGCAAAGAGCAAGTGTTCGGCCTCGGCGACGGGGGAGTCAAAATATTGGGCGATATTTATGGATTCTTGGAGACTGCTTTTGGCGTGAGCGGTCATTTTTTCAAAAATTTTATTATCAATCATAATATTGGAGGCTAATTTATCGGTTTAAATATTACATTTTATTATGGTCCAAAAAAGGGGAATTGGCAAGGAGTGATTTAATTAAAAATTAATAATTAAGAATTGTTAGAATAAATTTTGAATTTCGAATCCCTGCCTGCTCGCCTCACAGTAGCTATGGCGAAGCGGGCCGGCAGGCCGGAATTTTAAAATAATCAATACTCAATCAGTGATTAAATCATTGATTATTAAATGAATATTGTGTATTGAGCATTGTATATTATTTTGATGACTGATGACTCGGGATAATTGTCAGATGCTAAGGTGTTTATATGTTTCATGCTCTATAAATTCTATGTTATAATTTAATTATAAAAATATCTTGGAAGCTATGGATGGATGGCTTCTTTTTGGAGTTAAAGGAAAGTATGCAAAATAAAACAGAAAACAAAAAAATCAAAAAAATTCTTTTATTTTCAGCTTTTTTTGCGCTAACTTTTTTCGCTTGCGATGAGGCGCAAGCGGAAACTCGAACCAAAACGGTGGAATATTTTTTGGGGCAAAATCAAAATTCGGGTACCGGCGTGGCGGCCAACACCTATTGGTCCCCGACTGCGGTTATTGTTGAATTGCCCGATGTGATAACTTCCGCCAACGCCGTTAAATCCGCTTGGGTTGATTTTACTTTTCAATCGGCTTCTACCGGCGCTCCGGGAGTGGTGACGATCGGCTTGACTCCTGCGGGGATGTCCGAAAGTGTTTTCACCTCGGTGTCCTATCTGGCTTCCGGAGAGAATTATGCTATTCGCGTAAAGCCCGATTTTACTTCGGCGGTAGGGGCTCGATTTACTTCCGCCGGCTCTTTTTCTTTCTCCTTCAGGGCCAGAGTGGCGGGAACGGCCACCAAGATGGCCAGTGCCAAACTTTTTATCACTTATGATTATGATGATCAAGCTATCATTCAGCTCAACACGGTCAAATACAGAATCGGTCAATCCACCGGCAATGTGGCGGTCGGGTCGACCGGAATCACTTTTACTTCGCCCAATTTGGCGATAGTCGAAAATTCTCCCACCGTCCTCTCGGCCTGGGCGGAGATTAGAGGACAAATTCCCGCCACCGGCACCACCGACAGCACTTTTGCCGTAAATTACGATTCCGATTCGGCCAGTAACTATTATTTGGATAACGCCGGCGGTACGGATTCTCAGGCTATTTATATCCTTCATCCCAAAAATACTCTGACTCTCAATAATACGCATACCCTAAAAATATCCGCTACTACCGGTTACCAGATGAATCTTGTCTCCGCCGAACAGGTGATAACCTACAAATTCAACTATGCCGATTCGGTCAACCTGACTCAAACCAGAGAAATTCTTTTGGGTTCGGACGGAAACAAAGCTTCTGCAACTCCTTTAAATATTAATGAAACAGTCAATATTCCCGAAGACAGTCACTCTTTTAAAAACACATTTTTACGCGGAACCGCTCATGCTGTGAGTAACTCGACTTTCAATTTGGCCGGGGCGAGAGGGGGAACCACTCCTTCCCCCACCAAATCTTACACTTTTACTTCCGCTACCGAGGATATGAATAATTTTTGGATTCTTTCCGACGATATCGGTGATTTGTCTTCTATGG
>JAVEQZ010000087.1:0-2810 GCA_034007405.1 Candidatus Moraniibacteriota bacterium | reverse complement strand
ACTCGCCTTCGGCTTTGTTTCTGCTAAATCGATTGGTTAAACAGGGTTTTGTGCAGAAATCTCATATCTATCTGAGTTACCCCGCAACAAAATCATTTCTTATATTCAGATTACATTACATTTTTTGAAAAAATCGCCTAACGGCTCTAGTTTGTGAAACCTTATCGTTTGTGTAAAATTTTGTGCGGGGTTTATCCCGCAACAAAACCTATGTTTAGTTGGAGATAGGCGATTATTTAATTTTTTAAACTCGCCTTCGGCTTTGTTTCTGCTAAATCGATTGGTTAAACAGGGTTTTGTGCAGGGATTATTTTTTATTGAAGACTTCGTCTTCAAAAAAAATAAAAAACCGCCAAAACAAAACTTAGAATTGCCGAGGTCCTTTTGAAATAGAGGACGGTTCCACTCGGCTTCCCGATTTTATTTGGGCGACTTGTGCGGATTTATCTTGCTAAATCCGCCAAAAACACAAGCTCCGCAATTGGTTAGTTTGCCTCAAGGCTTGATTTAATTTTCTCTATGGTGTATTATAAACCGGTTTTAGGAAGTGGTCAAGTGAAAGAGGAGCGGATAGTTATTTTTTAAAAGAGGTGTAAAAGATGAAAAGTCCCGGTAAAATCATTAATGGTTTCGAATGGCCCTCAGTATTGGGTGGCGGTAAGGGTGGCGCATTGCTATTTTCCAAGCCGCCGGAATTTCATATTCTGCAATATGAAGTTCCCTTCCAATTTAACGGAAAAACTTTTTGGTTCAAGGAAGCTCCCTTAAGGAGGGAGAGTTGCGCCTATTTGCATATTCAACTCAAAAGGCGAAAGGAGGAGATAAAGATAGGTATTCCTTTTTACGTAAAAAATGGGATGTTTACTATTCTCGAGAGACCGATCGGACCAACCACGGTTCACATTGTAAGGCAAACTTACATTTTTTAAGCGGGGGATGATGATGGCTCTGGAATTCTTTTGCGAAGGAAAAAAATTTAAGATGTCTGTTTGTCAGGTGGCGGAATCCTCCGGGATGCGGGATGTGAAAGTGAAGGTGACCTTGTTTAACGAGAGGGAGCAAGAGCTTCTGAGTGAGGAATATGTCGGGGAGATGACCAAACTCAGGGATATCTGCTCCTATTGCAACAAGAGGATCTTCGGGAAGGATGAAAATGATCTAAAGCCGGAAGTGAATAACTTTTTATTGTATAACTTTCCACATAAGGTTTCTGTGCGGTTTTCTACAATTTGTCCAAATTGCAAAATGGAGCAGGATGAAATAATTCTTTTTCCAGGAGACAGTTTCGGTAATTTTTTCGACTGAAAATAAAAACGGATTTAAATCTGTGGGAGGGATTGACCTAAAAAGGTCAACCCCTCTTTTTATTTTTTATTCCAAATGAATATTTTGATTTAATTTTTCCAATTGTTTTTTTAGGGCGGAGTGAAGAGTCAGGTCCGGATCTTGTGCTATTATTTTTTCGGCCTCTTGGGAAGCGCATTTTATCATTTTGATATTGGTGATATTTTGCATCGTGCCATCGGCCAAGCCGGATTGGCGGTTACCCAAAAATTCTCCCGGACCGCGAAGTTCCAGATCTTTTTGGGCTACTTTGAATCCGTCGGTATATTTTTCCAAAATATTCAAGCGGTCAGTCTTGCTCTTGGCAAATAAAAAACAATAAGATTGATGCTCGCCTCGGCCGACCCGACCGCGAAATTGATGCAACTGTGAAAGTCCGAAACGATGCGCTTCCTCGATTATCATCACGGTGGCGTTGGGGATGTCGATCCCCACTTCAATCACTGAAGTGGAAACCAAAATATCAAGCTCTCTCTTCTTGAAGGAAAGCATTATCGCTTCTTTTTCTTTGCCCTTCATCCGACCATGAAGGAGCCCCAATTTAAATTCCGGAAAAATATCTCGGGAGAGTCGTTCATGCTCGGAAATCGCCGCTTTGAGATCGGTCAGTTTTTCGGATTCTTCCACCAAAGGTAAGATGACAAAAGCTTGACGACCTTTTTTGATTTCCTCTTTGATAAAATTATAAATTTCTGTTTGTTTTTGAGGTAAGACCATCCGAGTAATAATCGGTTTGCGGTTTTTGGGCATCTGCGCAATTAAGGAAACATCCAAACTACCCAATAGAGTCATTGAGATAGTGCGGGGAATCGGAGTGGCGGTCATGGTCAGAAAATGAGGTATTGTGTCGGGCAAACCATCGTTAATTTCAGAAATTTTTTGTTGGAGATAGCTTCGTTGAGCCACGCCGAAACGGTGCTGTTCGTCGATGATAATCAAGGCAAGATTTTTGAAACGAATATCTTTTTGGATGATGGCGTGCGTACCTATTATTATATCAATGCTACCTTTCTTAATTTTTGCTAATAATTTTTCACGAATTAGGTTTGAATTTTGAATTTTTAACCCGTCAGTCGCGACTGATGGGTTTGAATTTTGAATCAATTTTTTAATGTTTGAATTTTTACTTTCTGAAAGTTTCGAGTCCCTTTCGATGACTGATGACTGATGACTGATGACTTTTTTATTGGTGCCAGCTACTAATTTATATGAATTAGTAAGAAGTCCGACAGAAATATCAGAATCCGCCAACATCTTAGAAAAACTTTTGAAATGTTGAAAGGCCAAAACTTCGGTAGGCGCCATAATGGCTACCTGAAAGCCGTTCTTTGCCGTTTGTAGGGCGGAAAGGATGGCCACTATCGTTTTGCCCGACCCAACATCCCCGTTCAAAAGCCTGTTCATAGGGTGAGGTTTGTCCAGATCTTTTTTTATTTCTTGGTAAGCCTTTTTTTGATCGGAGGTAA
>JAVEQZ010000086.1:0-2812 GCA_034007405.1 Candidatus Moraniibacteriota bacterium | reverse complement strand
AGTGATGATTTGATTTCCCATTCCGACACTGCCATAGTCGCTTTTGAAGACGCTCTGAGTGTTGAGAGTGTTGGTGACGCCGTTATTGTTTTTGGCTTCCGCACTCATTGACCCGTTGAAGTTCAGGCCGGGAGTGGTGAAGGTGTTTTGGGAGGCGATGAAGGCCCCGGGCGTATTTCCGCTGGTATAAAGCGAGCTCGAGAAGAAAGCGTCTTCAGCGGCCTGGGCGCCGGTTGCGATCATGAAGAATGCTGCCAACGCTGCCAATACTTTTTTTCTCATGGGACTTTTCTCCTTCTGGTTGATTTGGTTTCCAATCCCGATTCTATCGGTTGCCGACCGTTACTGGCATTTCCTCCTTTTTGCCGGTAAAATTTATTTGGTGTACTGCTTAGATGTTTACATATTATCAAAATTTTGTCAATATTTCATAAAAAAACGCCCAAGCAATGTGCGTTGACGAATGCAAGGGCGGTGGGGGACCAAAATCAGAGATTAAATTTTTCTCTCTGTAAAATTTTTTTGAAGAGCTCTTTTCAAAAAAGCTGTTTGAAACAGCGAAAACATTTTGATCCGATTCAATTATACTTTATTTGAGGATAAAAATCAAAAGAATTTTATATTTTTTATTTTAGCTAGGCAATAATGGAAAATAAGGTTAAAATTAAAGAGCTTAATTTTTTTATCTAAATTTAATGATTATTATATTTTTATTTATTCTTTCAGTCATTCTGCTGAGCGGTCATTTTTTCTTGTATTTTAGTTTGGTTAATTTTTTAAATATTGTCAGTCCCAATGTTAGATCGTGGGTGGGGGGGATATTTTTTTTCTTGAGCTTTAGTTTCGTTTTGTCTTCTGTTCTGGCGCATTACAGCGAGGGCCTTTTGGCGAGGTTGCTTTATTCGGTTTTTAGTTTTTGGTTGGGAGTGGGCTGGAATTTAACCATGGCTTTTTTGGTTTCTTGGTTGATTGTCGGACTGACAAGGATTGGCGGATTTAATTTTGATTATAAATATTTGGTAATCGGTTCAATTATTTTTGCTATTCTTTTTTCTATTTGGGGAGCTTGGAATGCTTATAATCCAAAGGTGAAAAATGTTACTGTCGGGATAAAAAATCTACCCGTTGAATGGGAAAATAAAAAAATAATTCAACTTTCCGATGTGCATCTGGGTCATATTTACGGAGAGAAATTTATCACTCAAATAGTCGACAAAGTCAATCAGGAAAAGCCGGACCTGGTTTTTATCACGGGAGATTTATTTGACGGAATGGACGGTGAATTGGAATATTTAACCAATCCTTTGAAAAATATAAACGCAAAGGATGGTATATATTTTGTAACCGGTAATCATGAAACTTATTTGGGGGTATTTCGAGCCAAGGATGCTCTCAAAAATACAGCTATCAGAACATTGGAGGATGAAGTGGTTGATTTGGACGGTGTGCAGATAATCGGCATAAGTTATCCCGAAAGAGGTGCCCAAGATAGTCTTATCGGCAAATTTGAAAAACTAAAAAATTTCAATCCGCAGAGTCCGAGTATTTTGCTTTATCATAATCCATCTAGCGCCAAGGAAGCAAAGGATCTGGGGGTGAGTTTGCAGTTAGCGGGACATAGTCATCGCGGACAGGTTTTTCCTTTCGGGCTTATCACTTATTGGGTTTATGGTCAATATCATAACGGTCTAACCAAGGAGGGGGATTTTAGTATCTATACTTCTGCCGGCACGGGAACCTGGGGGCCGATGATGCGGACTTCCGGCCGATCGGAAATTACAGCCTTGAAGCTTGAAAATAGAGATTGAAAATTTTATTCATTTCAAATAAGGCTGAGTATAAGACGGGATAAATAATAACAAAAAAGCCGACTTTGCCCCGCGGGGCAAAGTCGGCGCGGATTTCTATTTTTCTAACTCCTTAAATTTCTTGAGGAGTTTTGTGATTTTAATAACTTCTTTGCCGCTCTTGGTGATTTTGAAGGAGCGGATGCCCTTGCTTACTCTTTCCGGAGGGGAAATTTCCTCGACCAGTCCGTCCTCCAAAACAGTCGGCATATTGCCCAGGAGGCGCCGGTCTTTTTCGGTCTCCAGGATAACAATGTTTTTATCGTTACTCAACGCCCTCAGGGCGTCGAGAATTACGAATATTCTTTCAAGTTTCTTGATATAGATCTTTTTCTTCATTTTCTCCCTCCTGGTGAGCTTTTTGGATAAAAAAGGTACTGACTTTTAATTATAGCATAAAATAGGCAAAAAGTCAATGCTATTTTTAAAACTATAGAAATGCTATAATTAATAAAAGATTTTTTTATAATTATTAAAATTTTTGAAATTTTGCCAAATAGTGGTATCTTTTGGCGGTTTCGAGAGGTGGAATATGTCTGGAAAAAAAATAAAATTTTTAATTACCGGTGGAGCCGGATTTATCGGATCAAATCTGGCTAAAAAATTGATGGACAGAGGAGACAAGGTAGTGATGATTGATAACTTTAATGACTACTATGATCCTCAATTAAAAAAAGATCGCATCAAGAAATATCTCAAGGGTTACAATTTTAAGTTATACAAAGGAGATATCCGAGATATTAGATTATTGGATAAGATTTTTAAAACCGAAAAAATAGATAAAGTGATGCATTTGGCGGCGCTGGCCGGAGTGAGAAATTCTTTGCTTGACCCGATCGAATATGAAGATGTAAATGTGCGAGGAACGCTAAATCTTTTGGAGATGGCTCGGAAATATAAAATCAAAAATTTTGTGTATGCCTCATCTTCCTCAGTTTATGGAAATAACACCAAGCAGCCGTTCT
>JAVEQZ010000085.1:0-2839 GCA_034007405.1 Candidatus Moraniibacteriota bacterium | reverse complement strand
TCTCTTTTCTTTGGTTAAAAATTAGCGCTCCCCCACCCACACCGATATAGTCCTTGCCCGGCTTTTGTTCATTTTTGTCCATATACTTTACAAAAAAATTTATTGTATGTCATTGCGAAAAATTATGTACTCATAATTTTGTGGCAATCTCCAATGATGCTTTTCAAGGTATAGCGAGATTGCCACGCAAATTTTGGTTACAAAATTTACTCGCAAAGACGTAATTAATCCAACATTTATAAATTTATAATTCTAAACTTGATTCATCATCTTTTAGCTCAATCTCCGCCCCGATACTCTTTAATCTTTCTTCCAGATTTTCATAACCCCGATTTATCGAATAAACATCCTTTAAAACCGAAACTCCCGGCGCCCCCAACATCGCCACCAAAATTATCGCTGCCGGCCGAAGTGCCGGCGGACTCATCATCTCCGCCGATTTAAATTTAACCGGCCCCTCCACGTAAACCCGATGAGCATCCAAAAGAGAAACCTTGGCCCCCAACCTGTTTAAATCTTGAAAATAAATCGCTCTGTTTTCAAAAGCCCAATCATGAATCAATGTTCTGCCTTTAGACAAAGAAACAATCGGCACAAAAAAAGGCAGATTATCCATATTGATCCCCGGAAAAGGCAAACCGTGCAGCTTATCCTCCAAAGCTATAAGTTCGGAAGGAATTATTTCAATATCAACCAAATTTGTCCGACCGTTTTGCGCTTTATATTCTTTTAAGATCTTATACTGTTGGCCCATCTTCTCCAACTTCAAAAGCTCCAATTCCAAAAAATCAATCGGACATCTTTCGATTATCAAATTGCTTCCCGTAACGATAGCCGCCGAAATAAAAAACATCGCCTCAATCGGATCCTCGCTGATTTCATAAATTACATCTTTTTTTATTTCTTCTTTTCCGACAACCTCCAACGTTCCGGTTCCGATTCCTTTTATCTCCACCCCCAGCTCCTCCAAGAAAAAACACAAATCCTGCACCATATAATTGGCCGTGGCCATTTTGATAATTGTTTTTTGCGGAGATTGAGCGGCGGCCATCAAAGCTGATTCCGTTACCGTGTCTCCCGACTCATACAATACTACTTTATCGGCCGGACCGAATTGGGAACTATCCACGCTGAAACCCTCCTCGGTAGTCGCTATCTTTACGCCGAATTTTTCAATCGCAAAAAGATGCGGTCGCACGGTTCGTTCCCCCAATTTACACCCTCCCGCTTGGGGAATAAGATACTCTTTTCTTTTTGACAGCAAAGCGGAAATCAAAAGGATAACACTTCTTGTTTTTTGAGCCGACTCGACATTGATATTTTCCAGATCAAAGTTGTCCGGAGAAGTTAAAATAATCGTCTTGTTTTCTCTTTCAACTTTGACCCCGATGCTCTCCAATACCTCCACCCAACGATTAACTTCTTCTATCTGAGGCACATTTTTAAAAGTCGTCTTACCTTTATTAATCATGGCGGCCGCAAAAAGAGCCACGGTGGCGTTTTTGGAACCGTTGACCGCAATTTTACCCGACAGTTTTTTTCCGCCGTTGATTTTGAAATATTTCATAAAATTAGTATTAAGTATCTTGTATTAAATATTATGTATTAAGTATTTCGCGTTAAAACAGTCTGATTTTCCGATTAAAGTCTCGCTTCCAAAAAAGAACATCGCCCCTAAAGTATAACTTGAAACTATTTTTTTTTCAAGAAATTTATCTCAAGAAATCCCCAAAATACAACCCGAAAGCCTATTTTAAGCCTTTTTTAAGCCTTTTCCGTGCCAGGCGAAAATCATTGACAAAAAGCCTAAAATATGCTATCATTATAGGTTAACTTGAAATTGCCTCTGGGCTAAACCAAGTTAATCCTTGAGGAGATAAATCAAGGAAAAGTCCGCCTTCGGGTGGCTGTCTGGAATGAGTTTTCAGACAAATAAGTTTTAAGAAATTTTTGATGCGTAATATTAGTGTATTGATATCATTAATTACGATTATACTAATACCAAAACTAACCCTAGCCAATCAAGTCAAGGAAGAAAACGATCATATTTTCAAATCAGAAATAAAAAACAATATCATCTATATAAAAGACATCCCGGTCGGATATAGCTTTCCCCAAACTGAAGAAGCGGAGGCAAAGCCTGTTCTTGATGAGAGAGATGAAAAAATCATCAAAACCTGGAAAGTCAAACAAGCCCCTCAATGGAGCACTCTACCGAAAGAACAGTTTGTCATCAACGCCTCGGCTTATACCGCAGCTGCCGATGAGTGCGGAAAGTCCGACGGTATCACTGCCAGTGGAGTAAAAGTTCAAGACAAAAGAACTCTAGCTTGTCCCCCGCAATATCCTTTTGGGGCTAAGATTAAAATCGACGGAATGGGAATCTTTACCTGTGAAGATCGTGGTGGCGCTATCAAAGGAAACAAATTTGATATCTATATGGAAACCAAGTCGGAAGCTTTCGCTTTCGGTCGCAGAAATCTAACCGCCGAAGTGATCTTCTAAAGATCTAAAAACCCCGAATCAAATCGGGGTTTTTATTTTTTATCAAAAAAATGACCGCCCTATCTTTTGTTGATGCGATCATTTCTTTTTTTCTGTCTTTATTTTTTCTTAGCTTTTTTTGCTGGTTTCTTTTTAGCTACTTTTTTAACAGTTTTTTTGGTAGCTTTTTTTACAGTCTTTTTCACAGCTTTCTTTACAGTCTTTTTTGCTGGTTTCTTTTTAGCTACTTTTTTAACTGTTTTCTTTGCAGCTTTTTTCTTTGTTGCCATATTTTTATTTTGGCTAGTCAATGATTTCTCATTGAATTATTTTTTATTTTTAACTGAGAAGCTCG
>JAVEQZ010000084.1:0-2846 GCA_034007405.1 Candidatus Moraniibacteriota bacterium | reverse complement strand
CATCCCAGTCCTTAAGCGCATCAAAGCTAAAACGCGGATGTTCTTCAATAATTTTAAGCTCTTTTTTGGTTAAATTACCCCGCTTATTAAGAATCATCGCGTCAATCGAAGTTTTGCCGTAATCATGCAAAAGAGCTGACATCATTAAAGTTTGCTTTTCCCTTTCGTCAAATTTATCCCCCATTTTATTGATAACAAAAGCCATCATATTGCCCACCTCCAAAGAATGCAAAAAGGTATTTTTATCATGCTCTTTGATTTCCAAGAGAGACTTCCGAACAAATTCGTCTTGATTGATTATTTCGCATCCTTGGTTATAACAATTTTGCAAAACAAGCTCTTGAAACTCGGATCTATCCTCCTCTCTTCGCTCTAGTTTCTTGGGATATTTTTCCGGACTTAATTTGGGCATTTCAAAAATAAGTGACATATTTTTTTATTTTAAAACTTTCTTTTATTTTAAACCTTTTTTGAGTTTTAATCAAAAAATTTAATTGGTAAAATTTACCCCTCAACACCGACAAGGGAAAATTTTTTGCGAACCAAAAAAATCACCAAAAGCAAAAAGGAAATTACCAAGGGCAACAAAAAGAATAAATTAGGATGACTGATTGTGAGCAATATAAACCCAAAAACCGCCAGGCGACCCAATACTGTCGGAATTTCTCTCAAAATTATAAATTCCTCTTCATCCTTATCTTTAATTGATCTATAAATATAACTAAAATACGGAACCAACAAAAATGTCATTGCAAATGAACCCGCCAAAGTAAGCCCGTAAGCCCAAAATTGGTCTACTGTAAAAATCATTAAAATAGAAATCAGCATCATCAAAATAGATGCCCAAATAATCAGCTTTTCCGGTTTTCCATTTGACTTCTTACCCACCAAAAACATAAAAATGATTCCGCCCAATGATGATAGAGTCCCCACTATTCCGGGTGCCGCCAGCGAGCCCAATATCAAATAAACATAAATACCCCAGAACCAATGGGACTCTTCGATAATATTATCCAAAGATTCCAAGAAAAACAAACCTTTTCTATTTTTGAATTTAATCCAAAAGTTTTTCCAATGCAGATCGAGCTTGGATTCGTGAGATTTTATTTTATAAAGAGGAATATAAGATAAAATCAACCCCAAAATAACAATCGAAAAAATTGACCAAAATCCAACCGAATAAATCAATACCAGACTTATCAACGGATTGAAAACTTGCAACATCTTTGGCAAAGCAAAAAAAGTAGCCAAATCCGTACCCATTTTGTCAAAATCACTATGCCGAACCAATAAAATATTGAGCGGAACCCAATAAACAAAAGTTGCCGCCCCTCCAATCATCGCCACCAACCAAAAAGGAATTCCCAGTGATTGCATAAAAAACAAAGAAGTATAATAAATTACCTCCAACGGATAATAAAAGCGAAAAATTCTCGTTAAACCGATCTTCTTTATCATCGGAACCAAAACAAACAAAGTTACAACTAATCCGAAAATATGAAAAATAGCGTAAAAATGAATGGTTTTTTCCAGAGAAAAGCCGTTTTTCAAAAGATAAATCGGAGCGTAAATAGTGATAAAAGATAAAGCGATTGATCGAATCGAATGCGCAATATGAATCCGATAAATCTCACGCTTATCATTTTTAATCGACTGAATTATTTTTTTTATTTTAAACATATTGTTCAATAAATCTCCTTAGATTATCAGCGGTAATATCATAACTTCGAATAAAAGAATCGTCTATATGCGCGTACAAAATCCCCTTACCATTTTTATTGGCGACAAATTGACTGGCAAAAGTTATCGTTTTGGCTTGACTATCGGAAATAAATTCTTCCGGCGAGACCCATTCAATCAGCGCTTTCTCATAATTATAAATAAAAAGTCCTATTGAAAATTTACCGTACTTGTCTCTTTCCTCTCGATTGCTTCCTCGACCGTTCATAAATCCCAAGCACCTACCCTCCCCCATATCTATAAAATCTCTATCCAGCAAGGGCCCGGGTGAAGCGTGCTCACCGGCCCAAGCAATATTATTTTCCTTGGGATGAAATAAGGCTTCTCCGAATTTCCAATCTTTGCACATATCCTCGACAACGGCAACTCTGATTGTTGAATACCAAAAATCCTTTTCATGATCGCTGGACTCCACCAAGTTATATCTAATCCCTTCTTTATTTAATGGCGCGATTGCCAATTCCTTGGCGCCATATTTGCCGGTGTCAGCCAAAACAGGCGCTGTCATCCTCAAATTATCCAAATTTTTTCCTTCCGCATGACCGAGATGAACCATGAAATTATCATTTTCCTTATCCAAAAAAGGAATTGTAAAATAAAGATGGATCAAATTATTCTCCTCATCTATCCAAATATCGGGATCTTCCAAGCCGAGAAAATCCAAGTTTTCATAGCTTAATGAATCAATTATTTCCTTGGAATTTTTTATATTCAAAGACTCCTTAATCTCATAAAGACCGGCGTCGTTCTTTTCTATCTTATATAATTCGCTTCTATCGATATAACCCTTTTTATCCACCCGCCCGTCTCTGCTCAAAATCGCACGAATAACACCTTCGTTATAATCGCTTTTACTATTTAAACTCAAAGCCATCAAATGATCAAACCTCTTATCCTCCACTATCACTCTGTCTTTATTTTCCAAATAAAAATTTTTATTATTATTCATTTTTAAATATTATTTTTTATAATTATATTAAAATTAAGTTATTCTTAACTTTAAAAATCCTTTTTTAATAGCTTTAATTTCTTCGTCATCACCTCTTTTATTTTCATCTATAATTTTATTTATTTCATTTTCGGCAATCCAAACATATTCCGAATGA
>JAVEQZ010000083.1:0-2898 GCA_034007405.1 Candidatus Moraniibacteriota bacterium | reverse complement strand
AAATACTATTCTTATGTTTTACAAAATCGGCCATCGCGGCGCAGCCGGCCACACTCCCGAAAACACCCTTTCCTCCTTTCAAAAAGCTCTATCGCTCAATGTCGATATGATCGAATTGGATGTCCATCTCTGCCGATCGGGAGAAGTGGTGGTTATTCATGAAGATACAATAAAAATAAATAAAAGAAAAGGTTTGATAAAGAGAACGGACTATGCCGACTTGATTCGCCTTGATATCCCCACCCTGGAAGATGTTCTCCATCTTGTGAGGGGTCGCACCCGGGTAAACATTGAATTAAAAGGTTCCGACACGGCTTATCCGGTCTCCCGCATTGTCAAAAAATATCTCAAAAATGGCGATTTCAAAAAAGAAGATTTCTTAGTTTCCTCTTTCAATCTAAAAGAGTTAAAAAAATCTCACCGATATCTGCCTCAAATAAAAAAAGGGGTTTTAATCGGCCCCTTGGGACCGCTTTCGTTTTGGATAAACAAATTACCCCTAATTTTCAATTACTATCTAAAAACAGCTGAAAGACTAAACGCCTTTTCTCTTAACATCCATAGAAAACTGGTTACCCCCAAAATAATCCAAGTGACTCAAGCGCAAAATATAAAAGCTTTTGTTTACACGGTTAATAATCCGGCGGAGATACGACACCTTAAGGAGATGGGCGTTGATGGAATTTTTTCCGATTACCCGGACAGACTCTGAAAAACTAGCTCACTTTATTGGCCCTGGTCAATTCTTTAAAAATAACTCCGATCGAAGTGGCGACCGGGACGGCCAAGATTGTCCCCAAGATACCACCCAATTTAAAACCGATCAGCATCGCCAAAATAACGGTCAGCGGATTTAAGCCGACCGCTTTTTTCATTATTTGAGGAAAAATAATATTATTCTCCGCCTGCTGAATAGCCACATAAAAAATAAAAACAAAGACCGCTTTTAGAGGAGAAATGAGAACGGTAATCACTACTGCCACCAAGGTGGAGATAATCGGTCCGATATAGGGCACTATTTCCAAAAAACCCCCGATTAAAGCAATAATTAGGGCATAGGGTACGCCCAAAAAATATAAAACGGCATAATCCAAAGCAAAGACAATCAACATCAAAATCAGTTGTCCGCTCATCCAGCGCCCGATTCTGTTTTTTATTTTTTGAGCAATCTTCAAAACAACTTCTCGATATTTGTTCGGAGTTACGGATTCCAAAAAGTTTTCCATCCCGTCTTCTTTGACCGACATATAAAAAGCCATCGAAAGAATAATAATAAAAGAAATTATCCCGTTAAAAAATCCCAAGGTGGTAGAAAAAAGATTGAAAGAAAAAGTACTCAAACTATCGGCCAATTTTTCCAGGTTAAAACCGAAACCGTAAGACTGCCCCTGGAAGGAAAGATTGGTCAAAAAAGCGTCCATTTCCTGCAAATGTCTGGGCAAATCACCGACAAAATTTTTGAATTGCTGACTGAGAGTCGGCACCAAAAAAGAAACTATTAAACCCAAAACGGACAACAGCAATAGATAAATAATCAAAACTCCGACCGATCGGGGTATTTTTACCTTTCCGTTAAACCAAGTCACCAATGGGTTGATGGCCGCCATAATGATAACTGCCACAAAAAAAAGTAACAAAACATCCCGGATGGAATAAATAATCCAAAGACCAAAACAAGCGATAATCACCTTAATTATCACCCTGGTTGAATCATCCATTAATCTATTTTCGATTTTTTTCATTATTTTTTATTTAAACCTAAAGTTCGCTTAAATTAATTAATTCACCTTTTGATTTATCATATTTCAAATCCCAACCATTAATACTATCGGGGGTTTCCGCAACCAAATACCCATCCTTTTTAATTTCCTCAACATCATTCGGATATCTCTTATTATCATTTCTGAAAGCATTTGCAGCCAATTTAACTTGTAAGGCTAGGATATCAAAATCTTCGGCACATCTTTTTTTGTGGATAGAATCAAGATTAACACTAGTTAGTCTAATAAGAATCTTACTGATAGCATTCTCTGTAAAAAATAAACTGAGTGGATTTTCATATCTTATACTATCAACAGTCTCAAACGGTATCAGATTATTACAAGATCTATAGCTATTCTCAACATTTCTTGTGGCTATTTTATTCAAGGCATTCAAATGTTTGTTTGGCTTAAGATAAAAATTGCTTTTATTGGAAAGATTCTTGGCAATAAATTCCTTTTCAGTCTCGGATAAATCCTCGCTTTTATACATACTCTGAAAGCTATTTGCGGTATTCCAAAATTCACCCTTAAATACATAAGCTAAATTTTCTTTATTTTTTTCCAACTCCCGCTGTAAGATAATTGATTCATCTTTACGCAAAGATATTTCATTCAGGGTGTTGCTAATCGCCGAATGATTATGCGTATTTACTGACAAAGTTAATAAATATTCAATAAATAATATATTTTTGTCTGCAATTTTATAAGATACACTTATGGATGAGATGAATCTACTTATTCCCCTATCAAGATTATTCCGTTTAATTTCGTTTTTAGCTAAAATCAAGTTCAGCTTATTGATATTTCGATAAAAAGGAATACTTTCAAAAACAGTGTCAAAATTCAAATTTTCAGTACTTAAATTATTCCGACTCGGATTTACTATAAAATCGTATTCTGCGCTTTTATTGAAATATTCCAATGCTTCTTGATTTTTTTCAACCAATTCATCTACGAGTTTTTGATCCCAAGCCTCTCCATTTACCATCTCTGTTATCAATTCGGATTTGTCCTCGGGATAATGCATTTTTTCTCCGGCTTTTTTCAACTCAAACCATCCGTTTTTTTCATCAGGAATATTAATAGTTTCGAAAACCAAATGAGAATTATCCAACAATTCCTCGTCTCCACTATT
>JAVEQZ010000024.1:0-13415 GCA_034007405.1 Candidatus Moraniibacteriota bacterium | reverse complement strand
TGGCTATTAAATAATAAGTATATTTTTTGTTTTTCGAAACACTTGGATCGGAGAAAAAATTATCGGTTATTCCTGTCATTAATAACTCCTTATTTCGATAAAGATCATATTCATCGGCATCCGGATCCGCATTCCAATTCAGGCGAATATAGGGTTCGTTTTCAACCGAACACAAGGAGTTGCCGTTCAAAACCGGTGTTACGGGAGGACCGATTATTCTCATTAGAGCCGAAACGGTACTTCCGGCCACTTGCTTTTTGTTTTTTAGATCCCCGGCCAACAAATCCCAACCAAAAACAAAACCCAGGGAAACATAAAAAGCGATTATTGCCACAGTCAATAAAAAATGATTTTTTAATATTTTTCCAAACTTATTTTTTTTGGTTTTTGGCATCTTTGGTAAAAGAAATCAAATCTTTTTAGCTCTAAGCAAAAAAATTATCTGGCCGTCCAACCGCCGTCCACATATAAAACCGAACCGGTCACATATTTGGATTCGTCGGAACCAAGATAAACCGCCGCGTAAGCGATATCGTCCGGCTCGCCCATATGCCCGAGAGGCGTAGATTGAATGATAAAATTATTGGCCGCCTCCTCATCCTGAATTCCCTTGGTCATCCGGGTTTTTATAAATCCGGGAGCGATGGAGTTCACTCTTATTTTATCTTTGGCCAATTCCATAGCCGCCGTCCTGGTCAACTGATTTACTCCTCCCTTAGCTGCACAATAAGCGCCGGCACCGATGAAACCGACCTGCCCCAAGATCGAAGCCATGTTTATAATCGAACCCTCGATTTTATTTTCTCGCATATACTTACCCGCTTTTCGCAAACCGTAAAAAACCCCGTTCAAATTAACATTAATAACTCTCTCCCAATTGGCATCATCAGTCTCGGTAATTTCCGTAAGTGCTCCCACTCCGGCGTTGTTAACCAAAATATCCAAACGACCGAATTTTTCAATGGTCGTCTCAATCAAACTTTCCACCTCCTCTTTTTTGCCGGTATCGGTTTGGATAAAAATTGCATTTTCTCCCAAATCACCCTCTTCCGGATAAGGATTGATGTCCGAAAAAACCACCTTGGCTCCCTCTTTCAAATACATTTTGGCAATCGCCTGTCCCAAACCCGAAGAAGCCCCGGTGACAATTGCCACTTTGTTTGCCAATCTCATATTTTTTTGCCCGATTTTTCGGCGTTTTAAAAACTCCGGAAAATCTAATTTTATTTTTTTCAAACCTTATTTAATTATACCACGCTAAAAAAAATTATTTATCCCAAAAAACCAACGCCAGCCTTATGTCTTCATAGGAAGTTTTTCCGCCCAAACTTTCGAAAATAGGTTTTAATTTTATCCGACCGTCGGGAGAGAAATTATCGGGATTTTTTTCCCGCTCAATTTCATCCGCCACATCCAAAATTTTTTTTACTTTTTTTTCTTCGGGTTTGAGATAATCAATATCAATATCGGGCAAAAGTTTTTTAATTTGCGCCAGATGTTCGATGATTGTTCCAAGACTCAAACCTCTTTCTTGGGCGATTTTTTTGAGCGTTACTCTTCTCTTCACCAATTCTTTGGTAAGTTCCAAGGTATTGCGCTTGCTTAATCCGTTTTTGCGAAAGGATTTTTTATCTTCTGTTTTGTTTTTTTCCAATTCTTCCTTCTTGCTCTTTATCTTTTCCGCTTCGATTTCTCCGCCGATTGCCAGGATAAATTTTTCTGCCACCCCCTCAAAAATTTCTTCGGCCAAATCCTCAAATTCGGAAAAATTCAAGCGCGACAAGGCTTGCATTTCTTTATCCGCTTCCAAAACCGCTTCATCCACTCGCAGGGCGATATCGTTTAAACCCATCAGTCGCAAACCCCGAATCGATTTAATTCTGGACAAAGCCACATAACCTTGCCCGATTTCAAAAGTCTTGGAAAGATCAATCTCGGCCGCGTCCAATGTCATTCCTTGAGATTTGTGCACTGTCAACGCCCAAGCCAACTTGAGCGGCAATTGCTTAACCACCGCCTTGATTTTTCCTTTATCGTCTTCCCAAAGCCATTCCTCCGGACTAACCACAATTCTTTTTCCGTCAAAAAGTTCCACAATCGGGAAGCTGTTGTCTTTTTCGAAATCAACCACTCGGCCCAAAGTGCCGTTAATATAACCCGCCCCGTAATTATTTTTGATAAAAATAATAGTGGCTTCTTTTTTGAGTCTTAATTCTTCCTGCACCAGAGAACCCTTGAAAATTCTCTCCAAATTTTGCCTGGAACCCTTGGTATTGGCTTTAAAGATAATTTCCTTTCCGGGTAATTTATTAAGCTCCGTATCGTTGATTCGATCCACATCGATATTGTGAGTATAAAGCTTGGTAATATTGAATTCGGCCGTCAAGTTCTTTTTATAACAAGAACGAAAAATATCCATCGAACCCTCGGAAACTTCTCCACTTCTAATCTCATCCAAGATACCGGCCAAATCGTCTTCGCCTTGTCTGAATTTTTCTTGCAGATAGCAAATTCGCAAACCCGTTTCTTGCCAAAGTTCGGTCTGCCAAACAAATTTGATTTGACGAGGACCTTTGGCCACCGGCGGAAGCTGAAAAAAATCCCCCGACAAAACCACTTGCACTCCTCCAAAAGGTTTCTCATTTTCCTTGAAAGCTTTCAAGATCCTGTCCATACTCGCAAACAACTCGGGCGAAACCATTGAAATTTCGTCAATAATCAAAACTTTCAAATATTTAAATCTTTTCTCCAGAAAAGGTTGCTTTTTCAGCCAGCGCAAATAATAATCTTCGATGTTTTCGCGAATTCCCAGACTGAAAAAAGAATGAATGGTTTTGCCTCCGATATGCGAAGCGGCGATACCGGTCGGCGCCACAATCGCCGGCTCCACTCCTCGCTCCCTCAAGTATTGAATATATTTATTGATCACAAAAGTCTTACCTGTTCCCGCCGAACCGGTCAAAAAAACATTGGATCCCGAAGCCAGAATCTTTAAAGCGATTTCTTGTTTCATTTTTTATTTTTTACCCGATAAAATTAAACGCTATTTAAATTTATTTCCATTTTACCATGTTTGAAGTCTAGCACCTTTTTTCAAATATGAAAAACTTTGCAAGATTTTTCAAGACTAAGCTCCGGGAGCATCAAAAAAAACAAAAATAAAAGTAAGTACTTGAGTACTTACTTTTATTTTTACCGAAAAGATATTCTATTTTTTCTTTTTACCGATTTTCTTGGCAACTTCTTCTTTGGAAAGTTTTTTGGTACAGAAAAACCAATCATGGCAAGTCACGTCTTTCTCTTTGCCGTCCATTCGACTCTTGGCCACTCCGCAAGAACCGGCGGTCGGCACGATTACCTCGTCTCCGGGTACCCAATCGGCCGGTGTCGCCACATTGAAAGCGTCAGCGGTTTGCATTGCGATCAGAGCGCGATGCAATTCTTCGAAGTTTCTGCCCAGACTCAACGGATAATATACAATTGCTCGAATTACCCCCTTGGGATCGATAAAGAAAACCGCTCGCACCGCCTTGGTGTTGCTTTCTCCCGGCTGAATCATTCCGAATTTATTGGCCACCTCCATCGTGATATCCTCAATCAAAGGAAACTTGACTTCCATATTCTTCATTCCTTTATAATCGATTTTTTCTTTGATAGTTCTGAGCCAAGCGATGTGACTGTACAAACCGTCCACCGAAAGTCCGATTAATTTACAATTGGCATCTTCGAAACGCTTTTCCATCTTGGCAAAAGTCATAAACTCGGAGGTGCAAACCGGAGTAAAATCGGCCGGATGACTAAATAAAATTACCCATTTTCCGGCATAATCTTTGGGGAAATTTATTTCCCCTTGAGTGGTTACCGCCTTAAATTCAGGAGCCTTGTCTCCGATTCTCGGCATACTTGTTTTCTCTTCATTTTTTTCTTCCATATTTTTTATAATTTAATAATTAAATGATTCTATTTATTATAACACACCTTTATTTAATCTTCAATTTCCAAAGCTTTACCCCCTATTATCGCTTGTGCCAATTTTTCTCTGGCTGAAGACAAGATCCGCTGAAAAGTGCTCTGGGAAGTTTTCATTTTTTCGGCCGCTTCTGTTTGTCCCAATCCGTCGAAATCCTTGAGTTTAATCGCCTCAACCTCTTCTTTGCTCAAAAAAACTTTTTCCAACTGGCGAAGCGGGATACCCTGCGGCTTAAAATAATGCGCCTTAGGCTTGAAACATATTCTTTTTTTTAATCTCGGTCTGGTCATAAAATTTCTCTTTCTAATTTAGTTTTACAATTGGGACAAATCGATTCGGAACAAGGCTTGCCTCGCTGATGAGAGGCCGCATATCCGCATTTTTGACAAACGCATTGCCCCTCTTTGAAACCAAAAACCTTTTTTTCTTTCGACAAACCCCTTTGCCAACCAAATCCTCGACTAAAAGAAGACTTAAAAAAAGAATCTTCCATTTTATGGCTGACAATTTGAATTGAAACATATTGCAAGTTGTCTATTTTGGCAATCAATTTATTTTTCAAATTGGAAGAAATCTTCATCGCTTCCTCCACTTTTAAATCTCGAGAAAAACCGATTTCCAAATTGGCGGTAATAATAGCTCCCTTCTTTTGAGTTTTCAGAGATTGTAAATCAATTCCTTCGGATTGAACCAGCGCCTTTATCTCATTCTCGATTTTTTCACCGGCGGAAGAATCCAAAAGCGAATCGGTCGCATCTTTTCCGATATTAAAAGCCTCCCTAATAACATAAAATCCCAAAAGGCAAGCCATTAAAGCGTCGGCATAGATCCAAAAATTATTCAAAAGCAAACCTACCACTACCGCTATTGAAGTAAAGACATCGATTCTCGAGTGAGCCCCGTCCGACAAAAGACTGATGGAATTTTCTTTTTTCCCGAAATATTTTTTTAGCCTGGCCATCCCCTCGTTAATTAAGGCGGAAAAAATCATCATCGATAAAGCCAGATTTTCATAACCTATTTCCTGGGGAGAAAAAAACTTTTTCCATGATTCATATATAATACCCAATCCCGACAAAGCGATTATGAGAGTTATGATAAAACCGCTTAAGACTTCGAATTTATGATGTCCGTAGGGATGTTTTTCATCAGCCGGTTTTTGAGCCATTTTGATTCCAAAATAACCGATTGTCGAAGAGACCACATCCGACAAAGAATCGACACCCGAAGCCAAAACTGAAGCGGAATTAGCAAGAAAACCAACGAATATTTTAACCCCGGCTAGTAAAGCGTTTACCATTATTGAGAGAAAAGCTATTTTTTCTTTCATTTTTTTAAAATTATCCGAACATTAACCATTGAGGCTTAAATATTAACAAAATTCCGATTATCAACATCAATATTCCGCCAATCATTTGCGAATAACGAGAATATTTGGTGGTTATCCCGGTCATCTCCAAAGTAATCATCGCCGTAAAAAACACAAATAAATCATCCAGCATAAAAAATAAAATATAGAGAGCGATATAAAAATAATATTGCCAAGCGCTCAATTCATTTAATGCCAAAACCTGGGTATAAATCGCCGGCAAACCGGCCGAACAAATAACCTCCACCAAATTTACCAAAAAAGCCAAGGCCACAATACCTCCCAGCGCCAACCAAAAATTATTTTTATTAACCACATCTTTCATTCGCGCAAAAACCGCTTGACGCTTTTGATTATCCATCACCCCGCAACCGCTTTTTTTACTAAAAAAAGCTTTTTTGATAACCCAAAAACCCCCCGCCAGAGCCACCAACCCGATTAGATAGCGTACCCAAACAATAAAACCGAAAAACAGAAAAAGGTTGAGCCAAGCCGACATAAATAAAAAATAAACAAAAGCCGAAGAAACAATAAAAGCCACTCCCAAAATCCACATTCTTTTTCGATCGTTCATACCCAAAAGGAGACTAATTAGAAAGAGTAAAGTCCACATCGCGCAAGGATTGAAACCGTCCAAAAAACCGATCATCAAAGTCAAAAGGGGCAAAGAGAATTCACTTAAATTTATTTCTCCAAAAAGCGGTAACTCTATTTTTTGCTCCGAAAAAGGTGCTTTGGAAAGTTCTTCTTTTTGAAATTCTTCTGTCGTTTTTTCTTCCTCGTTTTTTATTTTTTCCAAAACATCCGGACAACTTTCATTTGAACATTTTTTTATTTCATCTTCAATCAACGCCGAACTGGCGGTATCGAAACCGGAAAAGTACTCTTCCCCGATAATCGTAAAAGGCACTCCGGCAATATCCACCCGCAAATAATCTCCGAATTCCTTGAGCAGTTTTGCATTTTCCCGACTGTGATAAATTTCAAAGGACTGAATCTCCATATCGGGATATTTGTCTCCGATTTCCGAAAGAAAAGCGGCTTCCTTGGCGCAATGCGGGCAGCCCTCTCCGTAAAAAAAGTAAATATTCAATTTTTCTTGAGCCTGTAAGTCAAAAAAGGGGCACCAAAACAATAGGCTAAAAACAAAAATAGTAAAAGTTTTTTTCATAGACTATTTTTCTTTATTTTCGTTTATGATTTCTTGTAGCTTATCTTTCTCCACTTCTCCGCTTAAACGCAAAAATTCCTTGTTATCTTTGTCCAAAAAAACAAAAGCGGGCAAAGTCTCGTCAATTTTATATTTTTCAACCATCTCCTTATCAATATCAAAATCGTAATATTCCGTCTCCAACCAAGAATTCTCAGTTTCCAATTCTTTCCAACGCGGTTTCATCACCAAGCAACCGGCGCACCATACGGCGCCAAACTTTAATACTTTCATATTTTTTGGTCTCATTAAATTTGCACAGAGATGCATAATTTAATCAAGCACATTATTCTTTTTATTTTTATCCAAATAAATGGTATCGAATAAAACATATTTAATGCTATAGCATTGACTTTATTCGCTACCGATTCCAAAATCAATTTTATTATAAAACAAAAAAAGAAAATTTTCCAAAAAATCAAGCCCGCACCCGATCAGAGACCGAAAAATGCGGGCTTTAATCCGTGTCCTTCATAATTATTCTTTGTCCAATTCCTTTAACTCTTGCTCTACCATTTCAAGTTCTTTCTTTAAATCTTCCGCTTCCGATTTCAAAAGGTCCCGCCTGTCCTCTTTGGGTAAGCTTTGATATTTTCTGAAAAACCAACCGCACATCACCCTGCCGTAACCTCTACCCATTCCTAAACCTGGGCCATAGGCGCCATCGCAAATCCCTCTCCCTCGTCCGGTCATCGGACCGGCTCCCAAAGGACCTGTTTTATCTTGTCTAGGCATATTATTCACCCCCTTCCTTTGATTTCAAAGTGTCTTATATTATGAATATATACCCATTATAGTTTTTTGTCAAATATGCCAATATTACCGATTTCAGTCAAAAATAAAAGTAAGTACTCGAGTACTTACTTTTATTTTTCATTCGCCCGATAGATATGACTAATCAGAAAAAATTTTATTTAGCTTGCCAATTTAGCCTTGATTTTAGCTTTAACTTTGCTAGCGATTTGATCAGTCAAACTGTAAGCCACCGGAATAACCACCAGAGTTAAAAAAGTGGAAACCACCAGTCCGCCGATTACCGCAATCGCCATCGGTCGCATCATCTCCGATCCTTCTTGCCGACTCAAAGCCATCGGTAACATTCCCAAAACCGTAGTCAAAGAGGTAATCAAGATCGGACGCAAGCGAGTCACTCCGCCCTCTATCAAAGCTTCAAAAACATCCGCCCCGCGCGCCCTCAATTGATTGACATAATCGATAAGCACAATCGCGTTATTGACGATTATCCCCGCCAGCATAATCACTCCCATAAAAGCCGGCAAAGACAAAGGCTGACCCGTAACAAAAAGAGCCAAACCCACTCCGATAAAAGCCAAGGGAATTTCAAACATCGCCACAAAAGGATACACCAAAGATTCAAACTGTGAAGCCATCACCATATATACCAGCAAAATTCCGATTATCAAAGCAAAGGCCATTGTCTGAAAAGATTCCTGCATTTGCTTAAACGATCCGCCGTATTCGATAAAATATCCGGCTGGTGGCTGATAATCAGCCAAAGCTTTTTGAATATCGGCTGTGGCGCTCCCGGCATCCCGATCCACCAAACCGGCTGTTACCGAAACCACCCGCAATTGATCTTCTCGATTAATTTTTATCGGCCCGCTCACCTGGGAAATTTTAACAATTTGTTTCAAGGACACTTTTTCTCCCGTAGTGGAAACAACTTGCAAATTTTCTATCTCCTCCAGATTGTTTCTGAATTCTTCTTCAAAACGGACTCGGATATCAGTCTCTTCCCCCTTTTCTCTAAACTGGGTCGCCACCTCTCCCAAAACTCCGTTTTTAAGCGCAGTTCCCACTTGCCCGACACTCACTCCCAAAAAAGAAGCTTTTTCCCGATCAATGGCGACTGTTAATTCCGGCTTACCCTCATCCAAAGAAATATTTATATCACGCAAACCTTGGACTTCTTTTATTTTTTCTTTTATCTCTTCGGCGGTTTTTTCCAGAGTCTCCATATCATTCCCGAAAATTTTCAAATCAATCGGATTACCGGTACCGCCGGTCATCATAGCGGACATATCAACCGCATTTACCTCCAAGCCTTTGATGGGAGGTTTATTTTGGCGAACAATTTCCTCGATTTCAACCGCGGATAATTTTCTTTCCGATTTATCTTTCATATTCATCATTATCATTCCCTCGTTTACTCCTCCGCCCATTCCCGCGCCGGAATCGTTTTGTCCCGCAAAGCTGGTCAGACTAACCATATCATCTCCGACATTTTCCATAATTATTTTTTCCAACATTTGAGAAGTCTTGTCCGTTTGAGCCAAAGAAGTTCCGGCCGGCAACTTGAATTCAAACATCAGAATACTCCTTTCAACCGAAGGCATAAACTCCGCCCCGATAAAAAATGTCAGCCCCACCACTCCCAACAATAATCCGATTGATCCACCGATAACTTTCTTGCGATGATGTAAAGACCAAATTAAAACTTTTTTATAAAAATTTTGTATTTTTTCAAACAAACCGAGCTGATCGAATCGCTCATTGGGCTTGGCAGGAGAAACTTTCTTGTTTTTGAAAATCTTGGAAGCAATCATCGGCACAATCGTCAAAGCCACAAACAAAGAGGCCATCAAAGAAAAAACAATTGTCAAAGATAAACCGCGGGACAACTGTCCGGCAATTCCGCTCCCCATCGACATCGGAATAAAAACCGCCACCGTCGTCAAGGTGGAAGCCACAATCGCCATCCCCACTTCCTTGGCACCCAAAATTGCCGAAGTTTTGCGTTTTCCGGTTTTTTCCAAATGCCGATAAATATTTTCAATTACCACCACGGCATTATCCACCAGCATCCCAATCCCCAAAGACAGCCCTCCCAAAGTCATCATATTGAAAGTATATCCGAAAGCGTAAAGCGGAATAAAAGTCGCTACTACCGAAAGAGGAATAGCCACCGCAATAGCGATAGTCGAACCGACACTCCTGAGAAAAAGATACAAAACGGCAATCGCCAAAAAGGCGCCGATTAAACCGCTTTGCGAAACGGAACTGGTGGCTTTTTGGATTTGACGACTCTGATCCATCACCAAAGAAAACTCAACATCCTGAGGTAAAGAAGCCTTTAGTTCTTCCAATTTTTCCTTGGAAAGCTCCGCCATTTTGGCGGTATTGGCATCCGACTGTTTGTTGATGAAAATCAAAAGACTGGCTTTGCCGTTAGTTCGACTAAAGCTTCTTTGTTCTTCAAAGGTATCTTCAATCCGAGCCACATCTCGCAAATAAATCGGCTGATTATTCTTAACCGCCAAAATTATGTTTTCTATTTCTTCCAGACTTTTGAATTCTCCTCTGGTTTTCAGGGGCATCTCCAAAAATCCTTTTTCCAAATATCCTCCGGAAAGATTAACATTTTCACTTCTTAATTTTTGGGTAATTTGCGCTTGATCAAAACCGTGCAAATCCATTAGGTCTTTATTTAATCTAATCAAAATTTCTCTATCTTGTCCGCCTTGAATTTCCAAAGTGGCCACTCCATCCAACCTTTCAATCTTATCCTTGACAAAATCTTCCAATAATTTCTTCAGCTCCGCGTTGCTCAGGCTGGTGCTGGTCACCCCGAAACCCAAAACCGGAATCGCCCCCACATCCATTTTTAAAACCATCGGATCTTGAGCATCCTGAGGCAAAAATCCGCTAATCATCCCCAACTTATCGCGCAAATCCTGAGCGGCCACATCAACGTTAGTTCCACTGTTAAATTCCACCGTCACCACCGAAGAGCCCTCTTGAGAAACGGATTGCACTTTTTTGACATCCTTGACTGTCGCGACCGCATCTTCGATCGGCTTGGTGATGACCGTTTCGATATCTTCACTAGCCACTCCGATATAGGAAGTCACAATTGAGACAGTTGGAAATTCTATATCCGGCAACATATCCAATCCCAAGCGACCGAAAGAAATAAAACCGAAAACCGCAATGATAAGCGCCATCATCACCGTAGTAACCGGATTATTAACTGAAAATTTTGGCAAATTCATATTTATCAAAAATTAAATTATTTGTTTCTTATTAAGATTTTTTCCCCTTCTTGAAGTTCGTAGTTTCCGTTTAGAACAATCTCTTCTCCGAATTCCAAACCTTCTTTAATACAATATTCTTCCTCATCGATTTTTTCCGCTTTGATTGTTTTGATAGACACTTTTAAATCTCTTACGGTATAAATTTTTTGCATATCTCCCTCTTGAAAAATAGCGGTTGCAGGCACCACCATCGCACCCTCTTTTTCCATAGTTAAAATTTTTACCCGGACCACGCTTCCACCCTTTATCCTATTTTCCGGATTGTCAAATTCGATTTTAACCGGAAATTTTTTACTCGCAGAATCGGCTGTTTTGGCCAGATAATAAATTTTACCGATAATTTTTTCTTCGGAAAAAGAATCGGGATATATTTCCGCTGTCTGCGCAAGATTAACTTGTGAAATCTCCTCCTCCGAAAGTCCCGAAGAAACCTCCATTTTTTGACTGTTGGAAACAATCGCCAAAGGAGCATTCATCATTACCAAATCTCCCGTCTTAAAATTAAAATGCTCGATAAAACCATTGGCCGGAGACTTAATAATATATTTATTCATTTGACTCCTGGCCAATTGAACTTGCCCTTCGGCAATCTTGACTTGACCTTCGCTCGAATCAACTGTCAAACGAGCCGAACGTTTGGTCGAATCTTCAGCCGGCGTTCCGTCCGCATCTTCCTTCAATTGTTTTTGCAGTTTTTCGGTATTCTCCAAATTTTGCCGAACAATCTCCAGATTTTTCTGAGCGTTTCTCAAATTTTCCGCCAAAACCGGATCAGTCTCCAGGGAAATTAAGCTTTGTCCCTTTTTGACATAATCTCCTTCCTTAAAATAAACAGCGGATATCCTGGCGTTGGTCTCCGGATAAATTTCAATTTTTCCGTAAGGATCGGCCGTGGCGGAAAAAGCGATTTCTCGGCTAAATTTTTTCGCTTCAATTTTTAAAGTCTCCACCTCAATCAAGTTCTTATTTATCTCCTCGGATTCTTTTTGCTCTTCATTGCCCGAAACAAAATAAAACATCGCACCAAAAACGAAAACTCCCGCCAAAAGCAAAGTCCAAACAATGTTATTTTTTTTCTTAAATATTTTTTTCATAAATTTATAACTTTAATTATTATTTTAAACCTTCTTTCTTTTTCTTGGATTGTCGACAAGCTCCCAATAATTTTTCCAAAATAAAGATTAAATTTTCCTGTTCTCTTTCATCGAGAATCAATAATGACTTCTTCATATATTCGCTTATCCGTTTGTGACTATCGGAAAAATATTTTTCTCCCTTGGCGCTAATTACCAACCGGGTCTTTCTTCGATCAACTTTATCCTCGACCCGCTTGAGCATTTTGTCTTTTATCAACGGACTAATCAGGGTGGTTGTCGAAGGCGGAGTGATTAAAAGATAATCCGCCAACTCTCGCATAGTCGGATTTTTGTTTTCCGAGACAAAGCGCAACGCCTCCAATCTGACCATCGACCAGAGATCTTTTTCCGGTCGTTCGTTTTTAATATTAAAGTGCATTTTTCGACTAACGTTAAAAATCAAAGTGGTTATTTTATCGATTTTTTTCATCTTTAAGTTCGGTTTTAAAAATTACTTAGTTTATCTAACTATTAGACAACCTAATCGATATTAACAAATCCCGCCCGAACTGTCAATAAGAGAGAAAACAAAAAAACACCCTTTCGGATGTTTTTTGCGAACTGGAAAATTTCTCCTCCTTGAATTTTTCCTCTACTTAATTCGATAAATCACAGTTTGAGCCGAACCGATTTTGCCCTGATTGTCCTCGGCTGTCACCTCGATAAGATGTTTGCCCAAACTCACTTTTTTGGTATTAAAATTATATTCCATTATACCGCCATCTTTGGTCACCATCCAAACTCCGTCGACATAAACTTTCATATTTTTCACACTGCCGTCACTATCAGTCGCCTTGGCACTGATCAATACAACTCCCGAAACTTGAGCTTCGACACCGGGAGACAAAACATCGACAACCGGAGCCTGATTACTGGAAATCAACGTTTTCACCTCGACAATATTTGATTTTTCCGATTCATTGCCGGCTTGATCAAAAGCGGAGACAGCATAAGAATAAACGGTTTCCGGCATAAGGTTGCTATCCTGATAATCGTTAGCGCTCACATCACCCACTTTTACACCGTTTCTGTAAATATTATATCCCGCCACTGCGACATTATCGCTTGAAACACTCCAAGTAAGATTGATTTGATTTTCAGAAATATTTACCGCCGTTAAGTCTGCCGGGATAGTCGGGTCCTCCGTATCAGGCTCGGGGTTATCAATAACAACTCCGATACCGGCCCCGCTCTGATTACCGGAAAGATCGTAAGCCTTAACCGCGATTGTTGCCACACCGTCAGACAAGGTCTTAGTATCCCAGTCAAAATTGTAAGGAGCAACATTGTCTTCCCCAATCAAGGAGTTATTGATATAAAATTCAACCTTTTCAATTCCGACATTATCCGTGGCCTGAGTATCAATATAAACATTCCCCGAAATTATCTCTCCCTCTTGCGGAGAAACAATAGAAATTACAGGCAAAGTTTCATCCGGTTGTGGCGGTTCGGAAATAAAAACTTCTCCCGTCTCAAAATTAATGTGTTTTACAGTTGATAAAGGCTTACCCAGGCTATCCAAAGCCCTGACATAAAAAACGTAGTTGGAATTGGACTCTAATTTACTTAGGTCTATTTGAACACTCGTTTTATCGGTAATCGTGCCGGGATAAAACCAAGCCGTTTCCCAAGCTTGAGAATCGGAAGCCACTCCCACTTTTCCGTAAACACGCTC
>JAVEQZ010000023.1:3092-13487 GCA_034007405.1 Candidatus Moraniibacteriota bacterium | reverse complement strand
AAATAAATTCCCCATATCAAAGGCACCGCCACCAAAGTAACCGTATGAAGCTGCATCAAAAATCCTCCACTTAACGCCATTATTGTCAACCATAAAACACGTCTTCTCTCATCTCGAGAGTACCGCAAAGTAGCGTACAAAGTTAAAATGAAGAAAAACGGAATATAATTCGGATTCCAAGAAAAATGAGCATACTCGACAAAAAACAGAGAAATCGCCCACAGAAAAGTCAGCCTAAGAGAAATTTTTTCATTAAAGAATTCCCTCAGAAAAATAAAAAATAAAGGGATAACGGCTACTGATAATAATACCTCGGGAAGGGCCAAAATATGAGGAGAAAGACCGAAGGCGAAAGCGAAAAATAAAGCCGGCAAATAATACAGCGCTCCCAATCGAAAAAAGGTTCCACCCGCTTTAGGACCGACCAAGGGAAACTCACTGAAGTTTCCGGTCAAAATTTGACCGATTAAATTATAATCCCTGGCCTGATCAACCTCAAATAAAAGCAAATCAAAAAAATCGTAAAAACGCAAAAAAGCTCCCAAGGTGGTGATAGCTATTAATAATATAATAATTTTTCTCTTTGCTTTAAGAAAATTTAACATAAAAAAGCATATTTAAATAATCAATGCTCAATATTCATTCAATATCAAATATTTAAATATTCAATTGTATATTAATTTATTGATTATTAAATGGCTATTGTCTATTGGATATTAGGTATTGAATATTATTTACTCGCTTTTATTTCATTTAAAACTTTTTTCACTCCTTCCACGCTTTTGTCATCCAAGAGCGACAAAACAACTACTCGCGGATTTTTTTTCTTTAATTCCTTAATAATTTTTTTTATTTCCTCAGGTGTTTTTTCATCCGCCTTGCTCAAAATTATCCATTCTTCTTTTTTCAGAAGTTCTTTATTGAATTTTCCCAATTCTTCTCTGATAATCCGATAGTCTTCAATCGGATCCTCACTGTCGGAAGCGATAAAATGAAACAAAATTTTAGTTCGTTCGATATGTTTCAAAAATTTATGCCCCAAACCCTTGCCTTCCGAAGCCCCCTCGATAATTCCCGGGATATCGGCCAAAATCAATTCGTAATAAACTCCCAGGTGCGGTTCCAAGGTGGTGAATTTATAATTCGCCACTTTACTTGAAGCTCTGGTCAATTCATTTAATAAACTGGATTTGCCCACATTGGGATATCCGACAAAACCGATATCGGCAATCATTTTTAATTCCAAACGCAACTCAGCCTCTTCTCCGGGGAGTCCGGGATTGGCTCTTTGCGGACTGGTATCGACGCTGGAACGAAAATAAAAATTTCCAAAACCGCCGTTTCCGCCTCGGAGAATCAAAACTTCCTCTCCGGCTTTGTTTATTTCATAATCTTTTTTGTGAGTCAAATCATGCACTACCGTCCCCGCCGGTACGATAATAATTCCGTCTTTTCCATTGGCACCGGTCTTCATATTTTGTCCGCCCCCCTCGCCGTTCCCGGCTACCACCGATTTTTTGGTTTTGAAAGGTCGCAAAGCCCCGAGATCATTAACTCCCCGAACAATTATGTTTCCCCCGCACCCTCCGTCTCCGCCAGTCGGACCTTGATTCATCAAAGTCTTGGCAAAAGTCGCCAGTCCGTCTCCGCCCTTCCCGGCTTTGGCCTTAATTGTCACATCATCGATTAACATATATTTATAAAAATCAAAATATCAAATTTCTAAATTAAAATAAAATCCAAATTTCTAAAAAAATTCTCAATATAAACCGTCATTGCGAGTAAATTTTGCCTGACTGCTCGTCTCGCTAGCTTGCCGAAGCGGACCGGCAGGCAGGTAATCAAAATTTACGTGGCAATCCCGTAATATATTCTTTAATTGTAATGTTGGGGGTATTGCGTTTTAAATTCCGAGATTGCCACGGCGGAGTACCGCCTCGCAATGACAAAAATTTTTAAATTTCTAATTTTTAAAACTTCCCATACCAAATACCAAATACAAAATACCTAATACTATTCTATCGTCCTCACCGGCGGAAAGATCACTGTCTCGCGAATCGAACGACCCAAGAAAACCGCAAACAGTCTTTCACTCATACCAAAGCCGAAAGCCGGGGGCATCCCGTATTCCAAGGCCTCGATAAAATCTTCATCCAACATCTGCGCCTCCCCATCCCCCGCTTCCCGCAATTTCATCTGCTCTTCAAATCGCTGACGCTGATCAAGCGGGTCATTAAGTTCGGCAAAACCGTTGCCCAACTCGCTTTTGCAAGCAATCGGTTGCAAACGCAAAACTCGCTTGGGATTTTGAGGATCTCTTTTGGCCAGCGGAGAAACTTCGATCGGATGACCGACCAAAAAACAAGGCTGAATCATTTTTTGACGAATAGTC
This sequence comes from Candidatus Moraniibacteriota bacterium, assembly GCA_034007405.1. GTDB lineage: Bacteria > Patescibacteriota > Minisyncoccia > Moranbacterales > UBA9337 > UBA9337. Next base: position 11,095 of record JAVEQZ010000023.1, on the reverse strand, counting down.
TTTTTATAAATTGTATCTATCAATCGACCTTTGCCGTCCGCTTTATCATATTTAATTCCCAACTCGTCGGCTTTTTTTCTCAAATCTTCGACTGTCACTTCCGTACTCAAATCTATTCCGGTTTCTTTCTTAAACTCCGAAAAATAATCCACTCTCGGCCATTCTCCACCCCAATCAATTTCCGCTCCCTCCCAAAAAGAAATCATTTTTTCGCCCAAAACCGCCCGAGCCAAATCTTTATACATTTCCTCCACTTTTTTCATCCCCGTTTCCAAGTCGGCATAGGCCCAATAAAATTCCATATGATCAAATTCTTGCAGGTGCTCCCGAGAAATACCTTCATTGCGAAACACCCGACCAATCTCAAAAACTTTTTCATACCCCCCTACCAAAAGTCTCTTGAGATGCAACTCCAAAGAAATGCGTAAATAAAAATCCCGGTCCAAAGCATTATAGTGAGTGATAAAGGGCTCCGCTTCCGCTCCGCCGGGAATACTCTCCAAAACCGGGGTCTGAACTTCCAAAAAGCCTTCCTTGGTTAAAAAAGTTCTAACCGTCTGCCAAAAAACGGATTTTTTTCTGAATATTTCCCGTGTCTCGGGGTTCATCATCAAATCCAAATATCTTTTCCGCAAAACCTTTTCCACATCTTTGACCCCGTAATATTCGGCGGGGATGGGACGAATATTTTTGGTCAAAATTTTCCACCCTTTAACTTGCAAGGTTTTTTCCTCGGTCTTGGTTTTGAAGAGTTCTCCGGAAACTTGAATAAAATCACCCATCTCGATATTTTTGGAAAACAATTTATAACTCTCCGCCCCGACATTGTTTTTATTAAAAAACAATTGCATTTTACCACTTTCATCCTCGATATGCACAAAAGCCGATCCGCCCATCGGACGCAAAGATTTTATCCGACCAACCAAAAAAACTTCCGCCTTTATTTTTTCAAATCCGTCCAAAACCTCTTGTATTTCGTGAGTTCTTCGGGATTTTTCAGGATACGGATCATTTTTGGAATTTCTCAAATTTTCCAATTTCTCCAGCTTGGCTTTCAATATATCTTGACGCATAAAATTAGTTAGTAATTAGTAGTTAGTAAGTTGTGGTTAATGGTTTTGCAGTTGTTTAAAATTTAGCAACCGTTCTGCGGGAGACAAGACCCTGCCTTATCTCTGCATTTCTACAATTTTAGACACAAAAAATACTACATTTCTCACCTTTTAGTATAATCATATAATTCATATTTAGCAAATAAATATGCACTAAATTCCAATTTTCAAGATGTACTTTTCAGATAATATTCAAGTATCGATACTTCAATAAATTTAAAAAAGAGCCATTTGCGCTTTGCGCAAATGGCTCCCGTAACCGAAACCTGAAATTCCGGCTTATCCTCGCTCCAAGGCCTGGGCTATTTTTTTAACTTTTTCGCCCTGTCCTTTTTTGATAATCAAAATATCCTTCTTATCGGAAGAAAAAACGATGGTTATATCATCCACTCCCACCACCGACACCCGCATCTCTCCCGATCCGTAAACATGAATATTGCTTGCATTAAGAGAGAGAGCACAACCCTCTCCCGACGAAATATTCGCCAAACTGTCGAAGGATCCGATATCATTCCAACCGAAATCCCCGGGAATAACCCTTACTTGTTGGGATTTTTCAGAGATAGCATAATCGAAAGATATCGGCTTTATCCTCTCGATTTTGGAATCAAAGTCCTCGCCATCCTTGGCAAGAAGCAGAGCGTGCATTTCGGGCACATACTTTTTGAGTTCGGAAATGAGAGTTTTGGGTTTAAAAATATAAATTCCGGAATTCCAAAGGTATTTTCCGGACTGAAGATATCTTTCCGCCTCCTCTTTGGCGGGCTTTTCTCTGAAAGAACAAGCCTTAAAGTAGCTTCCCAACTTTCGCCCTTTTTCTATATAGCCATATCCCGTTTCCGGCCCGGTAGGGACAATTCCGATTGTACCAATATTGTCTCCGTTTTCCGCTACCGCTACATTGACAACCTTGAGAAATTCATTTAAATCGGCAATGTAATGATCCGCCGGTAAAACAATAATCTGCTCGTCCTCCTTAATTTGAGCGTTTCTAAGCATATAACGCACAGCCGTAACAATGGCCGGAGCGGTGTCCAATTTCTTGGTTTCGGAGATAATCCGCCTCTTGGCAAACCTCTTGTCAACTTCTCTTATCTGATCAAAAACCTTTTGCGCCACCGTTCCGCCGGAAGTTATAAAAAATATTCCCGTAGGCGGAATTATTTTTTTCATCCGAAGATACGTTTCCTGCAATAAAGACTTATCGCTATAAAGCCTCAGGAATTGTTTGGTTTCTCCGTCTTTTCGACTGAGAGGCCACAGTCTCGTACCTGATCCGCCGGCCAAAATAATGGCTTTCACAACAATGGCTTTCATAATTCTCTCCCTATTTTTCGATTTTTTACGAATTGAAACTTCCCGACAGTAGATATTTAAAAAAACTAAAAACAATATTTTTGGATTTCCAAAAAATATTAATTATAATTCTTACATTATTTCAAGTAAAAAGTCAAATTATAAAAAATATTGAAATATTTTTACTTAATTCGAGTAGATGATTAAATTATTTTCAAAATCTCTTCCCAAGATAAAAGATTATCCAAATAATCTATATTTTATAACATTCAAGCATTTAAAATTGATTTGAAATTCAAAATTTGAAATTTGAAATCAACGCTCATATTTTTAAACAAAAAACATCCACCCAAAGGCAGATGTTTTGAAAAGTAAATTTCTCCAATTTCCTCGCATTGGTCAAAAAGACTGTTATCTTTTCGCCCACTGTGGAGCTCTTCGAGCTTTCTTTAAGCCGGGTTTCTTTCTTTCCACTTTCCTCGAATCTCGACTCAAAAATCCGTTAGCTTTGAGAGTCGGTCGCAAAGTTTCATCAAATTTTATCAAAGCTCTGGCAATTCCCAATCTGATCGCTTCTACCTGAGAATTGATTCCTCCTCCTCGGACCAAAACAGAAACCTTGAATTTTTCTTGCAATCCGGTTTCTCGCAAAGGAGCTTCAAAAGTGGATTGCATAATCACACCCGGAAAATATTCCCGCATCTCTCTGGTATTAACAGTTAAATCTTTATCCTCCGCTTTTTTGCTGGGATAAATTCTTACCTGCGCCACGGAAGTCTTTCTTCTCCCCACCGCATAAAAATATTGACTGTCTTTTTTGACGGCTTTTTTGGGTTTAGTCTCCTTTTTGGCGGGAGCTTTCTTGGCGGTTGTTTTTTCTTCTTTATTCATAAATAATTTTCATTTCTAAATTTTAAAATCTATTTTGTGATTATGCTCTTCATTTTTATAAATCAACAAGCGAGTCATCATTTGACGGCTTAGTTTGTTTTTGGGAAGCATACCCTTAACCGCAGTTTCTATCACCTTACGGGAATCTTTTTCCATTTGCTTCTCGAAACTGATATCTTTTATCCCCCCCGGGTAACCGGTAAAGTGATAATAAATTTTATCCTTGGTTTTATTGCCGGTGACAACCACTTTATCGGAATTAGTCACCACGACAAAATCTCCACCGTCGATATTGGGAGTATAATTAACTTTATTTTTCCCGCTCAAAAATTTGACTATTTCGGTAGCCAATCTTCCCAGAACTTTTCCGCGAGCATCAACTTGATAATATTTTCTTTCCATATTTTTAATTTAATCATAGGACGCATAGGTCCCATATATCTTATTTGTCCTATCTTAAAACCTATACAAACTCAATTACCGCCATCTTGGCGCTATCGCTTTTACGCGGAGACAGTTTCAAAATTCGAGTGTATCCGCTGGTGCGTCCCTCGAATTTCTTGATCAACTCTCCGAAAAGTTTCTTGACACAATCATCATTCAAATCCTTTTTTAAATCTCGAATGGCGGAAACTTTTTTTTGCTTGTCCATACTTGACTTTTTGACCTTGGTGATAATTTTATCCATCAAAGGCTTCAATTCCTTGGCCTTGGCTTCCGTGGTGACAATTTTTTCATTCAAAACCAAATTGGCGATCAGACCGTTAAGCAAAGCCTCTCGTTGACCTTTTTCTCTGCTCAATTTTCTTCCTTTTACTAAATGTTTCATACCTTCTAAAATTATTTATTTCGCCACAAAGCGATTAGTTACTTTTCAAAATCAAGCCCAATAAACCGATAGCTTTTTTAATTTCCTTAACTCCTTTTTCACCCATTCCGCTCAAATCATTCAATTCTTCGGTTGATAATTTCACGATACCTTTGACTTTGGTGATTTTATTATCCTTTAAAGCGTTCAAAGTTCTGGTGGAAAGCCCCTTCAATTCCTCAATGCTCATATTTTCGACATCTTTTCCGCTCTTGTCCTCCATCTCGGATTCCGCTTCTTTATCCAAAACAGCCGCATAATCTTCCGGTTTGCCGGAGTTTTGAATTTCATCTTTTTGACTTTGAGTGGTCTCGTCTACACCTTCGGACAAAACTGAAAATTGTTTTACCAAAATTTCCACCGCCTTGTTGAAAGCCTCGGTCGGAGTAATGGAACCGTCAGTCAAAATCTCCAAGACAATTCTCTCGAAGTCGGTTCTTTTTCCTACTCGCATATTCTCCACATTGTAATTCACTCTTTTGACCGGAGTATAAATAGCGTCAATGGAGATCCATCCGATTTCATCTCTTTTTTCTTGCATTTCAACCGGAATATAACCGATACCTCGCCCTACCTCAATCTCCATTTCCAATTCAGTCTTGGGATTGGTTGAAGTGGCAATTAATTGTTCCTTATTGACAACCTCCACTTCGGAAGTTCCTTTGATTTGCTTGCCGGTTATTTCTCCCTTACCGTTAAACTTCAAGCTCATTCGAACCGGCTCATCGCTAAAAGATTTGAAACGAAGTTTCTTAACATTCAAAATTATCTGTACCACATCCTCCAAAACTCCTTCGATAGTGGAAAACTCATGCGCTACACCCTTGATTTTAATAGCGGTAGCCGCCGATCCGTCCAAAGAAGACAAAAGTACTCGGCGAAGAGAATTTCCCAAAGTTGTCCCGTATCCGGGATAACAATCTTCAATGATAAATTTACCGCTACTTTCTCCGGTCTCGATAAATTTAGATTTTTTGGGCAATGTTATTGATTGCATATTTTTTGGTAAAAGTTATTTAAATTATAAATTAATTCTAGCGAGAATAATATTCCACCACCAACTGAGGATCGACATTTACGCCGATGTTTTCCAAATCTGGAAGCGCTAAAATTTTTCCCTCAAGCTTCTTAGCATCCAAGGCAATCCACGCCGGGATATCTTTTCTATTCTTAAGAGAAGTTTCTATTTCTTTGAAATATTTCTTTTCCTTTTTGGTTTCATTGACACTTACCAAATCGGCCACCTTTACTTCCGCCGACGGAATAGTCAATCTGCGACCGTTAACTTTGATAAGGCCATGGTTAACCATCTGACGAGCCAAATTCCTGGAAGAGGCCAAACCCATACGATAAACCACATTGTCCAAACGCATTTCCAGTCTGGTCATCAAAAGATTTCCGGTAACTCCCTCTTTGTTTTTGATGTCGTTAAAATGTTTTCGGAATTGTCGCTCCAAAACTCCGTAAATTCTTTTGATTCTTTGTTTCATCGCCAACTGTCGGCCGTACTCGCTCAATCCGCGACCCATTTTTTTGCCGTGCACTCCGGGCGCATAGGCTTTTTTTATCATTGCGCATTTAGTAGAACCGCAACGATCACCTTTGAGAAAAAGTTTTTCTCCGGCTCTTCTGCATTGTTTGCATTTTGGATTTAAATCTCTTGCCATATATTAATCTGGTAACTGGTAACTAGCATAACTAGTAAACAGTAATTGGTAACTTTTGAAATTATTGATTAAAAAATTTTGAATTTCCAATTATTAATTTTGAATCAATATTCTAATTTTAAAATTCTTAAATTAAAACATTTGAAATTCATTTGAAATTGAAAATTTATCATTTGAAATTTTAAGCTTAGGTTTTCTCCACCGATCTTCTTCCGCTTCCCATCGTATGTCGGACATTGCCACGCAAGGTTCGATTATTGGTCTTGGTTCTTTGACCGCGACTCGGCAAACCTCTTTGATGACGAGCGCCTCGATAGCAACCGATTTCCTTCAAACGACGAATATTCATTCTGATTTCGTGCTTCAATTCTCCTTCAATTTTATAACCGGCTTCAATATCGTTTTTGAGCGCATTAACTTGCTCGGAAGTCAAATCTTTGGCGCGGATATTTTTGTCGATATTTAATTTATCCAAAATATCGCCACTACTTGAACGCCCGATACCGAAAATATAAGTGAGAGCGATCTCAATTCTTTTGTTGTCCGGGATGTTTACACCTGCAATTCTTGCCATAATTATTTTAGCTTGTAGCTAGTAGCTTGTAGCTAGTAGCCAGTGGCCAGTAATTATTTAAAATTTTAATTTATTATTACAAATTAATTCTTAATTTTTAATTATTAATTAATTTAAACTCTTCTTGTCTTTCTTCTGCGACAACCGTTATGCGGAGCCGGGGTGATATCTTTGATAGACAAAATTTCAAAACCGGCACCCGATAAACCGCGCACCGCCGATTCTCGTCCTCCGCCGATACCCTTGATAAAAATCATTAATTCTTTCAAATTGTATTTTTTGACTTTTTCCGCCACATCGGAAGCCACTTTGGTAGCGGCAAACGGAGTGGATTTCTTGGCTCCTTTGAAACCGAGCATTCCGGCACTGGACCAACCCAAGGTCGCCCCGTTCATATCGGAAATAGTAACAATTGTATTATTATAAGTACATTGAATATGGGCTTGACCCTTAAAAACGGAGCGTTTGCCTTTTTTGACTTGAGCCGGTTCGGCTACCGCTTTATTTCCCTCTTCGGAAACAACCGTGTCGACACCCGGATCTTTCATTGTATCTTTTTCTTCTGTCATATATTAGATGGTAGCCAGTAGCTTGTAGCTAGTAGCTAGTAACTTGTAATTGATAATTAATTTAAAATTATAATTTATAAATTCATTTGACATTTGAAAATTGTCATTTGAAATTTTTGCATATTATCCCTGTCTTTGCTTGTGTTTGGGATTCTTGCAAATTACATAAACTTTGCCTCGGCGTCTAACCACCTTACAGTGGGCGCAGATTTTTTTGGCTGATGCTCGTACCTTCATGTATTTCTCTACGAATTACGAATTTATACGAATATACGAATTATATAAACTGCAACTCTTTTCAATTAAAACTTGTAAAATTATTATTTTTGAAACTTAATTTGACATTGAATATTGGATATTGATTATTGAATATTTTTATAATCTCTTCGTTATTCTTCCTCTGGTCAAATCATACGGGCTCATTTCCAAAATAACTCTGTCGCCCGGCAAAAGTTTGATATAATTTACTCTCATTCGGCCCGAAATATGAGCCAAGATTTCATGTCCGTTTTCCAATTTAACCTTAAAAGTCGTACTAGGCAGAGTTTCCTCCACCACACCTTCAACCATTATTAATTCTTTTTTTTGAGTCATAAATTATACAAACACAAAAATAGAGGAGTTAAACTCATGTTAACCTTTCATTCCTAATGCTTGAATAAACTGAAAATGAAACCTCTATCACTTCTTGATCTATTAAATTTTGATCTAACCGGATATCACCATCCATAATAACAGAATTGTTTTTTTTGTCAACACTTGGAGCAAGTCACAATATTCAACTTTCAATATTCAATAATCATCCAATGATCAATTCTTCAATCTTCAATGATTGTTTATATCAATTAATAACTATTTACCAATTATTTTGTCTCTGTGAAATATGCCCAAAGCAGTCTCAAACGAGATTGTCGCGCTGGAATACCTCCGCTACCAGTATCTTCATTAAGGCGAATCTGTTTCGGTGAGTTAGCGAGACCTGTCCCGCCTTTGTGCTCTTCCAAGGTGGACGAGTCGCAATGACGA
>JAVEQZ010000023.1:0-2992 GCA_034007405.1 Candidatus Moraniibacteriota bacterium | reverse complement strand
CAAACGAGATTGTCGCGCTGGAATACCTCCGCTACCAGTATCTTCATTAAGGCGAATCTGTTTCGGTGAGTTAGCGAGACCTGTCCCGCCTTTGTGCTCTTCCAAGGTGGACGAGTCGCAATGACGAAAAAATAGAAGTAATTAAAAAATATTGATTAGTATTCTCAACTCGTTAATCCGTTAACTCATTAACTAAACAATAACAAATTTACTATTCATAAATCATAAATCTTCTTCTATAACTAACTACTATTTACCCTCCTTATGGACTTTTTCTATTTAAAATGCTATGATTATGTGTCTTAAAAAGTTTGTGCTAAACTGAAAATATAATTATGAAGAAAAAGACTGATAAAAAAGCCAAGAAAAATATTTTTCTAAATATCCTCTTGCAAATCGCCTTGGGCTTTTTTGATGTGCTGGTGGCCGGATTTCTGCTGGCTGTTTTGACTTTTGTCTATTTTTATACCAATACCCCGGATGTCAGAAATCTCCCGGGAGTAACCATCAATCAAGCCTCCGCTATTTACGACAGTAGCGGGGAACATATTTTGTATAAAATTTTCGGCGAAGAAAACAGAAAAGTGATCGCTCACGAAGAGATTCCGGACACAGTCCGCATCGCCACTTTGGCCGCCGAAGACGACAATTTTTATAACCATTTCGGCATCGATATCAAATCCCTTTTTCGCGCTCTGAGAGCCAATATCGAAAACGAAAAAATCGAGCAAGGAGCTTCCACTATCACTCAACAATTGGCGCGCAGTCTATTTTTGACCAGAGAAAAAACTATCACTCGCAAGGCCAAGGAAGCGGTTTTGGCCATCAAAATGGAGCGCGTTTTCTCCAAAGACGAAATTTTGGATATGTATCTCAATCAAATTCCTTACGGTGCCAATGCTTACGGAATTCAAGCGGCCGCTCAAACTTATTTTGAAAAAGATGCTAAGGATTTAACTTTGGACGAAGCGGCTTTTTTGGCGGTTTTACCCAATGCTCCCAGTCTCTACTTTCCTCACGGCGAAAACGACGACCGACTTTTCAAGAAACAACGCGCTATTTTGGAAAGATTGCAAAAATTAGATTGGACCGATTCCCAAAAATTAAAAGAAGCCCTCTCCATCAATACCTTTGAAAAAGTCAAACCGCTAACGCGCGATATCGAGGCGCCTCATTTTGTAATGTATGTTATCGATGTACTCGAAAAAGAGTACGGCCGAGAGATGCTGGAAAACGGCGGATTGAAAATAATCACCTCGCTGGATTGGGAAAAACAAAAATTAGCCGAAGAAACTCTGAAAAATTCCCGCCAACATCTGAACAATTTCCAAGCCGAAAACGCCTCATTGGTGGCGATTGAACCGACTACGGGAAAAATTTTGGCGATGGTGGGTTCATTGGATTATTTTGACAAAAAAATCGACGGTGAGGTTAATGTCGCCACTCGCCTTCGTCAACCCGGCTCATCTTTTAAACCGATTGTGTATGCCAAAGCTTTTGAAAAAGGTTTGCAACCGGAAACCTTGATTTACGATGTCCGCACCAATTTCGGTCCGGACGGGAGCGGCAAAGATTATATTCCCCAAAATTACAACGGCAAATTTAGCGGTCTGGTTTCCATTCGTCAAGCCTTATCCGGCTCTCTCAATATTCCGGCTGTCAAAACTCTCTATATCGCCGGAGTTCCCGACACCATCGAATTGGCTCGTCGCATGGGCATCACCACTCTTTCCGATAATGACAATTACGGTCTGGCTTTGGCTTTGGGAGGCGGAGCGGTGAAGTTATTGGAAGAAACTTCCGCTTTCGGCGTCTTTGCCAATGATGGACTAAAGAATTCTCACACCGCTATCTTGAATATTACCAACTCTCAAAACAAAACAATTTACGCCTACGAAAAAAAAGAAGAAAGAGTGATTAATGCCGAAGTGGCGAGAAAAATAAATTCTATCCTCTCCGACAATCAGGCTCGGATGGCGGTCTTCGGTCCCAACAACGCCTTCAATATCAAAGACCAAACCGTGGCGGGAAAAACCGGAACCACTCAAGATTTCCGCGACGCTTGGACAGTCGGCTACACCCCTTCGATTGCGATCGGAGTTTGGGCCGGCAACAATGACAATTCCCCGATGCGCTCCGGCGCCGACGGAACCTATGTCGCCGGACCGATTTGGAAAAACTATATGACCAAGATTTTGGAAAACAAGCCCCGAGAAGAATTTATCGCTTATCAACCGGTAGAAAGCGAGACCCCGATGATTTCCGGCTACAACAAAATCGCCCAAGAAAAAATTTATATCAATACCAAAAGTGGCAAAGAAATCAGCGAGAGCAAAAAAAATAAAACCGATCCGGAAAAAATCAAAGAAGAGACACGAGTTTTGGACAATCACTCAATTCTCCACTACCTCAATAAAGATTTCCGGACCGATTACGACTCATCGATGATAAAAAGATGGGAAGACGGGATTTTTGATAAAGATAATCAGGAAGAAGAGGAGGAATAGATGCAATATCAAATTTCAAATTAAAAATTACAAATAAATACTAATCGGCAATCGGTAGCCAGTAACCAGAAAACAATAAGTTTGTAAAGTAAAAATAAGGTCATCAAGTCATTGGTCAAAAGTCATCAGTCATCGAAAAAGATTCAACCTTCATCCTTCGTCTTTGCGAGGAGGTACCCCGACGAAGCAATCTCGAACGATTTAGGATTTAAAAATGGGAAATTTATTATTATTTATTAACGAATTACCGGATTAAAGAGTTTTTAATAATTTCAAAATTCCGATAATAAAAATCAAAAAATTAAATTGAGAGCAAGAGGCTCAACCGCCATTATGGAGGTTGAGTCTCTAAATTTAATTTATTCCAATAAATATTTTTCCATTTCTTTTTTGTCTTTAAAATACAAGGCGGTCTTTTGCATAAAATCCCGATAATTGTCAAAAGGCTCAACCTCAAAAGACCCCGAGGTTGAGCCTTGATTATT
>JAVEQZ010000022.1:10780-13514 GCA_034007405.1 Candidatus Moraniibacteriota bacterium | reverse complement strand
AATAAATTGGGAAAAAAACAGATTAATTATCGCTTGCGAGATTGGTCTATTTCCCGGCAAAGATATTGGGGATGTCCGATTCCAATCGTTTATTCTCCCGAGGGTGAGGCGCATTTAATTTCCGAAGAGCATTTGCCATGGAAACTTCCCGAAGATGTGGATTTTGTGCCGACCGGAGTTTCTCCCTTGGCCAAATCCGAGGAACTCAAAAAGAGAACTGAGAAAATCTTTGGAGAAGGTTGGAGACCCGAGTATGACACGATGGATACTTTTGTAGATTCTTCTTGGTATTTTTTGCGTTATCCGGATGCGCACAACGAAAAAGAATTTTGTTCTAGCGATAGATTGAGGAACTGGTTGCCGGTCGATGTGTATATTGGCGGGGCGGAACATACTTATATGCATTTGCTTTTTGCGAGATTTTTTACCAAGGCTTTAAAAAAGCTGGGATATCTGGATTTTGACGAGCCGTTTATGAAATTGCGCCATCAGGGAATGGTTTTGGATAAGGAGGGTAATAAAATGTCTAAATCCAAGGGTAATGTAATCAATCCGGATGATATGGTGGAAAGATTCGGAGCCGACGCGGTGCGAACCTATATGCTGTTTGTCGCTCCGCTGGAGGATGCGGTAATGTGGAATGAAAATAATATTGTCGGAGTGGTTAGGTTTTTGGAAAAAGTTTGGAGGATTTTTGAGGAAAAAGAATTGATTGATTGCGGTGACGGGTGTGACAATATTCCGAAAGAGTTGCCGATTATTTTGCACAAAACAATCAAAAAAGTAACTCAGGATATGGAGAATTTTAGTTTCAATACCGCCATCAGCCAGATGATGATATTTGTCAACGAATTTAGCAAGTATGATAAACTGCCCAAAGCGGCGATGGAACAATTTTTGATTATTCTCTCACCTTTTGCTCCGCACCTGACTGAGGAAATTTGGGACAGTTTGGGAAATAAAAAATCTATCTTTGAAGAAAAATGGCCGGAATACAAAGAGGAACTAACCAAAGATGAACAGATTGAATTAGTGGTGCAAGTTAATGGAAAAGTTAGGGATAAAATAAAAGTCAGCGCCGATATTTCCGAAGAAGAGGCTAAAAAAGTGGCGATAGCAAGTGAAAAAGTCTTGAAATATACAGATGGAAAAGAAATAAGAAAGATTATCTATGTGAGGGGGAGGTTAATTAGTATTGTAATATAACCGCTAATTTACAAATCTGGTACAAATCTACAAATCTAATACAAGTATGCAAATAAATTCAATGAGTAATAGGGAAAAAGAAGAAAAGGTTATTTATAAAGAATTAAGCTATAAAATAGTGGGGATATTATTCGAGGTTTATAATGATTTAGGATATGGCTATCAAGAAAAATATTACGAAAGAGCGGTTATGGAATGTTTCAAGGAATCGAATATCAAATTTAAAAATCAAGTGATGTATAGAGTTAAATTTAAAGATGTAGAAATTGGGAAATATTTTTTGGATTTTTTAGTTGAAGATAAAATAGTCCTGGAACTTAAAAAAGGAAATCATTTTCCGAAAAGAAATATTGAGCAAGTCAAAGGATATTTGAAAGTTACAAAAAAGAAATTAGCTATATTAGCTAATTTTACTGCCAATGATGTTAAATTTTTAAGAATTTTAAATATTAATTGAATCTATTTGTAAATTTTTAGTAGATTTGTAGATATGTAGTTTATGAAGAATATAGTTACAATCGGCGGCGGGACGGGAAGCTTTACTTTGCTTTCCGGTTTAAAAAAATACCCGGTCAATATCTCGGCTATTGTCTCGATGGCGGATGACGGCGGATCAACCGGCAGACTCCGGGATGAGTTGGGTGTGCTTCCGCCGGGGGATATTCGCCAATGCTTGGTGGCTCTTTCCAATTCTTCGGATACGCTTCGGGAATTGATGAATTATCGTTTTGAAAACGGGGGCTTGGAAGGACATAATTTCGGCAATATCCTTCTCTCGGCTCTGGAAAAAATCAAGGGTAATTTTTCTTTGGGCGTAAAAGAAGCGACTCATATTTTGGGAGTAAAAGGGGAAGTTATCCCTGTCTCCGAAGAAGATATGAATCTTTATATCAAGCTAAACAGCGATAAAATTTTAATCGGCGAAAAACAACTGGACCATAATCGGGAAGTCAGAAAATACGGGATCAAAAAAGTATCTCTCAAGCCTCGCGCCAAGGCCAATAAGGAGGCTCTAAAGGCGATCAAAAAAGCCGATATGATAATTATCGGTCCGGGAGATCATTACGGTTCGATTGTGCCCAACCTTTTGGTGGACGGAATCAGTCGAGCGATTAGGAATTCCGGCGCCAAAGTGGTTTATAATTGCAACTTAACCAATAAAAAAGGCCAAACGGAAAAGTTTGATCTGGATAAATATGTCGAAGAGATGAACGGTTTTTTGGGTAAAAAAAGAATCGATTATGTGATTTTTCCTTTCAATAAGCCGTCTTCGGTTTTGGAGGAAAAATATCAAAAGAGGGAAGGTAGAAATTCAATTGTTTTTTTTGCTGAAAGTAATAAGCTTAGGCGAAGCTATAAAGTTGTCTTGGCGGATGTTTTGAGGAGAAACGCTATCGGTAAAAATAAAAATGACAAAATTGCCGATACTCGTTCTTTTATCCGACATGATAGCAATAAGTTGGCCAAGGTTTTGATGGATATTTTGGAATTGGAAAACAAAAAATTAATCAAAAAAATAATTTAAATC
>JAVEQZ010000022.1:0-10680 GCA_034007405.1 Candidatus Moraniibacteriota bacterium | reverse complement strand
TCTTATTTTAAAAGCGCTGCGACTTATGGTCCGATTTTGTAATAAAGCCCGCAACACTGCTTGGAGTGTTGCGGGCGGTCGCTTTATTGGAATCGGATTTCCTGGGGGAGTCCTTTTATTTCTTGAGCCGATTTTTCGGCCTAAAAGGGGTCCTTATTTCCAGCGGATGCGGGGTCGGTTTTAATCCCCGGATATTTTGGGGGGTAAAGAGCAGACTAAGACCGAAAGGTCTTTTTCTTTCGGGATAAATTTCCCGTTTGGTTTTCTCGGGGGAGATTGAATTTTTGGGAGTGAAGGTTGAGCGGGGGTCTAGCGGATGCATTATTTTTCCTCGAGTCTTTGGAATTAATTTAAAAGATAAGAGATTTTATTTTTTAAACGAATCCGTTAAGTGATTGTGAGTCGCCACAGTTAAGAATTATAGAGTAAAGAAGAAAAAAATCAATGCATAGGGTTATTTGGCGGTCCAACCCCCAAGTTTTATTTTGTTAAAAAATAAAACGCCCCGCAAGAATCAGTGATCCTTGCGGGGGTGGGACGAGAGGGCGCTTAATGCCAGGGTGGGGGAGGCTTAATCTCCCGCTCGACCCTGATTTGGCGCCCTTCCTCAAGAACGATATTGAGGTAATCGGACAGTATATCTTTCACGGCCAGAGCAGCAAAAAATATCCAGATAATTATAAATATTCTTTTTACTTTTTGTCTCCTCTCCTCAAGGAAGTTTTCCGGCTCGTAGACTGTTCTCGGGTACAATGGGTTCATGGCGTCTCCTCTTTTTGCCTTTTTGTTATTTACCATCCCAAATTAACCCAAAAGATGCTATAATAATCTTGCAGTTTAATTTGGAAGGGTAAAAATGCCCGATAATTCTTACGATTTTTAATTATAGCATATTTATGGAAAAAAGTCAACAGTTAGACACACCAGCTGATAATCGGTGGAAAAACCTCAAAGTGGCCATTGTACATGATTTCTTGGATACTTACGGGGGTGCGGAGCGAGTTTTGGGTTTGATTTGCGAGATTTTCCCCCAAGCGCCGATATTTACCCTCCTCTATGATAAAGAAAAGATGCGCGGAAAATTTAAAAACAAGGAAATCAAGACTTCTTTTTTGCAAGGTTTCCCCAAATTTATCAAAAAAAGAAAAAAATATCTCTTACCCTTACTGCCGACAGCGCCGGAAGTATTCGATTTGCGGGATTTTGACTTGGTGATTTCTTCTTCGGGGGCTTGGAGCAAGGGAATCGTTACTCGTTTAAATACGGTTCATATCGCTTATCTGCATTCGCCGATGCGGTTTGCTTGGGATTACGGAGAAAAATATTTTTCCGATGCCGGTCAAAAAGCGGGAATTTGTAAGCGGATGTTTTTGACTTATTTGCGGGTGTGGGATTTCGAGGCGGCTCAGCGTCCGGATATTTTGATTGCCAACTCCGAGTTTACTCGAAAGAGAGTGGCTAAATATTATCGTCGGGATTCTCGTGTTATTTATCCCGGCATCAATCTTATTAAAGAAAGTCAAGAAGAGATTCGAATTAAAAAGGAAAAAGGCGGATATTTCTTGATTGTTTCCAGGCTGTCGCCTTATAAAAAAGTTCTTTTGGCGGTGGAAGCTTTCAATAAAATGGGTTTGCCCTTGGTGATTGTCGGAGAGGGAGCGGAGTCGGAGAAGATAAAAAAAATCGCCAAAAAAAATATCAGAGTAGTAGGCTGGCAAAGTGAGGAAAAATTGAAAGAATATTATCGAAACGCCAGAGCTTTTATTTTTCCGGCGGTGGATGATTTCGGCTTAACGGCGGTGGAAGCAATGAGTTTCGGGGTGCCGGTGATCGCTTTGCGAGCCGGGGGAGCTTTGGAAATAGTGAAAGAGGGTCGGACCGGAGAATTTTTTGATGCCCAGACGGTGGAAGTTTTGGCTGACGGAGTAAGGAGGTTTCTGGAAAAAGAAAGAGACTACGATCGGGATTTTATCCGAGCCCAAGCGCAAAGATTCGGCGAAGAGAATTTTAAAAATAATTTTTTGAATTTAATCAAGGAAGAGTGGAAAAGAAATTTTTATGATAATCGGACATAAGAAACAAATAAAGTTTTTCGAAAATTCTTTACGAGAAGGCAAAACTGCACAAACCTATCTTTTTAGCGGTCCGGAGCGAGTCGGAAAGTTTTTTATCGCGCGAATTTTTGCCGAGGCTTTGATAAAAGGAGAGCGGGAGCTGAAAGCGGAATTTTTTGAAACAGAAAACAAAAATCCTGATTTGGAAATTTTGGCTCCGGAAATAGTGGAAAAAAGGGGAGTTATAAAAAGTAAAGCCATCGAAGTGGAAAAAATCAGGGAGGCGCAAAAAAGGTTGGGACTTTTTCCCGCCATCGGTCAGCGTCGAGTTTTGATAATCAATGACGCGCATAGATTGCTCAACGCTTCGCAGAATGCATTGTTGAAAAATTTGGAAGAACCCAACAGTTCGGCGGTGATAATTTTGGTTACCCATAAGGAAAGTATGCTCTTGAAAACCGTCCGGTCGCGTTGTCGAAAGGTGAATTTTAATTTGGTAGCGTTGGAAGAAATAAGACAAGGCTTTGAGCGAGAAAATAGAAAATTTTCCGAAAAAATGATTATTTTTTCTATGGGGCGACCGGGTGAGGTGGAGAGGTTTTTGAAAAATGAAGAGGTTTATCTTGAACGGGAAGCGGGAATCAGGGACTTGAATCTTTTGCAAAAAATGAGTGTGGCGGAAAAATTCAATTTGGCGGAAAACTATGCCAAGAATATTAATTCGGCTACGGAGAAGCTGGAGTTTTGGATTTGGATGATTCGCGTGCAGGCTTACAAAAATTTGAATAATCCCGAATTATTAAAGAAAAATTACGCAATTATCGGGGAGATTGATAAAACTTTGGAAAAGATAAAAAATCCCAGCTTGAATGCGCGTTTAATTTTGGAAAATTTGTTTTTAATTTTGTAGTATGAAGACGGGAGAAAAAAAACAACATTGGGCGAAAAAAAAAGAAGAAAAAAAAATTATTGTCCCTAAATTTAGAAATTTTTTTCGATTAGCGACGGTTAGTCATATTTTAACTTTTATTTTTGGAGCGGTTTTGATTTATTCTTTGTTTTTTTCGGATTTTTTGCGGATTAATGATGTTGATTTGACGGGCAACAACTCAATTCCTTCAGAACAATTAAATACCGCTATTGAGAATGAATTAAACGCCAAATATTGGAAAATTTTTTCTCGGGGAAATTTTATTTTTTTGAATTCGAGTAAATTAGAGCGAAACCTAAAGACACAGTTTAAAAAAATAAAAAAAATATCGGTGGAAAAAAAATTTCCCAGCCGACTGAAAATTGAAATGGAGGAGCGAAACTTGATTTTATTTTTGTGTTCGAGAGGGGATTGCTATTTTATCGATGAAAACGGATATGCCTACAAGAAAGCCGATTCTTCGGAGATGGAAAACCAAGGCGGTCCGATCGTGAAACTGATTGACGGGAGTGGTAAAGATATTAATGAAGGAGAATATGTGCTTCTTCCCAGGTATGTTGATTTTATAATCAAGATAGAGGAAGCGGTAAAAACTGAAACCGGCTTGGAAATTTTGAACGAGTATCGGACCGAATCGAGAATTTCCGAAGAAGTGATTGTACAAACCAAAAAGGGGTGGGATATTTATTTGAATTCCAAGTTTCCGATTGGAAAATCGGTTTATACACTAAAGACACTTTTGAATCGACAAATTATGCTCAAGGAATTGAATGATTTGGAGTATATCGATTTGCGCAGTGAAAATAAAGTTTTTTATCGGATGATTGGCGGAGTGGTGCAAGAAGAGGAAGAATTAAAAAAGGAGAGTGAAGAATTGGAAAATAATCCAACAGAGATTGAAGCGGAAGAACTAGAAAAAGAGGAATAATTATTCGCTTTGCCGGAAATTTATTATAACAAATATTTTTTTCTTAAATTTAATAAAAAAACAAAAATAGTATTTTACTTCCACGCTCTAGTGCGTGGAATTAAAATGCTAATTTGTTTTTTCGGTGTAATTTGGATTTTAGGAATGAGAATTTTTTAATCAAAAAAATTCTCCGGGGCAAGCCCCCGGTAATTTATTAACAAGCAGTTTGAGATTTATTTTTTTATTTTATCTAATGATGTTTATACTATTTTATAATATTTTTTAGCCGATAAATCGGTTATATTTTTTGTTATAAAAAGAACGGATAAATTGATTTTTCAAGGTAAAAAAATTTTTTAAAAAACCATCGATTTTTTACGGTGGTTTTTTTGTTTTTTATTCGGATGGTTCTTCCGGAATATAGTAGATCAGAATCGAGGTGCCGACTTGATAAAGCGGGTCATATTCGGTTATCCAGCGCCAGGAATCTTCGTCTTTTTTTGTTTTGTCATGGATACTGCCTTGCAAATGATTGACTGATACGGCATACCAGCCGGCTTCAAGCGGTCTTTTACTGTCCCACCAGTCAATAAATTTATCTCCCAAGTAATATCGCGGATTACCGCCGCCGAAATAATTTAGTCTGATTTTATCGATTTCCGGATGTTGATCGAGGAATTTCTGAAATCTTTTTAAATCTTGTCCCCAATCGGCATTGGAATCGGTGACATAATGATAGCCGTTTTTCGGTCCGCCACCGATTTGATTAAAATAAGACATATAATAAGGATAATTGGCAATCGGTTCAAGGATAACCCAAATAAGAAGGAGAGCTAGGAGATATTTGGCAAAAATCAGTTGGTGACTTTTGAAAGTTTTGAAAAAATCTCTGACTTTTTTGGCCACCAAAATGTAAATAAAAGGAAAGATGGGGAATAAATGCCTGAGTCCGATGTTTAAATTGCCGGTAATGCTGAGATAGGAATAAAGAATAATAAAAGCAAAAAGAGTGTATTGGACAACTCCGTGACGGGTCCAAGCGACAAAATTGCGAAAAGAGTGTCGCAATAATATTTTAGAGCGGAGGTGAAACTTGGAAAAAATTTGATAAAGAGTGAAGATTGAAGTTAATAGGATTAATATCAAAAGCGGGAGGGTTTCTTTGAGTAAAAAGACGGTGGGAAAATAAGCGGTAAAAGCGCTACTGGAAACTTCCCCCAAAAAATAGGCCCCGTTTCCTCCGGCTACTCGACGGAAGACATAATTAACTCCGATGCCGTATTCCGAGAGCGGACGAGTCAGAGCACTTTGATTGAGGCCGTGTAAAACTTTGCGAGTATAGACGTTTTTGATATTTTGATCCGAAGCGGGAGCGTTAAAATCAATCAATCGCGTCATTGTTTCCCGAGAAGTTTTGAAGGTATTAAAAAGATAAACCGCCCAAATCATAGTCAAGGAAAGAGTTAGGGCAACCAATCCTTTGCCGAAATAGCCCAGCCAAATTTTTAGGCGTTTTTCTTTTGAATCAATTTTCTTTACAAGCGGATAACCGATAAGCACCAAGCCGAAAATAGGCAAAGCCAGTATCGAAGAAAATTTGGCCAAGAAAAATAAGCCCAGAAAAAATCCGCCAATAAGAGTGTTTTTCCAAGTCGGTTTTTTGATAAATCTCAAAAAATAATAAAAAGAAAAAACCAGAAAAGTCATAATTCCGATATCGGTGGTGACATAGTGATTGTGGCCCAAAATATTAGGGTCAAAAGAGTAGAGAACAAAAGCCAAAAGTCCGGCTAATGTTCCGGCCAACTCCTTGGTCCATTTGAAAATAAACAATCCCAAAAGAAGAGAGAGAATCACAATCGGCACTCGAGACCAAAAAATTATTTTATCCGGATCATTATTGTTTTCCCAAAGCAAGTGACGACCGGCCGCCCATTGACCTTCATCCCATTTTTTGGGTAAATCTCCGCTCCAAAAGGGTTGAGTGAGGTCGAAATTGAGATTCATAAAAATAAGCGGAAAAGCGGAGAGGTTTTTGATGAGCGGCGGATGTTCCGGATTTAGGCGCATCTCGTTTTGGGTGAGATAAGAATAACCGGCCGGAATATGGGCGATTTCATCAAAGGTGGCGGCGTCATTGTGAGCGTTTAAAAAAGAAACAGTCAAAAAAACAATCGAAACAAGAGTAATGACTACTACATGTTTTTCTTTGAAATAATGAAGCAATTCTTTTATTCGGTTTTTCATTTATTTTTTCCTTAAATATTTAATCAAGGAATTAATTAAAAATTAATTTATTTTTTTGATAACCCAGGTTTTGTCTTTAAAAATAGTGTCATCGGTATAAATAAAAAGATTCATTTCCGGAAAGCGCCGGATGATTTTGTCGGCCACCCATTGCTGTTTGCCGGTTAGGATAAAGACGGTTTTGTCCGGTATTTCCTTGCTAAGTAAATTATCCAATTCGTCTTGATGATAATAGGAAGTGTCGGGTCTTTGGAAATTAAACATTTTAATCGGAATGCGTTGCATATTTTCGGCGATGATTATTACCGGGGTTTTCGGGGAGAGATTGCGAATATAATAAGAATCGTCAATCAGTCCGGATTCGAAAGATTGCGCTTGACGGGGATTGTTGGCCCAAAAATAATGATATTTGATCGTTTCAAACAACCCGACAAAAGGAACGACAATAAATATAAATGAAAGAATAATGATTTTGAGGCCGTGGCCGTATTTTTCTTTTTTACCCAAAAGCCATAAAAAAGGAACAGTGGCGATAATAAAAGTTATCGGTAAGGTTCCAATGGAACGCAAAGCGTGAGGCAGTCCCTCGGCGGTAAGAAACTCCGGCGAGAGCATAATAAAAAACCAAGCCAAAATAAAAGTATAAACATAAAATTTACGATCTCGGATTTTATGTTTAAATCTCAGATTTAACAGATGAAACCATTTGATAATCAAATAAATTAATCCGCCCAGGAAAGTGATTCCCAAAATCGGATTGAGAATCGGAAAAGGAGGGTAATTGTGCCGCCAATTTTGATCGCCCCAAAAATTATATTTCACCAAACTTAAACTCAAACTTTTCAACAGGGTTTTGAAAGGTTCTCCGTGATTCATTTCCGGTGAAAAAACGGAGACATTGCCGGTACGAGAACTGAGGTATTCGGGGTGTTGATAAAAGGTGTAAAACATCGGCGCCATAGTGATCAAAGCGGAAAAAATAAAAATCAGACTGTGTTTCCAGTAGTCTCGCCAGAAATTTTTTTTGGTTATCCAAAGGGCGATAAAAGAAAGGATGAGAATAGCCGGAGCGATGCGAAAAGAAATGTAGGTGTGTAGTCCGATACCGAAGATTAAGCCGGCCAACATAAAGCAGAGCTGGGATTTAAAAATAGAGGTTTGCCAAAACTTTTTGTTTTTCAGGTTATGAATGATTTTATTGTATCTGATACCGCAAAACAAATAATAAAAAGAAAAAGTTAAAACAACAGGCAAGATAATGGCACGAAAGGAAATGCGAGAAAAGTTGATCGCCCAAAAGGAAAAAGCGGTAAAGAAAGCGGCCAAGAGCCCGGCTCGGCGACTGCGGAAAAGTTCTTTGGTCAAGAGATAAGTACCCAAAACGGTCAAAACTCCAAAAATGGCGGAGGGTAATTTGAGGGCAAAGATGGAAACCCCGAATATCTTGAAAGATAAAGCCACTAAATTCATCATTAACCCCTCGCGGCCGTTATTGTCCGGATAAAACCATTGATAATCTCCGGTAGTGAGGGAGTTGAGAGCATCAAGTCCGTTGACCGCCTCGTCGGGATAAACTCCGGAGGGTACGTTTTCAATATTGTAAACGCGGACCAAAAAGGCAAAAGCTAAAATTAAAACCAATAAAATCAAGTTTACGATTTTTTTATTTTCCAATTTCATTTTTTTATTTTTATTTTTTAGAATTCTTGATATTTATATGATAACAGTTTTTGTTGATAAAATAAAGTTGTGGTATAATTTAAAAGTAGCAAATAACTTTTTTAACTTTTTTGGTATGGAAGAAGAAAATGAAAGAAAAGTAAATAGTCCTGACAACAATACTTCAGATAGTTTTGAATCGCTGGAAGTTAGTGAAGAAATAAAAGCTGCAAAAGAAGAAGTAAAAAGACTTGAAGCGGAGATAGAGGTTGCTACCGCGGAGTTTTTAGCCCAAAAAGATAAAATTGAAACTATTCAAAAAGATATAGAAAATGGAAATCATGAGGGGAAAAATTTAGAAAAAAAACAAAAAATTATCCAGAAAATTGAGGAGGCTATGTTGCTTACAAAAGAACGAATAGACCGGCTAAAAATCAAGCTCGAATTTAAAAAAGAGTTAGCCGAATCAATCGGGATTGAGCGGGTTAGCAATACTATAGGGAAGAAAGCTTATTGTGAAAAAAAAGAAATAGAGGATAATATAATCAGTATAATCGGTGAGGGATATAAATCGGAGGTTACTATTAATAGTGAAATATTAAAAAAAGCGGGATTTTCTTATGTTGAATTTGGAGCATCCGAAGGGATTAGAACATCCGCTGTGGCTAGTATTCGAAAGAGCAAAGACGGAGCATTTTTAATAAAAACAGGAACTTCATGGTACAGAGTTAAATTTGATAATATGGATGGGATAGAAGTTGTTGAAAGTGGTAATGATTTATTGAGCGAAAAAGATAAAGAACTAAAAAAATCGATTGAAAATAGTTTGCGTGTAGTTGAGGTGAATTATAGTCAAGGTGAGGAAAAGATTAAGAGTTTTTCGCCAGAATTGGAGACAACTAAGAATTATGAGATCAGATTAAAGAGCTTTCTTAAAAGAAAGGATGAAATATTGGAAAAAATTAGTCCAACAGATAAAAACAGGAAGCCGGATATTAGTCAGGCTGTTTTAGACGAGGCAGGTGTACTGAGTCTTGATTTTATTGATTTTTTAAATGAATTATTTAAACCGAATAAGAAAGAAAAAAGCAAAGATGGGTCCAATGGGGATAGCACAGGTGACTCTAAAGAAGGAGATAATTCTCGGGAAATGATTAATGCTCATATAGGAGAGTTATTGGCTGATTCTAAAAAAGAGATAAACAATTTTGATAAAAAATTACAAGACTTCAAAAAAGCATTTCCCGAATCTAAGAAAATAATTAGCGGACTAGAAGATAAGAGAAATGAGTTTATTTCTTTGTTAAATGAAATTAGCAGCATTGATAATGATTCAAGGACTCAAAAAGATGTAGTTAAATTAAATCAAGCTTATGACAAATTTTATCTTTTGACTCGTAAAAATTGGAAAGAAGAGTACAAAAAAAGGAGGTCGAATAGGGAAGATAATCAAAAGGAAGAAAAGGAAGTTGCTTTAAATAATTCTCCTTTGAGGGATTTAAATATTAAAGATTATCATGGATCGGAAAGTCCGGTTATTAAAGAAATCAACAGGAGACCAAGAGAGAGATTTATAAATTTTTTGGAGGAAAAATTTGGAAAACCCGGAACGATTTATCTCAAGAAGAGCAAAAATGGTTTCCCTATCGGAACAATTGAGATATTGAGTTATGAAATTGGAAAAGATATCAAAGATAATAAAAAAGAAGATGGGATTAATATCAATAACTTTGCCGTAGTAGATAGCGGAAAAAGAGAAAAAGGAGAACCTGTAAATGAAAAGATAAAAATAGGGGAACTTGAGAACTATTTAAGAGGTTACGAGAGAGAAGAGGTCGCTGATTTCAATGATCAAGAGTTTCTTTCTCCCGAAGATGAAGCGCATATTAGAGAGCTTGTTGAGGAGCGTATGTCGGAAATAGAAGTTATTATAAAAGAATTGAAAGATAGGGGGGATGAAGCTCTTAAGGGTAGATTATCCAAATATGAAAATGTTTTTAATAATGCCAAATCGATCATAGAAAAAGACAAACATATTTTTAAGAACCAATCAATCGCCAATATTATTAATGGCATTTATGAAAAAGTTTCTGGACTTAATACGGGATTCGAGAAAGGAGAAGCTGTCGCAGTTGACGATGTGGAAAAGGAAACTGTCAGCGAGGTTGAAGCCGGACTTGAATTAACCAAACAAGAGAAGGCAATTATTGAAGATATCGCAAAAGACTTTATTGAGGAGAAATTTTGGGAAGGAATGTTGAAACATAAAAGTGGGAGATTTTTAAGAGATGATGAAATAAATGCTATGGCTATTGGTTTAACAAAAATTCAAATCGGAAGAATATTAGAAGATGAGAGAGTGAGTGAGGACAGATTAATATTTTTAATCGATGCTATTTTTGATAAAATTAAAAGTGATTTTGAGAAACAAAAATAATTTTATGGGAACAGGACAAACAACAGAAGATATCCTTAGTTTTTCACAAGAGATGGGCGATAAGATTAGGGGAAAAAGAGCGGCATCTCAAAGAGGTGCTGGTACTGAGGAGGTTTATCCCTCAAAAAAGAAAAAAGGAATCAAGGAAGTGATTGAAGGAAACGCAAGAAGGAGAAGATCTGCAAAAGAAATTTCTGAAGAATACAAGGAGGTGCTAAATTATCTTGAGGGATTAATGTCTGGAGCTGATTTTGGTAATTTTAGGGAAGAAGATGTATTAAAAGAAATTAAAAGTATTAAAGGTATAGCTGCAAAATCATTGAGGGATTATGAGGGGGAGGATAAAAAAGGGGAGGCTTTTAGAATTTTAAAGAAAGGATTGGATGAAAGGATAAAAACAATACACGGTAAAAAAAGAAAAAAAATTTTATTGGCTATCCAG
>JAVEQZ010000021.1:0-13714 GCA_034007405.1 Candidatus Moraniibacteriota bacterium | reverse complement strand
AATTTTAAAAAATAAATTCACATCGGAACTATCGCGGAATATATTCAATTTTCAACGTTTGATTAAAAATAAAAAATTATTAACCAAATTTTAAAAATTTTAGCTATTTTCCAATTCAAAACCCGACAAAAACCATTATAACTTATTGAAAAAATAAATCAAGAGGATTTTTAATAATCCCTCAATTTACCCAATCCCTTTTGATTTCTAATTTTATCCAAAGCCTTAGCCTCGATTTGTCTGATACGCTCACGAGTTACACCAAATTCTTGACCCACCTCCTCCAATGTATGAGTCACTCCATCATCCAAACCAAAACGGATCTTGAGAATTCTTTGTTCCCTAGGGCTAAGTTCTTCTAATATTTCTGTGACATGATTTTTTAGTAAGGTTCGCGAAGCGGTTTGATCGGGCATTATCGTCTCGGTATCCTCGATAAAATCACCCAAAACACTATCGTCATCACTGTCTCCGATAGATGTTTCCAAAGAAACGGTCTCTTGGGATATTTTTTGAATATGGCGAATTTTTTCCACCTCCAAATCCATTTCCGCCGCAATTTCTTCAGCTAAAGGCTCTCGGCCCAACTCCTGGACCAATTGTCTGACTATTTGAGTGTATTTATTGATAGTTTCAACCATATGAACCGGGATTCTGATGGTCCGAGATTGATCAGCCAGCGCCCTGGTAATAGCTTGCCTTATCCACCAAGTGGCATAAGTGGAAAACTTATAACCTTTATGATAGTCAAACTTCTCCACCGCCTTAAATAATCCGATATTCCCTTCTTGAATCAAATCCAACAAAGAAAGATTATTTGATCTTCCGACATATTTCTTGGCAATACTAACCACTAACCGCAGGTTAGCTTCGGTCAACTTTTGCTTGGCGGAAGGATCCCCTTTTTCGATTAACTTCGCCAATCGCACCTCTTCATCAGCTTTCAATAGAGATACCTTGCCAATTTCTCTTAGATACATCTGCACGGAATCATTATAATTAGGCTCAACATTCTCAATTTCTTTCTTTTTGTCAATTTTTTCCGGTGAAAATTCCCGCCCTATTTTGTCGGTCTCCTCTTTAATCACCTCACCCGAACTGACAATCTTCACTCCGCCGGTCTCCAATTTATTATAAAGCTCCTCCAATTCTTCAATATTTTTTTCCATATCCGGAAAAGCATGGATAATCTCATCCTCGGTGATGAAACCCCTCTGCTTTCCCCTTGAAACCAAATCCTCGATTACCCCCCCGATTTTGGCCTTGGCTTTAACCTTGGAAACCTTTTTTATCTTTGGGGCCGATTTTTTTAAAGAGACCGCTTTTTTATTTTGCCGAATATTCTTCTGGACTTTTTTGGTTTTCTTAACGGTCGGCTTCTTACTCTTTTTAACAACCTTTTTTTTGATTTCTTTCTTCTTTTTTACCCGAGAAGTTTTGATAGTTTTTTTGGAAGAAACCGTCCTTGTTTTTCTCTTGTTTTTTAAAGAAGACTTCCGACTGGAAACCTTAGAATTGGTCTTTTGGGAAGTGGATTTTTTTGTCGCTTTCTTTTTGGTTGTAGCCATTTTTTTGCAAAGTAAAATTTTAACTTAAAAACAAAAGAATTGATGCAAAAAATTACATCTCTTTATCTGCTTAATTTTATACTATTTTTAACATAAAAACAAATATTTGCCAATATTTGGAAAAATCTACCCGATTCTGTTCAATTCCACCAACTGTCTGGTTATCTCCTTGACCGCCTCTTTATCCCCCAAACTTTCAGCCTCCCTGATTTTTTCTATCAACTCGGTATTCTTGTTTTTTAATAATTCTTTCTTAAGCGCCGAGAAATATTGATCAATAGCCAACCATTTTTCTTTTGAAGAATTAAGATTTTGATCTTTTTCGCAATTTTTGAAATAAAGTTCTCTTAGAAATTTTTTCCAATTGGCATCCTCAATCGTATCCAATAATTTTTCAAAATTGAAATCGGTTAACTGCCCTTTGTCAATCAAAATTTCCACAATTTTTTTATTGTCAAAATAGTCTTTAATCGCTTGAGAATACTTCGCCACGCCTTCCCGCCAAAAATCATCTTCGCTGATAAAAGCGCCCAGGATTTGAATCTGAATATCCTTAATTTTGTCATATTTATTCTCAATCGTTTCCTCTCTCTGCTCAAAGGTGTTTCTATTTTCACCCGACCATTGTCGATTATTATTTTTTTCAAATTCCTCCGATAAAGCTTTTTCCGAAATATTCAATTGCCCGGATATTTTTTTTAGCCAAAACTCTTTTTCCACCTTATTGGAGAAACTGTTTATCAATCCGCTCAACTCTTCGATTATTTTTTTCTTGTCCTGAATATCGCGCTTGTCTTTTCCGAAAACTGATCTATCGATAAAATATCCCATCGCCGGAACCGCCCCTTTGATAGCCTGATTGAATTTTTCAACATTTTCTTTAACAATATCGGCCGCATCTTTTCCTTCATCAATCGAAACAATGAAAACATTTAAATCCTTTTCAAAAGCCAATTGCGCGCTCCTTAGAGCCGCTGTTTGACCGGCCTCATCCATATCAAAAAACATTTTAATATTTTTAGTATAGCGCCTTATGATATTCAATTGATCAGCTGTCAAAGCCGTCCCGGAAACCGCCACTGTGTTTTTTATCCCCGCCTGATAAGAAGCAATCACATCCATATTGCCTTCCACCAACAAAATCCAATCTTCTTCCCGGGCTTTTAACTTAGCCTTGTCTATCCCGTACAAAACTCCGCTCTTGTGATAGACTTCCGTTTCCGGAGTATTGATATACTTAGCCTGAGATTCATCGCCCCGAGGATTTATCCTGGCCGAATAGCCGATTATCTTGCCCGTTGTGCCGGCAATGGGAAACATAATTCGATCTCGAAAACGATCATAAAAATCTTCCGCCCGCCCGCTTCCGTTTTCTTTTTCAATAATCAAGCCGGCTCTCAAAATATCCTTGGATTCATAGCCCTTGCCAATCAAAAAAGTTAACAAGTTCCGCCAACCCGGCGGAGCGTAACCTAGTCGAAAATCTTTGATCGTTTCTTCACTCAACCCCCGCTCTTTCAGATATTTGAGGATATCCCCTTTGCCCAAACCTTGCCACAATTGTTTTTCATAAAACAACGTCGCCCACTCCAAAATTTCTCCGACTTTGCTTTTCTCCTCGGGAGTAAAAAATTTCTCGCCACCGCTATATTTCGGCAATTCCACCCCCGCTCTTTGCGCCAAATTTTCCAAGGCCTCTCTGAAATTCAAGCCCTCAATCTCCATCAAAAAACCGAAAATATCCCCTCCCTTATTGCAACCGAAACAATGCCACATCTGTTTCTCTTCGCTGACTGTAAAAGAAGGGGTTTTCTCGTTATGAAAAGGACAACAAGCCTTCCAATTATTGCCGGCTTTTTGCAAACGCACATATTCGCCAATTAAATCCACTACATTTAATTTAGCTTTTATAACTTCTATTTCTTGACCCATTTTGTTCATTTATTTTTCATTTCCGAATTATTGCATAAAAAAACAATTTCTGGAAGAACCCCGCAAAAAAAAGAAAAACTATTCCGCGTCATCGGCTATTTCTAATTTTATCCTGGATTGATAGCCGGGAAATTTATTGGAAAGAAAACTTGGTTTGATAGAAAATTCAATCTTCTTGATTCCCGGGAAATCTTCCAAAATGGAATTAACTTCACTTTTATTTTTATTTACCAAGTATGCAATCAAATCCGCTTCATTTATCTCCGCTTGATTGACAGCCTTGACTTTGAGTTCGGTTCTGATTGATTTCGAACCGAAATCAATCTCCGCTCGACCGTATTGTTTCTCCGATGAAATCGTTTTCATATTGTTTTTTTCCTGAAGAGTTTTTTGAACGATATAATCATTAACTTTTTGTTCCAACTCCTCAACCGAAAAAGCCAAGGCTTTTATTTTTATCTTAACCTGATATTCAAAATTTTCCGTTACCGAATCTTCTTCCGGAAAGACGGAATAATCAATCACTTCAAAAGCAAAAGCATCCTCAAGTATCACATTTCCTTCTCCGGCCTTCTTTTTAATGTTTTCCTTTAACTGATTCTTTAATTGATTCTCGGTTTTTATTTTAGCGTTTTCAATATCGGTCGAAGAAACAGTCCTTAATCCGCTTGCTCCTTCTGCATCACCTCCGCCTTTCGTTTCTTCGGATAATTTGGCGTAAAATTTGTCATATTTCGGACTACCCTCAAAACCGGGAATTTTGAAATCCGCCTCCTTTATATTGTATTGCTCTCCGGCTTCATCGGAAATTATCTCCGCCTCAATCTTGCCCGGTTCTGTTTGACCGTCTTTAATTGTCATCCCGGGCACCGTCACACTATTTATCAAGCGAAAGACCTTGCCTTCTCCGGACACAAATCGAGTGGTAGCTACCAAAACCTGCGAAGTTTCACTAAATTCGTTAAAAATAGTTATTTTACCTTTGGCTTTCTGACTGGAAGAACCCTTTTGACCGGTAGCCGGAAAGGAAAGCGCGAGTAAATTTTCTTCCTCAAATACAACCGGCTTTAATAAGATGCTTGTTTCCGCACTCGAAGAGTTTTGACTATTTTCGCCGACTCTTAAATTAATATTGAAAACTTTTTCTTCTTTTTTCGGGAAAACCTTAATCTGCGCTTCCGGCAAATAAAAATAAGCTCCGATTGCCAAAAATAAAAACAATAAAATTGACAGGAAAATCCAGATAAATTTATATCCCCCTTTCGCATTTTTATTATTCGCTTCGTTAATTTTTATATCTTCGGATGAATGACTGAAAAAATCATTAAAAATTTCCTCATCCTGAGGAGATGGCCCTCTTTGAG
The DNA here is from genome assembly GCA_034007405.1 of Candidatus Moraniibacteriota bacterium. GTDB lineage: Bacteria > Patescibacteriota > Minisyncoccia > Moranbacterales > UBA9337 > UBA9337. The sequence goes on along the minus strand of JAVEQZ010000021.1, from coordinate 8,850 downwards.
TTTTATCAATCACTTCAATAGCGCCTCTCTCTTCGTCTTTAAAAGTCTGAGGATTTTCTTGAATTTTTTCTTCTTCTTTTTTTGAGCTTAAATCAACCCGACGATCCGGAGTGATGAAACTCTCCGCTCCCAAATTATCCAATCTAACCCGCCGATTATTATTTAAAGTTTTTTCTTCCTTCGGAGGGATATTTTCTTGCAAAGAAATCGGTTTTGATTTCATTTTTGCATCATTATCACTCACCACTCCCCGCAACTCCTCCAAGGAATTTTTAACTACAAAACCTATTTTTTTGGCCACCGCCATTGCCCGCTCATCTTTGGTGACAAAAATAATTCTCTTATCCAATCTTTCCGCCTCTCGCTTTATCAATTTCAAACTCACCGCGCTCTGCATTATCAAGGCTCGGTTGGTAACAACCAAAATATTATATTTTGCCGAGGACTTTCTGATCCTGGTGATAATGGAATTGACTTCCTCATCCACATCGATATAAAAAGTCTGATGCATAATAATATTTTTTAAAAATTACTTATAATCCACTTTATTCATCGCTCGTTTTAAAATGCCGGCCAAAACTTTCTCTTCTTGCTCAAGCTCCAAAACCAAGCCGGCCAAACCCATCGGGGTAACATCTTGAGTACTGATCAATTCACCGGTTTTATCTATAATACTGGAAGCGTCCTGAGGACGCAAGAAGGATAATTTCGGCGGATTGACAAAAGCCAACTTACTTATCCAATCTCGAGAAAGCAAAGCCGTCTTTATCCCCGGCAAACCGGAACCGCCCCCGCACATCAAGATTTTATTGGGCAACAAATCATTTTGAGAAAATTCCGACAGCGCCAATTCCACCCCGCTCAACCAAATCCGACAATCATCCTCGAATATCCGATCCAATCTCTCGGTGTCGATTTTATTTAATTTGCCCAAAGCATAATTTATTTTTATCCTCTCCGCTTTTTCAAAATCCACTCCGATTTCTTGCGCCAACCTCTTGGAAAAAGCTCGCCCGCCCAAAGCAAACATCTTCGTCCCCTCCAAGCCTCCGTTTCTAACCACCGCAATATCGGTGGTGCCTCCCCCAATATCGACAAAGATAGCATTAAAATTGAGATCCCCCTCAAAATCGACCAGCTTAGCCACCGCATAAGGCTCGGCGGCAATACTCACCAAATCAATGTTCAAATCATTTACAATCGATTCAATCGCTCCCAGATGAATAGTGGGTGCATAAGCGTTAAAAACACTGATTGAAACATTATGTCCCTGAAAGTCCAAAGGATTATTAATCCGATATCCGTCTATCCTGACATCCGAAATAGCCGCATTAATCAAACGAATATCAATATTGCTTTGTCCGGTTTCCCAAGCGATTTGCTCGCTGATTCTTTCGTAAGCTTTTTGCTGAACTTTTTGAATGATATTATTTAATTCCGGCAACCCGATTTTCAAATCGGATCGCGCTCTTTCATAATGAACGGTCGTGGTTGTTCCTTTTACCAATTCTCCCGCAATCCCGACAATGGCATATTTGATATTTTTAACCCCGGCTTTCTTTTTGGCCATCTCTATCGCTTCCCTGGCAACCGCCACCACGCCCCCGATATCGGAAACCGCTCCGCTTTGCATATTACCGATTTTTTGGCGCACCCTCCCGACACCGATTACAATTCCTTTTTTATTTTGAATATCCAATTTAAAAACAAGCGCCTTGACCACTTCCGTCCCGATATCCAAAGCCAAAAAAACTTCTTTCCTTCTTCGAATCGATGTAATTTTTGAAAAAAGACTCATACTAATTATTTTCTTTAATTTATTTTTTTTGCTTCAACTTTATTTAAAAATTTTTCCATCTCGTCTTTTCTTAGTAAGCCCGCCACTCCGCCATAGTGAAGAACCACATTGGCTCCGTTGACTATTCCCATTTTCAATGATTCGGCAATTGATTTGCCTTCGATATAGCCCGCCAAAAAACCGCTGGAAAAAGAATCTCCCGCTCCGGTCGAATCAACCGCCACCACCCGAAACGCCTCGACATAAAAAATTTCCTCTCCGTCATATCCCCAAGCCCCCCTCTCACCGTCGGTAATCACCACCACCTTGGCGCCGGTTTTTTTTAATTCTTTCAAAAGAAAAATTTCATCATTAACTTCTTCGTCTTTAAAAACATTTCCCCCGGTATTGATAATTATCTCAATCGCTTCATCTTTATTGACAAACAAAACTTCCGTTTTTCCGGCAAATTGATGAATCTTTTCCACATCCTCGGTGATATTTCGCCCTCTCGGATTAAAACAAATCTTGGCGCCCGTTTCAGCTGAAACCTCGGCAACCGCATCCAAAACACCTCGCCAATCCCCGTTGGGGTCGGTGACTGAAATCCAATTAAAATCCGTAATTTCGGTTGGGATAACTTTTAGCCTCTTGTTGGCTTCTTGATTGGAAAAAATAATCCGCTCCCCGTTTCGCTTATCCACAATAATAGCCGACAAACCGGTTAAACAATTTTCTGTTTTTACAAAACTGGCATCAACCCCCTCTTTTTCCATCTCTCCCTTTATCCACTCTCCCAATAAATCATCCCCCAAAACGGTATAACAAAAACTTTCAATTCCCAATCTTTTTAAACCGCAAGCCACGTTAACAGCGCACCCGCCCAGAGATTCAAAACGTGTTTCGATATGATATTTAGCCCCGGATTCAAAAGCTATTTTTTTCTGAGAAGTGAGATCTTCCGGCGTATCCAAATGTACACCCTCATCGGTCGGGAAAAAAATATCCTTAGCCGAAGAACCGATACAAATTATTTTTTTCATAAAAAATATTAAAATAAAAAATTAATTTTATGCTCCATTATATTCTGTTGCATTTGCTCATCTGTAACTCCAGGCGCCGGATTTTGGGTTTGTGATGTGGCTGGAGGATTTTGATTTGTAGTTTAGGGTGTAGCTGGAGCACTTTGATTTGTTTTCTAGGGTGTAGTGCTTTTTGCTCCCAAATTCTCCACGCTCTGCAAATTAATATTGGTCAAATTGGGATTGATAGTGTTGAGGACAACCCAAGCAACCATCACCGCCACCAAACCCCAAATAGCATCCACGATAACTCTTTTACCGCTTTCCATTTTGGAAGTATTGCCGGCTGCCGTAAAATACATAAAACCGCCGATTGAAATCATAAACATCGCCGCTATCCCCACCGACCAAACCAGAAATTTATAGACCGCATTCACATAAGCTGGAAAAGAGCTAATCGCTGCAGTACCCTCCGTACCCGGAATCGGCTCCATCGGCACATACTCGGCCAAGGTGGCCTTGCTCAAAAAAATCAAACCGCCCGCCAATATCGCCGCAAATAAAAATAGGTATTTCTTTTTCATATTCGATAAATAAAAAATGATTAAGTTCTAAATTTGGTTCTCTCCATAATTTCCCTGTTAATTATATTAACATCCCGCCCGTATTTCAAACGAGACATCTCCTTGAGATATCGCGGGATTTCCTTATTGCCTTCTTTGGGCGGATAAGTATTAAAATTGAAAGGCTTGGTGGTTTCATTATTAATCAAAAGCTTGGCAAAACCGCTATAATTATTAACATTAATCAAATCACTGGCCCCGAAAACCGGTTCAAATTGTTTCTCCAAAAATTCCGCATCCTCCGGACCGACGCGGAAAGCGCACAAGGATCCGACATTGCCAAAAACCGCTTTGGAAATTTCCTCACTCAATTGACCGATAAACTGATGAGCGATAATTAAATTCAAACGATATTTGCGCGCTTCGGAAAGAATCTGAGAAATCGAATCAGTGGTAACATTTTGAAACTCGTCGATATAAAGATAAAAATCTTTTCTTTCATTTTCCGGCATATCAACCCGCGAAAGAGCGGCCATCAGAATCTTGCCCACCATCACCATTCCCAAAAGATGACTGTTAATCTCTCCGATTCTACCCTTTGAAAGATTAATCAAGAGAATTTTTCCCTCATCCATTATCTCCCTGAAGTTTAAAGCGCTTTTTTGTTGGGCGATAATCGGTCGCATCAAGTCGTTGGCGATAAAGGTGGTGAGTTTGGAGGTAATATAAGGAACCATATTGGCCAAAGCCGCTTCTCCGCCGGCTTTTTCCGCTTCTTTTATCCAAAAATCTCTCACTACCGGATTGTTGCAATGCGACAGTTTCATTCTTCGAAATTCTTCATCCGCTAAAACTTTCGGGATCTCCATCAGGGTCGAACCGGACTCCGGATGTTCCATCACCAAAAGCATGGCGTTTCTGGCATATTGTTCAAACATCGGTCCGCCGGTTTGCTTCAGATCGTAAAGCTTGTCAAAAATACTAATCATCTCATTGATTACAAAACCTTTTTCCTCCGGTCTTTCATATTCCAACATATTCAAACCCAACGGACGTTCGCTGTCGGCCGGATTGAAAATTATCACATCCTCCGCTCTTTCTTTGGGAACGGCTGTCAAAATATCTTCAATCGCATCCCCGTGCGGGTCGATAAAGCAAACCCCTTTGCCGTTTCGGACATCCTGTTTGGCCATTTCCTGTAAAAAATTTGATTTACCCACTCCGGTCTGACCGATAGTATAAAGATGCCTTCTGCGATCCCCGTCAGATAACCTGATGTCGGTTTTTTCTCCCCGATAATCATTGTAACCCAAAAGAATTCCTTCCTTGGGAATATTGATCGGCGGCGGAGCCGCTCCAGCCTTGAGCCATTTTATCTTGGGAGTTTCAGTGGTGGAAATCGGAAAATGAAAAATACTGGCAATTTCCTCCGTATTTAAAATGACCGCGCTCTCCTCGTTAAAATTTCTAAAAATATAATCAAAAGAAACATCCTTGGTTTTAAATCTCTTCAAAACTTTAAAATAATTCACTTCCGGATTTTCAAACTGAGCGAATGAATTTTCTATTTGCGCCAATATCTCATCCGCTCTTTCTTGACTGTCGGCCGAGGCCAGTAAGCGGATATTAACCTTAAAACCGACTTTGCTGGATTTCCGTTCAATTGATTTAATCAATTCTTGCTCTTCCGGAGTTAACTGAATAATTTCTCGGTTAGCAGAAAAACCTTCGTTTTTGGAATTGCTTCCCGCCATCTCATGCATCACATCTCCCAAACCTTTCCCTATTTCAGTCCCCATTTTCTTAATTACGGAATTACTGTGCACATCTTTTAACTGTTTGCCTTGTTGCATTTTATGCGCAATGCTTTTACCCAAAGCGTACCAATTGCCTTTGGCGGGAGTGATTACCAATTGCAGAGCCGCTCCCTCTTCTTCGGTTTTAAATTTACTCAGAGAATTGGATACTTCGTTAAGTGGATCAACATCCATCATCTCATAAGTTTTAATCGGCAAAGCATATTTGTTTTTTAAACCCAAAACGGCCGAAGCGGTAAAACTTCCGGGAGAAAAAATCGTATAATCCGGAACTTTTTCCACTGAGGCATTGGGAAAGTAACTATGGATTTGTTTTTCGATGGTGGTTCTTAATTTCTTGGGCAGAGAAACATAAAAGAAAATTTCCTCACTGTCGGAAGGATTGGCGATCTCCAAAGAAACACAAGGATTATCATAAAACAACCCCCACCAAAAAGGCTTTTTTCTTTTTATCCTGGCCAAAGTCATTAGGAGTTGCTCCATAGAACCGATCTCTTCTTTCCACGAATCTCCTTGATTATTGCCGGAAGAATTTTTTTCTCGTTTGTCGTTTTTCGCCACTTTTACCACCTCCAAATCGGTATTCATAGAATAATTAACTTGCGCCCTGAAGCGCAAAAAACTCCTCAATACCAAATACAAACCGCTGAAAACGGCCACTGTTCCCGAAAAAACAATCAAAGTAATCAATAAAAAATCAACATTCAACATCTTTGTTTTTAAAAATTTATTTTTATTTTTCTAATCCGACACAACAAGCGGATTATTCCTCGCTGATCAAATTCTTTTCCAATAAAGCCTTGTGCAATTCTTCCGAAAGCAATTTGTCGTGCATCATATCCAAAACATAATTATTATCCAACTGACGGGCCACTTTGACTGCATGCGTCACACCTTTGAGCGTAGCCAATTCCACCAAGTGATTAATACTACTTTCGGCGTCCATCTTTTTTTGCTTGATTATTTCCGCATCCGTCTCTACAACTTCATCATCTTCGTCTTTAAATACCCCCGATGAAGGTTTGATATAATTGGCGTCTTTTTCCGCTCCGGAAATTTCTTTGGCTATTTCTTTTTCCGGAGAAAAAATTTCTTTTTCTTTTTCACTGCCGGAACCGGATTCATAACCTCCGGAAAAATCCTCTTTTTTTATTTTTTCCAAATTCTCCGTCGCATCGGGATTGGGAATTAATTTGCTTTCTTCAGCCATAAACTTATTTTTACCGTTTAAATTAATTATTCTTTATATCCTCCTTTACCTCCTCGACAATCTTTTCTATTATCATATCATAATCAGGAATTTTTGCACCCAAAAATTCTTCAATACTTTCAACTCCCTCGCCCCGCTTCAACATTTCTCTGAAATTCTCACCGTCTTCGGGACTCAATTTATCGATTGTAGCGATAAATATCTTTTTTAAGATAATTTCTCCGATTTTAGCCAAAATTTCATCTTGCTTTTCTTGGGTTAATTTATCAAAACCCAAATCCCTCATTATTTCTTCTTTTATTTTGTCTTGATTTTCGTTGCTCATATTTTTTATTGTTTAGGGATTAAATTATGTTATTTCAATATTTCTCAAGGCGTTTTTGAACGATTCCAATCTGCCTGTTTCGTAAAGATTTCCCATAGCCCGCAAGACATAGCTCCTAACATTGCCGTTTCCGTTGTAGGCGATACTATTATCCCCGCCATAAGCGGAAAAAGTCTGTCTAAAAACATCAAACACCCCGCCTTCCGGTTGATTGACCACACTTTCCTTTCCGATTGAATTTATACCCCTAAAAACCTCTCCTAAGCCGGTATTATCTTTTAATAACTCCGGCAATTCACTGGTCGCAAAATTATTAAAAAATTCATCCAAACTCATCCGTGCTTCAGCCGAATTAATTTCGGGAGATTGCACCTCTCCGATTTCAACCGCTCCGCCTCTCAATTGATTTCTAATATCTTCCAAACTCTTTTCCAAATTAAAGTCCGGATTTTCTGCCTTCATCTCCGCAAGTACCGCTTCTCTAAATTTTTCATCTTCTCTCGGGATAGTTTCGCTCTCATTATTACCGACTGATTCACTCGCTTTTGCAGTCGGATTCTGTGTTATTCCCTCTTCTTCTGCAGTTACTTCTTTCTGACTTCCTTCGATTTTCTCCGTTTGATTTCCCTCGGCTTCCTCAAAATTATTTTTTAACTCTTCAATCGATTCAGGATTGCCTCCTAGATTAAATTTATCTTCTAACCCAACAATTTGTATATCCGCTTTATTGCTCAAATCGACTTGAAATTCGGTTTCAGTGGAAACTTGATCAAAATTATAACCCGGATATTGTTCTTTTAATTCACCCACAATTCCGATTGCTCGCTTATCGGCCCATTCTTCCACACTGGCATATTTTTCCGGATCCCAACCCATTTTTCCTTCGGTCAGTTGTTCATGATTTTGAGCCAAAAACTGGGCCAAGGAATCTTTTATCCCTTTGCCTTCAATCATGTTAATCTGCTCCAGACTTGACTCGATATTTTCCGGTTGCGCCGAAGCGCTCTCAACTTCCGATGGCGCTATCAACTCTTCTGATGCGGGAACCTCCGCCTTGTTCTCTAATGGATCGCTCACTTCCGGATTTAAATTTGCCTTGGGCGCAATCGGTCCTTGATGAGTATCGGTTCCGTGAGGGGAAGTTTTAATTTGTGATTCACCGACTTCTCCCAAACCTCCCTCGGGAGATTTTACACCAGAATCCTCAATTACCATTTCACTAATCGGTTCAATATTAAGAGAGGCTCCCAACACCCCCAAAGACTTCTTTATCGTCTCAATTCCCTCACTCAATAAACCACTCTCCCTTAAGTATTGACCACCAAAGTAAGTCGTCGCCCCAAGAGCCGCTCCTTTCACAAAAGACAATCCCAATCTTCGATAATAATCCTCAACTTCTTTCCTGGCAGATTCCGGAATATTTTCCAAGGAGATATTCAACTCTCTTTTGATCAACTCTTGATCAATTTTTCCTTGCAAATCGACAATTCTCCTCATCAGTTCTTTGGAACCGGCCTTTAGTTCTTTTTCTTTTTCGATAACATTTTTGGTTTCCGCTCGCTTATAAAATCCTTTCGAAGCCACCGCCACTCCCATCGAAACAGTCAAAGCTCTAATTCCCGGCGCGTGAGAAGCTAAAAAAGACATCGCTCCGCCGACCGCAACCAGTCCTCCTCCGAAACCAAAAAATTTGGAATGAGTTTTTTCCGTAATCCACTTCTTGGGCTTTCCCAAAAGCTCACTGTATTTATCCACCAGGTCCGAAGAACCGACACTTAAATCTCTCTTCATTGACTCCCACAAAGGATGTTTTTTAAATTTCAAATCTTCTTTGGCGCTCATTAAGCTAAGCGTCTCCCCAAATTTAGCATGTCGATACATAATTTCCGCTTCTTCCGAATCCTCGATTCCCTCCAATTCCACAATAGCTTCCATATAATTTTTTAACGCCCGCTCATAATTTTCCTTATAAATTTCAAGTTCTTTTTCAATTTGATAATTTTTATCCACTGAAGCGAAATTTCGGAAAAAATTCTTCAGACGGGAAATCTTGATCCCCACCTCGTCTTCTTTTTTTAGATATTCCTCACGAGATTTTTGCAATTGCTCGCTCAAAACCTTCAAAACTCTTTTCTT
>JAVEQZ010000082.1:0-3017 GCA_034007405.1 Candidatus Moraniibacteriota bacterium | reverse complement strand
ACCTCGTTATAGGCTCCGGGAAGATATTTGTAATAATCGGAAAAGGGATAAAAAATTATCTTGGTATTGGGAAGGGTGAATTTTCGCACATCCTTTTCTCGCACTCGAAAATCAAAAAATATCACATACTCATTTTCTCTATCGATTTCTAAAATATTTTTCAATAATTGATAAGTATAATGACCGGCGCCAATCGCTTCGCCTTCTTTGGGATTTAAAATTGTCCTGGCATCAATTCCTATTCGCATATTTTTATTATCAAAGCGACATTGAGTAAAAACTATTTCAACGCTATAACATTGAATTTATTTACCGAAAAAGGATTCTTTTTTGTAGCTGCCGTATGAAATGAAAGGCCGGAGAAAAAGAAACTTTTTCGGGAAATAAAAATTCTATTCGCCACCGTTTCATCAATAATTTAATGATACTACGCCTATCTTCTTTTTTCAAGTGATAAAAATCAAAATTATAAAAAGAGACTATTTCTTCCGTCGATAAAAAAACTTTCTAATTTCCTCAAAGACCACTATCAGAAAAGCCGAGGCTACAACCGCCAACCAATCCTCTTTTTTCAAAGGCACCGTTTTTAACATTTTTTGAAAAAAAGGATTATAAATCGCCAGCATTTGCAAAGCAAAAACTATAGCCGTAGCCCCAATTAAAAGTTTTTTCTTGAAAGGATTAATTGTAAAAATCGATTTCTTTTTATCCACACAATTCCAAGCATTGAACCATTGAGAAACAGCCAAAACCGAAAGAGAAATTGTCCAGGCTTTATTGATGTCGTTATGATAATTTTGACTGAACAAAAAGAGTGTTCCGATAGCCATAGCCGAAGCCATCAAAAAAATTCTCAACAAATCACCGCTGTCAATCAAAGCCGGTCTTTTTTTGGAAAAACTATTTCTCTCTTTATCCGATGGATTATCTTCTAGCGCCAGAGCCACATCCAAAAAACCGTCCGTCACCAAATTGAGCCAAAGAATCTGAGCAGCCAAAATCGGCAAAGGCCAACCGAGCAACAATGCTCCCAAAATAGCAAAAACCTCCCCCACACTGGTGGAAACCAAATAGAGAACCACTTTTTTTATCGAGGCAAAAATATTTCTCCCTTCCTCGACTCCGTAGGTTATATTGCCAAAATTATCATCCAATAAAATTAAATCGGAAGATTCTTTGGCCACCTCTGTGCCGATTTTTCCCATCCCGATCCCAATATCGGCCGCCGAGAGAGATAAAGCGTCATTTACCCCGTCTCCGGTCATCGCAATAGCCATCTTATTTTTTTGATAAGCGCTAATAATTCTAAGCTTGTGGTCCGGATTAACCCGATAAAAAACACTGACATCTTTTATTTTTTTATTCAGCTCCCCTTCGGACATGATCTCTATTTCATCTCCGCTCATAAGTACATCTCCTTGATTAAAAATCCCGGCCTCCTCGGCAATCGATTTGGCGGTTATTTTATGATCGCCGGTTATCATTACCACCTTCATCCCTTGATCCTTTACCATCCTAACCGCCTCTCGCACCTCTTTTCGAAGAGCATCTTGAATTCCAAAAAATCCCAGTAAGACAAGATTACTTATTTCTTCTCCGGTTATCTTATTCTCCTTTATTTCTTTATAACCTATGCCGATCACTCTCAAGCCTTGAGCAAATAAATCTTCCAGTGCCAAGCGAATTTCTTCTTTTCTTTTTGAATCAATTTCCTTGGGACTGTTTTTATTTTGCCATTCCTTATCGCTTAGAGCCAAGATTTCTTCCGGTGAACCGCTGGTTATCAAAATATTTTCACCGTTTACTTTGTGCAGAGAAGTATGAATCTTGGATTTATAATCAAAAGGAATTTCATCCAACAAAGTCATCTCCTCCAAAAGATCGCTCGGATTAAAACCTATTTTTTTGGCAAAAGTCAGCATGGCCCCCTCGGTAGGATCGCCGGAGATTTTCCAATTTTTTTCAATTTTATCAAAAACCAAATTAGCTCGCGCATTTAAAGCGGCCATTTTTCCCATATTAAAAATCTCCTCATGATTTAACGGTTCGATTATCTTACCGCTCAATTTAACCTCGCCTTGGGGCAGATATCCGATCCCGCCTATCTCGAAAATTTTATTTCCCACCAAAACTTTTTTTATCATCAATTCGTTTTTTGTCACCGTACCGGTTTTATCGACCGCCAGCACTCTAACCTCGCCCAAAACTTCCACCGCCTGCATTTTTTTTACCAAAACATTTTTTTTGCCCATTCGCCAGACTCCTACCGCCAAAACGAGAGTCATTACTACCGGCAAGCCTTCCGGGATAATAGAAACTGAGATTGCAATAATCATCTTGAGGACCTCCCGAAAACTTTGTCCTCCGCTCAATCCCAAAATCAAAACTACAATAGCCACACCGGCTACCGCAAAAATTATCTGTCGCGACAGTTTATTGATATCATTTTTGAGAGGAAATTCGGTATCTATTTTTAGCGCCTCTTTGGCGATCGAACCCAAAACAGTCTCCATTCCGGTTGCCGTCACCAACGCTCGACCGGATCCGCCCACCACCGTCGAACCCTTAAAGACCATATTGTGCTGATCAATCAAAGAAAGATTTTTTGTCTTTAGTTTGTCGGCATTTTTAAATTTGGGAGTCGACTCTCCGCTAAAAGCCGCTTCGCTCACTTTTAAATTATTGACCGCAATCAATCTTCCGTCGGCCGGTACTTTTTCCCCCTCTCGCAAAGAGATAATATCTCCCGCCACCACTTCTCGATCGGGAATTATAACCTCCCGACCGTCTCGAATAACCGAAGCATTACTTTTGGTAAACTTCTTGAGTGCCAAAAAAGTGTTTTGAGCCTTTCCCTCTTGCAAAGTTCCGATAATCGCATTAAAAAATATAACCGCAAAAATAACCACCGTATCCGCCTTTTCATTCATCAAAAGCACGATAAAGCCGGAAATAAGCAAAATATAAATCAACGGACTCTTAAACTGTCGAATAAAAATTAAAAAATAACTGTCCCG
>JAVEQZ010000081.1:0-3083 GCA_034007405.1 Candidatus Moraniibacteriota bacterium | reverse complement strand
CTTTTTTTGTCAAATAAAAACATCCCCACCGAAAAATTCAATGGAGATATTTTTTGCTTTTGAAATTTTTTCTACTGAGTCACGGTCGGTGTTGTGTCTGTTCCGGTAGCTGTATCGGATGTAGTTTCATTTTCCCCGGTAGCAGTTGTGTCGGAAGAAGTTGTGTCTGTTCCGGAAGCGGTCTCGGTTTCAGTCGAAGTAGCGGCATCAGTACCGGTTGTTTCCTCGGAAGCGGTTGTCTCAGTGGTAGTATCGGTCGGATTCGGATTGGTTGCGGTCTCAGTTTCGTCTCCTTGAGCATTATCAATCGCTTCCTGAGCATCATCAATCAATTCCTCATCTTCTTCTTCAACCGGCTCTTTTTCATAACCGTTCATAAATTTGAAAACCCAACCCAAGAGACTAAACTGCTCTTGATTTTCTGAAATCAAACCTTGCATTATTTTTCGCTGAGCGACTAGGGCCTCCATCTCATCCGCAAATTCGGAAGCGTCTCCGCCGTTTTGGGTCAAAGTATTCATAGCTTGAGTCAATTTTCTGATCTGATTTTCATTGTGCACCAAAGAACTTCTTAACTGTCCCAAATTTTTGTAATCCGGTCCAAGAAAGAATTTCTTGACCGCGCCATCTTCCTCCACTTCGGTAATCGCTTCCGTAACCGGTTGTTGCTCTACGATTTGCTCCGTAGCAATCTCCTGAATTCTTTTTTTGGCCCTATCTTTGGCCTCTGTTGATTTTTTATCGGCCTCCGTTTCCGCAACTGTTTCATCGGTAGCGCTATCATCCTCTACACTTCCTTCGGCTTCTTCGGTCTCGTTTACCGGAGATCCTTTTTGGGTGGCGTTATTTTCCTTGACCTTGGCCTCCTTTATGCCTTTTACCACTTCTGAATTTTTTTCCTTATAAGCCTGAGCGTTGGTTTTGCTATCGGAAGTTTCAGGCTTTTTACTTTCCTTTAGATCAACTTTTTTCGTCTCAGCTTGAGCGGTTTTTTCCGTTTTAGCGTTATCATTCTTGGCATTATCGCTTCCGGCATTGTCATTTTTGGCCACAGCCACCATGGAGGCAAATCCCGCCACCAAAAAGAAGGCTATCGCAAAAAGATAGGCCGGCAATGTTTTTTGGTTCATATTTTTTTATTTTTTATTTAATTATCAATTTTATCATAGCACTTTTTTAAAAATTGCAACAGAAAAAATAATAATTTATTTTTTCTCAGCCGTCACAATCAATCTTTTCATGGTTGTTCCCGGAGGCCAACAAGTCATCAGGGTTAATTTTTCATCCCGACCTTTATCTTTTAAATAAGAAACATCTTGCGCTCCGACCGTCTTTTTTTCTTTTACTCGATAAATATATTTTTCTCCTTTGTAAAAAAGATAAATTTCATCATCGATTGCCAGCTTATAAAGAAGATAAAAAACGGCGTTATAACGATTGGCCTCGGCCAAATCCGCTCCGGAATGCGCAAAGATAAAAATATTTCCAATTTCACCCGGCAAAGCCGAGCCTTGAGCGTGAGCCACCCCCTCGGTAAGCGCCCCTTGATAGACTCTCGCATCCCAAGGATTAACCTCGGCAATAACTTTGGCATTGGCAAGAATTTTGGGAATTACTATTCCAAATTCTTCATCTACGGGAACGATTATTCCACCGGCGGATTTTTGATTATTTTCTTCCTTTAATTCTTTTTGACTCACCACCGAAATATCTTGTGCTTGTGAAGAAAAAGAATATTTCAACTCCTCTCTGACAACCGGAAAGAAAATTTTTCCCAAGATAAACAAACTTACCGATATAAGCAATACCCCCAAAGTTAGAATTAAATTGTTCGGATTAATTTTCATCAAGCGGAAGTTCGCTTTTCTTCTTGGCTCTTCGACGCATTACATAGTAAGTTGCGCCCAAAACCGCCAAGCCGACGAGAACCCAACCATATTTGGAATTTTTTTCACTGAACATTCCGGCCACCTTTCCTTGTTCGGTCTCCGCTCCTTCCGACAATGCACCTTCCGTCGCTTCACCTTGAACCGTTCCTTCCTCGGTCACTCCACCCTCGGTTGCTGTAGCACCGGCTTCCTCGGTGATAGTGCCTTCGGTTTCCTCGACCGGAATTGCTCCGCCACCGGTATAAACAATATTTTCTTCATAAACAGTTCTCGTCCTGGTGCGAGTTTCCACATCCACATCTTCATCTCCCGTAAAATCGGAACCGATTCCTCCCTCGCTTACAGCTTGAATAGCATAATAATAGTCGTCACAATTATCATTGGGATCGGTCAGCACACCCTCGATATTTGAACCGAAATTTCCTTCTTGCACTTTGGTAGAGTTATCCGCCACGAACTCGGTGTTTTTGGAGCGATACATCACCACCTTACCGGTCAAACCGCCGTCATCAGCCGTAGTAAATGAAACCGAACAACTACCCCCGTTTCGATTATATTTGCGCGGAGTTCCCGGAACCGCCGTATTTAGAACCAAAGAAACAGTCTTTGATTTGGACACTTCTCCACCCGCAGTAGCCTCAGTGTAAAAATCATACCCTCCATCAATGTCCAAATTAATCGCGCACACTCCCGAACTCCCCCCTGAGGGCAAACCAACGGTACTAAATTTTACCCAATCCGAATCAGCCGGACCTTTTTTATAGCAATCCACCGTTACCGGCCGATTATCGATATCCAAAACCGTAAAAGCGATATTTTGATTTTTGATTTCCGTCGGCGTAGTCGGCTGAGCCAAACGGATGGCCGGCGCCATGGCTTGTGCATCCGCTCCGAGAAACATCATACCTGTTACGATAACTGCTAACATCAAAGTTTTATCCTTCATATTTTTTATCTTATCATTTCTTCGGCGAGCGAAAATCATCAGACTAATTCCCGCTATTAAAATTAAGATTGCCAGGATGATCCACATGGTCGGAGTCCCGGTAGCCGGCAAATAAGTCGTCACTCCCAAAACTTTCTTCTTGGTCTTGGTTTCGGTTTCTTTGTCTTCTTCCAATTCTACATTTTGCGGAAGCGGAGCCACTGCCAATTCAATCTGCGTTCCCACAAAATTATCCGTAATCTCACCCG
>JAVEQZ010000020.1:0-14505 GCA_034007405.1 Candidatus Moraniibacteriota bacterium | reverse complement strand
TTCTTCAAGCTTTTTCTATCTCTTTCAACAAAAGACAATCCGATATCGTTGCGATAAAATTTTTTGGGAATTATTATCTTTTTTATCAATTGAAATGATTTTTCCCGCGCCCGCTGAACCGATTTTCCGGAAGTTGTAACATGCAAGATAAAACCGCTGTTTCCGGAAATAAAAAAGTTTCCGTATTTATCCCGAGAAACCTCTTCAAAATGAATATGCTTAAAATCCTCAAATTTAAAATCGGAACTGAAATAAATATACTCGCCCTTGGAAGAATATTTATTCATTTTTATTTGATAAGGAAAAGGCGGGGTAGCCACCAAAACAGCCACCGCATAATCTTTTTTGTATTTTAAATCATAATCTTTTCCGTCCGCCACCGCCTTAAAAAATTCCCCCAAAGGAGATTTAAAAAGTTCGACGTGCAAATGAGTAGCCGGCCAACCGAAACGAGTAGTAGCCTCCAGGGGATAAACTTTGTCACCGTTGACGATACAATTAACATCTACATCACCTTTGAAATTTATATTTCGTAAATAACTCTCCATCTTAGCCAAAGTCTCCCGATAAAGCTTGTTATTTTCATCATCGGTAAGCCACATTAAGGTTCCCATTTCATAAGTCTTGGGTCCCAATCCGCCGGAGTACAGATCCTTATGCTCAACATTGATCTCAATCGGGCCAATCCAATTATTTCCGTTAAAATATCGAGCTACCCCGATTTCGATTCCTTCCGCTTTTTTCTGAATATCGATTGTGCTACATTCATCTTTTTCGTATTTGTAATAATTTTTTAAAACTTCGATCACATCCCGACCATCCTCAAGATTACCGACATAATTAAAAATCTTGTCGGCGTGACCGTTTTGTTTTACCACCCAAGGACCCTTGTTTTTGTTTATGTATTCGACCGCCTTATCAATCTTATCGAAACTTTGCGACGGAATAACCGGTATCCCGCAAGAGGCAAAAACTTTTTTACAATATTGCCGATCATGTTCCAATTTATCTCCCGCTTCACTCCCGCCAATGACCGAATAGCCTTGCTTTCTCAATCTATCCTGCTCGCGACCGTAGCCGATACTGTCAAAAATAATCAACCCGTCTTTTCCCACCCAGGAAATTTCTTTTCTCCAATCTTTGACAATATTCAAGATATTTTTATAATTGTTTTTTTGAGATTTTTCGTCGATAAAAAACTTAACCTCATTGTTTTCTTTCTTCAAACGATAGGCCAGATCCGCTCCCGATAAATCCAATGAAACAAATAATACTCGCATAAAATCTTTTTTAGATTTTGCCTTTTTGAATATAATAAAAAATCCGTCATCGATTGATTGGGATACAAAATGGCAAAATAAACTAAAATTTACTTAAACATTCAATGATATCATATATTTTTGTTTTTGTCAATAGCTGAAAAAGCTCCTAAAAATAAGCAAATTTGCGGATAATTACTCTTCCGTAATCTCTTCCACTGTCTCCTCCTTGGCCGGCTCTTCTTGGGCAATCGGCAAAGCTCCCTGCTTAGAATCATCATCCTCCCGCAAACCCTCCTCTTCGGACAAAATCATATCTTGAGTACTTTGCTCCATCAACTCCTCCGCCTCCTCATCCGACTCTTCACATTCCCCCTCCTCGCAATCATCCTCCGCTTCCTCCGGATTGGCCGCCCGATAAATCATCGGATCATTGCAAAGTTGCGCTCCAAATTCTTCCCGATTTTCCTCATTACAAAAAACGAACTCACAATCGGGTTCGTTTTCACCGCAAAAAAAAGGCTCGCATTCTTCATCACCCTCGGCGCAAACCGAGATTCGACCGGCGTTTTTCTTTATTATTTTATAATACCAAATATCATCTTCCTCATCACCCGTACACTGCTCTCCCTCCTCCTCGCTCAACGGATCACAATTCCAGACAAAACAAGGCTCTCGATAAGGATCGCAATCGACCTTGGCCTCAATAATATAATCTTTTTTTATAACATACCGGTAAAAAGTGGCTCCCATCGACAAAAAAATCAGAGCAATCACAATCAACCAAAATATTTTTGTTTTTCTATCCATAAAACAGTCTCTCGGCTTTTAATTAATAAATAATGACGAAAAAAATCCTTTTCGGCATCACTAAATTAATAAGTGATATCGGGTAAAACCTATTTCAACTCTATAACATTGAATTTATTTACCAAAAAAGGATTCTTTTTTGTAGCTGCTATATGAAATGAAAAGCCGAAGAAAAAGAAACTTTTTCGGTAAATAAATATTCTACTCGCTACCAATTCAAATTAATTCATTATACCAAAAAAATCAAAATTAAACAAAAAATTATCTCTTGGTAATCAAAGGCACAAACATAAAGCCGGGATATTTTTCTTCGTAAAAATCGTTTTCTCCCCGCTTTTCCAAATAATGCAAACGATTATAAACCGGCATCACTAATTTACCTCCGATCTTTAGCTGATCCTTCAACTCTTGATAAATCTCATCACCGGAAGCGGAGACCAATATACGATCATAAGGAGCCCTGGCTGCGTAGCCCCGACTACCGTCCATATTGTAAATTTCAACCGTTTCTTTGTTTATTTTTTTCATTTTACGAATATTTTTTCTCCCGAAATCGCACAATTCTTTTATTCTCTCCAAAGCAATCACCTTACCCTTCTCGCCAACAATATAAGCCAAAAGAGCGGTACTCCAACCGGAACCGCTTCCGATATCCAAAATTTTGTTGCCCTCCCGTGGATCCAACAATTCCAACATTATTGCCATGGTTGTCGGCTGAGAAATTGTTTGACCGTAACCGATCGGCAAAGGCACATCCGCATTGGCGCTCAATTCGATATCCCCGGGCACAAATTCAACTCGCTCGATATTGGCAAAAGCCTCGATAATCGAGCTGGTACGCAAATAACCGCTTCTCATTAACTTATTGGTCAGCCTGCTCATAAACGATTAAATCAAAAAATTATTCGCCAATTACCTGAATAGTAATATCTCTTTTTCGACTACCGTCAAATTCAACCGCAAAAATACTTTGACGATGACCCAGCATCATCTTGCCTTTGGAAATCGGAATAGTCTCACTGGAACCGATCAACATCGCTTTGGCATGGGAATGACCGTTGCTTCGACCGTCGGACCTGACGGTGCTGTTTCTAAGTTCAAAAAGATCATGCGAATAATGATCCTCGACCGGAACAATGCGATAAAGCACTCGCATAAAATCTTGCATCAACATCGTTTCATTGTGATTAATCACTACCCCCATAGTGGTATGCGAAGAAAAAACCACCACCTGACCTTCTCGTATCCCCGAATTGTCAATAATTTCATGGATCTTATCGGTAATATCCATAAACTCAATCTGATTCTTGCTTTCCAAATTCACCTTGCCGTTGTATATTTTCATATTTTTAAAAAAAATAGTTATTGATTCGGGTTATTTTTCAAGAAATCTCGCAAAGATTCAGCCGCCACTTCGGGTTGAATCATAGAAATCTCTATGCCGGTTTGTAACTCAAAACCGGCCCAAGTGGAAGTATGAGGCAAAATCTCGATGTGCCAATGATAATGACGGTAATCTTTGCCGTCGCAGGGAGAAGTATGAATATAGAAATTATAAGGGGGATTATTTACCGCCCCTTTGATTGAAGCCATGGCCGCTTTAAAAACTTCCGCCAAATCAACTTTTTCCTCATCGGTAATTCTTTCAAAATAAGGACTGTGCTTTTTGGGCATCACCCAAATTTCAAAAGCGCTTCGACTGGCAAAAGGACAAAAAGCGATAAAATTTTTATTTTGCGCCACCACTCGTTGTTGTTTTCTTTCTTCATATTCAGCCATCTCGCAATAAACACATTTCCGAATGCTCTTAAAATAAATCTCCGCCCCCTCCAATTCCTGCCTAATATAAGGAGAAATAACCGGGATTGCCATCAATTGAGAATGCGGATGGGCGATGGAAGCTCCCGCTTCTTTGCCGAAATTATGAAAAATAGTTATGTAATTAACACTTTTTTTGCGCATTAAAGCCAAATATCTATCTTGGAAAGCGTCAAAAATTTCCGCAATCTCAAAAATGCCCAAATCTTGAATATGTCGAAAATGATCACGAGTGACAATCACCTCATGATATCCCGTTCCGGTCATGGCAAAATAAGGACCATCCTCCATTGGTCGCGGAATTTTACCTCGAGAAAAAGCCGGGTATTTATTCGGAAAAACTCGCAAAGTCCATTCTCCGTCACTTTTAGAATAAATCAAAACATCTTTTTCTTGTCCGCTTGCGACCGGATCGCAAAACAAACAATCCCCAATATCGGAATCGCTTTCTATTTGCTGCGTACTGTACTCAACTTTGGAGAAATCCTCCGGTCGCTTGGCTCTTCCGACTGCAATTACCACCCAATCTCCGGTCACAATATCTTGTCTCAATTCCGATTCCGCCGAAGATTTTTTATTTTTCTGTTCGACTAATCCCTCTTTTTCTCCTGTTGAATTTTGTTCTTTTTTTTCTCCCTCTCGGGAAACTTCGATTTGCATTTTTGTTTTTTGTTTTTCTATTGCTTAAAAAATAACAAAAAAATTATTTTTTCAAGTCCTCCACTTTTTTATCCAATTGATAAACACCTTTGATCATATTCCATCTGACACTAAATAAATCCTTAAAAGTGCTGATATATCCGCTTATTCCGACAGTGCTTTCTCCGCTATCAATCCATTCCACCGGTACCTCAACCGTTTTATAACCGAGTTTTTTGCCAATCATCAAAAGCTCGAAATCCAAACCCCATCTATCCACTGTGGTTCGAGGAACAATATCCTTGACCGCCTCTCGGGTAAAAGCTTTAAAACCGCATTGCGTATCTTTCATCCCCCAAAGTCCGCCCACCATTTGAATCATCAAATTGCCGGCGTTACCCAAAAATTCTTTCCATTTGGGTTGGCGCACTTTCACTTGAGATTCTTCCATATCGCGAGAACCTATTACAATATCATAATTTTCATCCTGAAACTTAGGCAAAAATTTATCCAACATTCTTATTGGAGTGGCACCATCCATATCGGTAAACAAAATAATATCGCCCTCCGCCCTTACCATACTCTCCCGCAAAGTAAAACCTTTTCCTCGATTTTCCTTTCTGTCTAGCACTTTGACATTGGGTAAATTATTGGCATGCTCTTTTACGATAGCCGACGTATTATCTTTCGGTCCGTCCAAGGCGATAATAATTTCATAATTCAAACCTTTTTCATTGAAATAATTACCAATTGACTTCAAATGCTCTTCCATCTTGTCTTTTCGCACTTCTTCATTATAGGTGGGTATCACAATTGATACATAAGGGTTTTTATTTTCCATTTTTCTATAAATTTACTATTTAAAAATTAAACGGTATTGGGTAAAAATATTCAATAGTTATAACATTGAATTTATTTCCCGAAAAAATTATTTTTCCCAAATACCGCATAAAATAAAAATTCGGAGAAAAAATTTTTTGAGGAATAAATTATTCCACACACTGTCTATTTTTCCTAATTAAATTATAACACTTTTTATTTATTTTTGCCAGATACATCTCTTAATCCTTCTCCCTATTCTCAAGATAAGCTCGGATAAATTCCTCAATCTCTCCGTTTAAAACCTTTTCCGGCTCGGAACTTTCTTGACTGGTCCGATGATCCTTTACCAATTTATAAGGGTGAATAACATAAGAACGAATCTGACTGCCCCACTGAGGACTTTGATACGCGCCTTTCATTTTTTTCCTTTCCGCCTCCTCCTCTTCCAAAAATTTTTTGTGCAATTTAGCCATCAACAACTTCATGGCTCGTTCCTTATTTTGCAGCTGCGATCTCTCCGTCTGGCAACTGGCGACAATATTGGTAGGCAAATGAGTTATTCTGACCGCGCTATCGGTAGTATTGACACTTTGTCCTCCCGCCCCCGAAGAACGAAAAGTATCGATTCGTAAATCCTCGTCTTTTACTGCCACTTCTTGGATGTTCTTAATAATCGGCAAAACTTCAACCGAAGCAAAGGAAGTTTGTCTCAAGTTATCGGAGTTGAAAGGCGAAAGCCGAACTAATCGATGCGTCCCCGCCTCACCCCTCAATAAACCGTAAGCGTATCGACCCTCAACCTCAAAAGTGGCGCTCTTTATCCCCGCCTCCGAACCTCTCGATTCATCGATTATTTTAGTTTTAAATTTTTTATTCTCCGCATAACGCAAATACATCCGCCTAAGCATTTCCGCCCAATCTTGCGCATCCACCCCTCCCGCTCCGGCGCAGATCGAAACAATCGCATCACTTTTATCATACTTTCCACCCAACAAAATATCGGTTTCCAATTCTTTGAAATTTTCTTCCAAAAGATTGATTTGTTTTTGCAAGGATGTTCGTTCCCCCTCATCGGCAACAACCAAAAATTCTTCCAAATAATCGATTTGCTCTTCCATCTCGGTTATTTTTTTCACATCTTTTCTGAGCTCGTCCATTTCTCGAATAATTGCATTGGCTCTTATATGTTCATCCCAAAAACCATCTTGACCGACTTTTTTTTCAAGCTCGGCGATTTCTTTTTTCTTTTTTTCAACTTCAAAGAAATTCCCGCAAAGACGGGATTTTATTTTTTAGGTCTTCGATTCTTTTTTTCAGTTCAATCATTTTATTTTGCCATAGCTATTCTTAATTCTTCCTGAGCCGTTTTCATCTCGGATTTAAAATTCTCAATTGCCTCTTCAACCTTGTCTTGTCTGCTCTCTCTCAAGGTCCGAATAGAAACCTGCACTCTCTTTACTTCATTGATATCCTCCTTATATTCGTTTTTTCTCAATCTGACAGCCTCTCTCAGTTCCGATATTTTTGAATCACCCTCGCAAGCTTTGCGCGCCTCATCGATAATTTTTTCGATATCTTTTTCAAAATCCAATCTGAGCGACTCTATTTTTTCTTCTCGCTCCTTCAAGGCCCCAGCTATGCCGGAATTCATTTCACTCTTAGCGGCATCAATCGCCAACCTTCTTTTATCCACTGCGCTTTCAACCGATTTTTTAAATTTTTCTACCGCCTCTTTTTTCTCCTGATTATCTCCCGCTTGAACGCCCAACTTCAGATAAAAACTATTGCGTTCTTCGTCTCGACCGATGCGTCGCTCCTCCAAATCAATCTCTCGACTTCGAGCAAACTCTTTCATTTCGGAGATTTTATTTTCCAACCTACCTTTAAATTCGAAATTGCTTCCCTCCATCCTTTTTTGTAAACGATTGCCAATTTCGTCGATTCGATCACATAAAACCTCGGTCTTCTTTTCCTCCAATTTTATTTTTCGCTCCGCTATCTTATCCGACCCGAATTCTTCCGCTTGAACAACCCCCGACCAAACCATTCCCGCAAATCCCAAAAAAATTGCTCCGATTATTATTTCCTTTTTCATTCTTTTTTTAGGTTAAAAAATTATTATTCAACTTCCTTTTCCAAGGACTCCAAATCCGGCTCCAAATCAAAACTGTCATCCCCCACAAAATCATCCGCCAAGTCGGCCGGATCTTCTTCAAAATCAACATCTTGCAAAGTTAAATCCGGCTCAGCTGAAATTTCTGTCGATTTTTCTTTCTTATTAACCGAGTCTTCTCTTTCGATATTTCCCGAACGGAAACCATCCTCCGATTTTACTCCCAAAATTCCGGACAATTCTATCAGCAAAGCGCAACACAGCAAGGTCGCAACTCCGATAAATATCCATAGGTACAGATTTTTTTTCATAGTTTTATTTTTATTTTTTTTATTTATTCCAAATGTTATCGAGTAAAAAATATTTTAATGCTATAGCATTAAATTTATTTACCGAAAAACAATTCTTTTTCGTAACTGATTTCGCAAGACTAAAAAGCCAGGGGGAAAGAAATTTTTTTCGAGAAATAAATACTCCATTCGTTGCCAATTCTTCTTTTTTGCAATTATATCATCATCTCTGTCTTTTTTACAAGTATCCTATTTTATCCGTTTGTAAAATCAAAAAATAATTTCGCCTTTACAAAACAGGCTGATCAAGCTAGAATTTACTTGAATTTTAAGGACTAATTTCAAAGCATTATTATGTTGGAACAAATTAAAAAAATAAAAGCTGAATTCAAAGAATTGGAGGAAAATCTTAATTCCCCGGAAATGCTCTCCAATCCCTCCCGTTTGGCCGATTTGGGCAAAAGAAAAGCCGAATTGGAAAAAATAATCAGCCTGATTGATCGACTGGAAAAAACCGAAAGAGAAATGCGGGAAAACGGAGAAATTATCAACTCGGAAGAAGATGATGAAATGAAAACCTTGGCACTGGAAGCCAACACCCAACTATCCAAAGAAAAAGAAGGATTGGACAAGGAATTGGAATTGGAACTTATTCCCAAAGATCCGGACGATAACAAAAATTCGATAATTGAAATAAGAGCCGGCGCGGGTGGCGACGAAGCCGCTTTATTTGCCGGTACTTTGTTCAAAATGTATTCTCGCTACGCCGAAAAGAATAACTGGTCAATCTCCATCTTAAACTCTCACACCACCGGCATCGGCGGTTACAAAGAAATCGTCTTTAATCTCACATCTTCGGATAGTCAAAACCCCGTTTACAAAAAAATGAAATATGAATCCGGCGTCCACCGCGTTCAAAGAATTCCCGAAACTGAAAAATCCGGCCGCATCCATACTTCTACCGCCACGGTGGCGGTCTTATCCGAGGCCGAAGAAGTTGATATAAAGATCGACCCCAAAGACTTGCGCATCGACACTTTTGCTTCTTCGGGACCGGGCGGCCAAAGCGTCAATACCACCATGAGCGCCGTCAGAATCACCCATCTTCCCACCGGTATTGTCGCCTCCTGTCAAGATGAAAAATCCCAGCACAAAAACAAGGATCGAGCCATGAAAGTTTTGCGCTCTCGTTTGGTCCAAATTCAAAAAGAAGAAGAAGCTAAAAAACTGGGGGATGCCCGCCTAAGCCAAATCGGCACCGGTGACCGCAGTGAAAAAATCAGGACTTACAATTTTCCCCAAGACCGCATCACCGATCACCGCATTAAAGTTTCTTGGAGCAATATGGAAAACATTCTCAGTGGAGAAATCGATTCCATCATAAACAACCTGCAAGAAGAGGATATCAAGAAAAAATTAGCTCTAAAAAAATGACCGTCCCCCGCTCGATTGATATCGAAAAAATCAAAAAAGAATATTTTCAAAAAATCGATTCTTTGGAATTGGAACTTTTACTTGGAAAAGTTTTAAATAAAAGCCGGGAGCAAATAATTTCTCATCCGGAATTAAAACTTGGTCCCGCCCGACTCACTCGCCTAAAAGAATATCTGCAAAGAAGAATAATGGGCGAACCTCTGGCTTATATTTTGGGCCAAAAAGAATTTTACGGTCTCAATTTTGCGGTAAATCCGCACACCTTGATTCCCCGCCCCGAAACGGAACTAATGGTGGATTTGGCGCTTGATTTCATAAAAACAAAAGAAGATGGAAGCATCGAAAAATCGAAACAAAAAGTTAGCGGAGTTATCGGTCATCAATCATCAGTAATCAATATCATAGATGTTGGCACAGGAAGTGGAAATATTATAATTTCTATTTTAAAAAATTTAAGCATTGATTCAACCTGCCCGCAGTTACTGCATCGTTGCGGACGGGAATTCAAAATTCAAAATTCAAAATTCTTCGCCGTTGATATTTCAAAAGAAGCGATAAAAATTGCCAAAAAAAACGCTAAATTAAATAAAATTAACAATATCCGATTTCTCCACGGAAATCTCTTGGATCCCGTTCTTAAATCTAAAGTCATAAATAATAAATCTTCATTTTTGATTCTGGCGAATCTTCCCTATCTCTCCAAGGAAATCTATAGTGTCTGCACTGTGAATGTTAAAAAATATGAGCCCAAAAGCGCCCTCTACTCGGCCAAACAAGGCCTTACTCATTATGAAAAACTGCTCGCTCAAATATCAAAACTGAAAAAGACTCATCCTTTACTCCCCATCATTTGTTTTATGGAGATAAGCCCGGAGCAGAAAAAAATTATCACCCTGTTGATAAAAAAATATTTCCCCCGATCAAAACCGCAATTCAAAAAAGACTTGGCGCAAAAATGGCGAACGGTCCATATTGAAATATAATCTCAATATTCATAATTATCCCCATATTAGGCCTTAAATATTTGGTTTTGTCTAGTTGACGAGGTTTGTTTCTTAAACTAAAATAAAAGGACAAACGATGAAAGAAGGGGCATCATCCCCGCAATCGATTGTCGATATCAACTTCGCAAGAAGTGAATCGATTGAAAAAGCTTCAACGCAAGCTTTCTTTAAAAAAATAATTTTGCTTTTTTTAAAAAGCAATCAACTAGAAAGGAAGGTGTACAAAAAATGGATAAAGAATTTAATGATGATGAATTTAACGAATCCGAGGAGCCGACCGCGATGCAAAAGTTCAAAGAATGGATTCAGGAAAATCTTCGCATCTTAGTTAGCGTTCTGATAGTTGTCTTAATTGCCTCCTCTATCTATTCTTATTCGAAAAGAGGAGAAGAGGAATCCAAGCTGGCTGAAGAGGAAGGCACTGAGATAGAAAACATCCTTAGCGATCTATCAGCCGGAGAAGAACCGACCGATCAGGCGGAATCAACCGATGAAGGAAAACTAACCGTTGAAGAAGAAAAACCTGCCACTCCGGAAACTCAACCGGAGCAAAAAGTGGAAGAACCGCAAAAACAAGCAACTCCCGACACATCTGACTCCAAAGAAACCGACGGATCATTTGTGGAAGTAGCTCAAAACGGGGATGGTACCACCCATTTGGCTCGAAGAGCTTTGGCTCACTATCTGGAAAAAAATCCCGATGCCGGCTTAACTGCCGAACACAAAATCTACATAGAGGATTATCTTCGCAAAAATGTTTCCCCCAAGGGACACATTGCGATTGGTACATCGGTTGAATTTTCCAAAGATCTTATCAAGCAAGCAATCAATGCTTCCAAAAATTTAAACGATGCGCAATTGAAGAATTTACAGAGATACTCGGCACTTGTCAACTTCTAGAAAACAATTTAAAAAATCAGAACTTTTATATATTTAAAACTCCGGCAACGACCGGAGTTTTAAAATTCACCCACACCGAAAAATAGTCCGCTCTAAAAAAAATTTCATAAAAAATTCTAAAGCTCAAATTCAACTATCTGATTTATTGCTTGGTCTCGATAAAAAACATTTAACTCAAATTCTTCATCTTTCACCCGAAATTCATAATAAGCTTCCTGAAAATCGGGATTTTTTTTGGTTCCGGCCAAAGAAAAATATCTTACCCCATCCTCCTCGATTTTATGCAAAATTTCAATATGCCCGTTAAACACGGCATCTACTTTATACTTCGCCAAAATTTCCCGAATTTCGAACGCATTGAAAATGGGATTTTTGGTATCATTCCGACTGCCATCCCGATTATTCATTGCCGATTGGTGCATAAAGACAACAACTCTCTTATCGGTCTTAAGCTGATCTCTTAACCATCTTAAACTTTCCGGATGCAAAAATCCCGGAAGATATCCCTCCCCGATAAAATCGTTTTCTCCGTTTTGAGGGTTGAAGTTTCCGTCCAAAAAAACAAAACGATAATCCCCCCAATCCTTTACATATTCCAAGCTTTCCATTTCTAAAGCCGTCCTGAATTGTTCCTTGGAAACGCTCCTCAAATCATGATTTCCCACCACCCAAAAAACCGGCGCCCCGTTTTTTTCCAACTCCCCCTTTACCAATTCCAGTCCGCTCAAACCGATATAATCGGGATCGCCCGTGCCCTCAATCACATCTCCCAAATGAACTACCAAGTCCGGGCTAAAAAAATTCATCTGTTGAATAAAGTTTTTTAATATCCTTTGATCATCCGGCTTTAGAATTCGCTTAGATTCGGAACTCTTATCCGTTCGGTTTATCCTAGTCGGACGAAAATGAGTATCTGTAATCAGTCCGATTTTCAATTCGGCCGGATTTTTCACCTTGCGCTCCCAAATCGGAGCCGCCTCCGGCAGAGGAAAATATTCCAAACTTGCCAAACTCCTTAAATCCGCATAATTTCTATCGGACCAAAAAGCCAACAAACCCAAAACCGCCCCGAAAACAAAAACTCGAAACAAAAAGTCCGCCAATTTTTTCTCTCCTTCTTTCCGGTTCATTTCTTAAAGTCGGTTAATAAAAAAATTATTCCCTAATTACTTTTATGTTTTTCATATCACTAATATCTTCGATGCGAGAGGTCTTTTCATTCTTCAATTCACCCCCGTCCAAAATCAAATCATCATCTTTTAAATCGAATATTTTCTCAATATTTTCCAAATTTTCAATTTCCTTTTGCCCGGAAATATTTAAACTGGTCGAAACAATCGGCTGATTTATTTTTTTCAAAAGCTTAATCAAAAAATCACTCCCGCGCGGAATCCTCACTGCCAATCCCCCTTTCTCGTTGGCTAAGTGTTTCAATTTCCCATCCTTGTTTTTTAAGATGACTGTCAAGGGTCTCGCTTCTTTTAGACCCTCCTTCAAATAAAGATATTGTTTTCTGTTCAGATTGCAATATTCCCGCAACATACAAAAACTTTTCATCAAAATCACCAGGGGTTTTTTGCTTTCTCTCCTTTTCAAGGCATAAATTTTTCTAACCGCCTTTTGGTCGGATGCCAAGGCGCTCAAACCGTAAACAGTATCGGTGGGCAGGACAACAACCTTACTTCTTTTGAGGTAATCGACAACTATCCCCATCTCCAAATCGGTTATTTTTTCTAAATTAAGTTTAATTCTCTTCAGAGACATAAAAAAATAATTCATTTGCACAAAAAAATGAACTTTATTTTTTAAAAAATTATTTGCTATTCCAGATCACTTTCTATCGGCAATTCGATAATAAAAGTGGAGCCCCTCTCCACCCCCGGAGACTCGACCCAAATCTTTCCTTTATGCGCCTCAATTATCTTCCTGCCCACATAAATTCCCAAACCGATTCCGCCCGCACTGATTTTATCGGCGTTACTTCCCCGTGAAAATTTCTTAAACAGGTTCCCGATTTCCCGTCTGGAGATCCCCATTCCGGTATCGCTTACCTCGATGCGCACCCTCTCTCTGTCCTCTGTCAAAAGACACTTTATTTTAATCTCTCCCTTGGCGGTGTATTTAAGGGCATTGTCTATCAAATTGGAAATAACCTCTCTTATTTTATTGCTATCCATAATCAAATCGGGGAGCTTGACTTTTGGCAACTCCAATTTCAATTTCAAACCCCGATCTTTGGCTTTTGCTTCAAAAATCTCAGCCAGTTCTTTGAGAATTTTACCAATCGACTGATTGGCGTGAAATTCGTATTGCATCTTGCCGGATTCGATTCTGGAAATATTCAAAATGTCGTCCACCAACTCTATCAACCTATCATTGGAAGCCAGTGCTCGAGACAAAGAATCCCGAGTTTCTTCATCCAATTTATTATTCGGATCTTCTTTGGCCAGATTGAGGTAACCCTTGATAACCGTGGGCGGGGTTCTTAATTGGTGAGCCGCGATGGAAATAAACTCGTTTTTAGCGCTATCCAACTCTTTCAATTTTTTATTGCTTGCCTCCAATTTTTTTCCCAATCTGAATAAATCTTCTTTTTGAGTGATATCTTCCTTATAACTCTTGATCAAAAGATTGGAAAACAACATCAAGAAAATCAACATCACGGATTTGTAACCGATTTCAAACAAATCATCGGAAAATAAAATATCCAATCCGTTAATAACCAGAATCGCTCCGATTAACGATTGGGCGTAAAAAGATTTTTTGTTGATCAAATTAAATTTCAAAACAACATAAAACAAAAAGAAAAGATTGACAAAAATAGACAGAAGTCCTCCCAATGGAGGAATATCAATCCCGTACCAAAGCGGAAAATTGGAAATCCCCAAAACCAAAATCAAGACGGAAAATAACAAAACATTTTTGTCCGCCTGCAAAAAAGAATTTTTTTTCTTTTCCAATAAGTTATTTATCAACTCATAAATACCCAAAACAAAAAAACCCAGATAAATAAAAATTATGTAAAAAATATACACTCCTCCGGCCCGGGGCCAAAAAGTGGAGCTACCGACTATCGACAAATCCCGATAATACAAACCGGTAAACGAAAATAATGCAAATCCCATAGAGATAAGATAGCCGAAAATAATAAGGTATTTTCGATCTTTTTCCAAAAGAAAAACTATCCAATTATAAAAAGCTACCGGCATCAAGGTGGCGCCAAAACTGGCCACCCCTACCCAAAAACCGGCCGAGTTGTAATTATCGGCCGTAATCCAAAAATAAAAACCGAAGCTCCACCAAGATAAGAAAAGGGCCACCAAAACAAATCCGACATTAACCTTCTTGACATCTTCAAACAAAAAAGCCACCAGCAAAGAAGCGGCTATCACTCCCCCAAGAAAATAAAAAGAAGA
>JAVEQZ010000019.1:9730-14699 GCA_034007405.1 Candidatus Moraniibacteriota bacterium | reverse complement strand
TCCGCTGGAAATTGATCAAGGAAGAATCAGAATCTCGGTAATTTCCAGAGCAACCTTGGATGATGGAATAACTCCGGATGAAAGAATAAAGGAAGGTATTACTCATCATGAATGGATCAAAGATTTTGCTCCCCCACCCAAATTGATTGGGAGTTTCAAAAGAGGAGAGATTTTATGGAAAGAATACCAAGAGAAATATCTTGAATTCCTAACGGCGCTGGGGCAAAAAGAAAAAGTACAAAAGTTTGCCCAAAGATGCAGACAGGAAAAAATAACTCTGGCTTGCGTGGAGGAAAAGCCCGACTTTTGCCATCGTCGACTCTTGGCTCAAGAGCTACAGCGATATGAATCAGAGTTAATCATAGTTCACAAATAAAAAGGCGACTTGACTCAAAGAGTCAAGTCGCTGTTAATTTCAAAGAACCGTCCTTGAGAAACATTGGAAAAATTGTCTTGTATATTATTTGATTTAAGGGAGACTTTATAAACTTTAAGAACTTTATAAACTTTGCAACTCATATAACATCTGCTAAACTAAAAACATGAGTACAATCGCCGTAAATAAACGAGCCAGTTTTGATTATGAAATCATAGATAAATATGAGGCTGGTTTGGTATTGTCCGGAGCAGAAGTAAAATCGATCAAAACCGGTCATATCAGTCTAAAAGGCAGTTTCGTCACTTTTCGAGGGACAGAACCTTTTTTGACCAATGCCGATATCCCCTTTTATAAATTTGCCGGCAATCCCGCCAATTATGATTCTCGTCAACCCCGAAAACTGCTTCTAAAGAAGTCCGAAATCAAAAATTTACTTGGAAAAATCAAAGTAAAAGGCTTGACACTTGTGCCTATTCGGGTTTATACTAAAAAAAGACTTATCAAGCTTGAGTTTGGTGTTGGTCGTGGTAAAAAGGAATATGATAAGCGAGAAAGCATCAAACAAAAGGAAAATAAGCGCAAAACTCAAAGACTCCTTAGAAATATAGGTTAATTTTTGTTTTTTTATAGACATTCGCACCAACAACATTTCTTATGTATAAAATTTGAAGAGTTGCAAATGGGGCTGTCTAGTTTCGACAGTTTGAACTTTAAAAACTAAGCAAGTCGACTCAAGTAATAACAGTCGTAAAACTTGGTTACACGATTATAAGTGCAAACTTTGTATCAAAAGCAAAGACCGCAATTGCTAACGCTTTTGCACCGTCTTTCGCTCCTGCTATCGCCTAAATACGCTTTAGCCATCGAACTGCCTACTTCCGGTAAGCAGACCTCGGTGCCAACCACCGGAATAGCCTTTTGTGTTTCTTCCGCATAATCGGCGAAAATAATCGGGAGATCGACTGATAAAGTTTGTTTGTCTTATATTTATCAGTCTAAAATTCCATATTTGCATATGGAGAAAAGTCAAACTAAACTTGTAGAAAGGTTTTTTTAGCCAACTCTGGACATGGGTTCAATTCCCATCAGCTCCACCGCGTAAAATCATGAGCTTCAGCGAATAGATTTTACGCGAGCCACGTGATAATTTATGACTTCAGGAAATAAATTATTTTACGGGGCAAAAACTCATGATCACGCGGTTTCACCGTATTTCATGAGCTTCAGCGAATAGATTTTACGCGAGCCACGTGATAATTTATGACTTCAGGAAATAAATTATTTTACGGGGCAAAAACTCATGATCACGCGGTTTCACCGTATTTCATGAGCTTCAGCGAATAGATTTTACGCGAGCCACGTGATAATTTATGACTTCAGGAAATAAATTATTTTACGGGGCAAAAACTCATGATCACGCGGTTTCACCGTATTTCATAATCTATGTATTACGTGTATTTATTGGAAAGTACAATTGATAAAAGCTGGTATATAGGTTACAGTTCTGATCTACGCAAGCGATTTGCTAGCCATAATGCAGGGTCTAATAAATCAACAAAGAGTAAGCGACCATGGAAAATTATTTATTATGAAGCATATCTGGATAGACATGACGCAAAAGGAAGAGAAAGATTTTTGAAATCAGGATCAGGGAGGAGGTTTATCAAAAAACAACTAAGCAACTATCTAAATTTACAATGAGAAGACGCCACGTCAAAAGAAAACCGATTCAGCAGAAGCCTCGTTACCGAGTAAACGAATATATTCGGATGCCGGTTGTTTTTGTGATTGATGAAGATAAAAATCAGTTGGGAGAAATGAGTAATATCGAAGCCTTGGAATTGGCTCGCTCCAAAAATTTGGATTTGGTGGAAGTGGCGCCCAACGCTCATCCCCCGGTTTGCAAAATAACCAATTACGGCAAGTTTCAATACACCCAATCCAAGCAAGATCGCCTCAATAAAGCCAAACAAAAGAAAACGGAAATTAAAGGGGTGCGCTTGGGAGTACGAACTGATGATCATGATTTGAGTTTCAAAAAGAAACAAACCGAAAAATTTCTCAGCAAAGGAAACAAAGTAAAGATAGAACTACGCCTAAGGGGTCGAGAAAAGGCCCATCAAGATTTGGCGGTTGAAAATATCCGCAGATTCGTCGCCAGCATTGACATTCCCTACAAAATAGAAGAAGATGTCAAAAGATATCCCGGCGGATTCAATATCCTGATTGCTCCCGAATAAATAAATGTAAATAAATAAATTTAATATTATAAAATATGCCTAAGATTAAAAGTAAAAAATCTCTTTTGAAAAAAATCAAAGTGACCGGCGCCAAAAAAGTTCTCCGCCGATATACCAAACAAAACCATTTCAATTCCAAACAAACCGGGAGTTTTAAGCGGAAAAAAAGATCGGATGTGGAGATAGTCGGCAAGGAAGCCAAAAATATTTTAAAAGCGCTAGTTTAAATAGAATTATTAGATATTAGTTTTTAGCTTCTTAGAGTTTTAACCTAAAAAGCTACTACCTAAAAAGCTACGACCTAAATATATGACAAGAGTAAAACGCGGTGTTGCCGCCAATAAAAGAAGAAAAAACGTTTTGAAGCTGACCAAAGGTTTTAAATGGAGAAGAAGCACTAATTTCAGAGCCGCCAAAGAAGCTGTTTTGAAAGCCGGCAAATACGCTCATCGTGATCGCCGAGCCAAAAAAAGAGTAATGCGCGGGCTTTGGATTATCCGCCTCAACAACGCCGTCAGGAACTTTGATCTCTCTTATAGTAAATTCATCAAGATTCTAAAAGATAAAAAAATCGAGTTGGATAGAAAAGTTCTCTCTCAAATGGCTATGGAAAATCCCGAAACTTTTGCCAAATTGATGGAAGAAGTGAAGAAATAATTTCTCACATAGCATAAAGCATATTTCATAAAACACAAAAAATATCCGCCCAAAAACGGATGTTTTTTTGTTAAATTCAAAAAGGGGTTTTATCAAAATTGATAAAACCCCTTTCGTTGCCGATAAAAAACATCGAATCATTTGCTTAATTCAAAGAAAGATTCGGCTGTGTAATCGATACCCATCATCTTTCTCAAGAGAACAATTTTTCCCTTTACCTCTTCGATACTTTTGGGTAACTCCGCCAATTCATCCGGATTATTTGAAACGGGATCGGTCGAGAGATTTGCGATATTTCTTTTGTAATTAGTTACCGCAACCGAATCTGATTTAATCGATGAAGCAACGCTTATGAAAGCAAGATTTTCAAGAATACTGTTCCACTCAGAATTTACCAGATATTGCAATTTTTCCTTCTCAACCTCATTAATCGCTTTGGGCAT
The DNA here is from genome assembly GCA_034007405.1 of Candidatus Moraniibacteriota bacterium. Lineage (GTDB taxonomy): Bacteria > Patescibacteriota > Minisyncoccia > Moranbacterales > UBA9337 > UBA9337. The sequence goes on along the minus strand of JAVEQZ010000019.1, from coordinate 10,980 downwards.
TCTCCTTGAAGCATAATAGAGAATTTCCAAACTATTCTCCATATGACTGATTTTTCCTAAAATTTGCAGTCTAGAATTATCCGATATTTCCATAGATTTGGGAAGCTCCGAGGAAGTGTCGTCTTTTAGACGACACTCAATTCCATGCAAAGTAAGAACAATTAACATAATAATGGCAAAAATTGAAAATGAGTGATTAGGCATGATAAAATTCCTCCCTCAATAATTGACTTTTTAAAGCAACTCTGCACCAAATTGCGCATCTCTATATTATATACCAAAATCAGACAAAAGTCAATTCTTCGGATTTTTGGCGGAGTATTCGTTCAAAATTTCCTGCCTTTTTTCCACCGAGGCGTTGATCATTTCCAAGTCCCGGGAAGTTTTTTCAAAATTAATCACGGTAAAAATAACCATCAAAATGGCGCAAATCAAAATTATCGCCACACCGGCTTCCGTTTTTATTATTATCATTTTTTGTTTTTATTTTAAAAGAAAACGATTTAAACTTTCTTTATTTTTACTTTAGAGTCTTTTTCCAAACCCTCGATAATCAAAGACACTCTTTCGTCCACTTCCGGCGCAGTTAAAGTTCTCTCTCGATCGGCGAAAGTCAAATGAAAAGCCATCGAGCGAATTTTATTTTCCGGATTGACAAAATTGTCAAAAAGTTCAACTTTCTTTAGCATTTCTCCGCCAATCTCTTGGATGCGATTTTTTACCTCTTTGGCCAAAATCTTTCGGTCCACTGCCATAGACAGATCCCTGTTTACCTCCGGAAACTTGGAAAGTTGATCAAAGATTTTTTCTACTCGCGCTTTCTTCTCCAAGGCCTCCATCTTTAATTCAAAAACACACGCGCGAACCTTCTTTAGACCGAAATATTTATGCGCCGATTTGGTGATTTCTCCCAGCACTCCCAAAACCTCCCCGTCACTCGCTTTGATCAAAGCCTTTCTGGTTTGGTGCAGAGAAACAACATCCGCTTGATCTTCCTCGAATTTATCGACAAACTCAATATCTCCGATGTTTAATTTATAAAACAAATTTTCCAAAATTCCCTTGAGGGTAAAAAATTGTTCCCCACTCTCCCCTTTTTCCAGTAAGGCACCGCTTACCAAAAGCTCTTCCTGTGGCAAAACACCCTCCGCCGGAGCATAAACCTTACCCAAATCAAAAATTCCCACCGAGTCAAAATAACTCAAACTCTTTTTTCCGGCACGCAATAATTGAATCAATAAATTTCGTCT
>JAVEQZ010000019.1:5681-9630 GCA_034007405.1 Candidatus Moraniibacteriota bacterium | reverse complement strand
TCATAACGATAAGCCGCGTCCGACTCCAAATGATGAGTTGACTTGGTTTTTCGGATACTCACCGCATCAAAACCGGCCGATTCCAAAATTATAGTTTGAGTCTGATCGGTAATTCCGCTTTGCAATCCGCCCATTACTCCGGCCAAGGCGATCGGCTCTTTCTCGTCGGTTATAACAATATCCGTCTCTCGCAAATTTATTTCCTCTCCGTTTAAAATTTTTATTTTTTCTCCCTTCCGAGCCATCCTTACCGAGATGGCGGAAACTTTTTGCCCGTCAAAAGCGTGCAAAGGCTGACCGGTTTCCAACATCACATAATTGGTGATATCGACAATATTATTTATCGGTTTCAAGCCGGAAGCGCGCAAACGGTCTTGAATCCATTTTGGAGATTCTTCGATTTTGATATTATCGACTTTTACCCCGATATAGCGAGGGCATTTTTCCGTTTCGATTTTTATCGACAATTCGTCTTTGATTTCAAATTCTTGATTTAAAAGTATTTTTTCATCCAAAATATGACGACCCTCCAAAAGAGCGATTTCTCTGGCCATTCCTTCATAGCTCAAAGCATCGTGAGCTCGATTGGGCAAGACATCGATTTCCAAAATATAGTCATTTAATCCAAAAAAATCGACAAAGCTTCCTCCCACTGGTGCATCTTCGGACAAAACCATAATGCCGGCGTGTTCGCTCCCCAAACCAAGCTCGTCTTCGGCGCAAATCATTCCGCAAGACTTAACTCCTCGAATCTCGGCTTCTTTGATTTCAAAGTTACCCGGCAATATCGAGCCTACCAAAGCCACCGGTACTTTTTGGCCGACTTTCAAGTTTGGAGCACCGCAAACAATTTGCAATTTTTCTTTTCCGATACTCACCTCGGCCACATTTAATTTATCGGCATCGGGATGTTTCTCGACTTTCAAAACTTCTCCGATCACCACTTTTTCCAAGCCCGCCCCGAGATAAGCGAGGCTCTCCACCTCAAAACTGTGCAAAGTTAAAAGATCTTTTATTTCCTGAGGCGTCTTGGTTGTCCCGCTCAATTCCTTGAGCCAATTGTAGCTAAATTTCATTATAGTTAATTAGGATAAATTAGTTAAACAGTCAACTAGTTTTCCTTATTTTTATTTTTTAAAAATTTTATATATCCATTAATTCCTTTTATAAGTTCCGTTATTTTCTCATCGATAAATAATAATGATTCTTCTTTTAAATAACCCTTCTTTTGAGATCTTATCATTAATTGTTTAAGTTCAGATGCTTCCCCTCTGGATATATGCATATATCTGATTTTTTCTTTATAAGTATACCTTCCGTAACCTTCTGCAATATTCGACGATATAGCGTTAGAGGCTCTTCTGATTTGATCGACCATTCTGTATTTTTCATCCGCAGGATATTTCTCTGTAAACTTATGCAAAAATATTTCAATCCTCTCAGCCATTTTATATATTTTTAAATTTTCTATGCCGGTTGCCATAACTACTTAACCAATAAACCAATTAACCAGTTCACTAATCTAAAATTGCTTAGTAAAACGTACATCCCCGCTATGAAACAATCTAATATCGTTAATTTTGTATTTCATCATTGCCAATCTTTCCAAACCGAAACCCCAGGCAAAACCTTGGTATTCACCCTTGGGATAACCGGCCGCTTCAAAAACATTTTGATGCACCATTCCGGCTCCGCCCACTTCCAGCCAGCCGGTATTTTTGCAAGCGGAACATCCTTTACCCTCGCAATTGGTGCAACTGATATCAAATTCAAAGCCCGGCTCAACAAAAGGAAAAAAACTCGGTCTTACGCGCACATTAATCTTTTGGTTAAAAAAACGACTGAAAAATATTTCCGCAATGTGCAAAAAATTGGCCACGCTGACTTTTTTGCCCACCACCAAAGCTTCGAATTGGTGAAAGGTGTGTTCATGAGTGGCATCGGTAGCCTCTTGGCGAAAAACTCTCCCCGGCACGATAATTCGAAAAGGCGGTTTGTGTTTCTCCATATAACGCACCTGGACCGAAGATGTCTGGGTTCGCATCACCGTACCGCTTCCCTTCTCTCGACCCTCCTCCTTGCTGATCCAAAAAGTGTCTTGCATATCTCGTCCCGGATGATCCTCCGGAACATTGACCGCGTCAAAATTATAAAACTCGCTTTCCACTTCCGGTCCGTCGGCAATCTCAAACCCCATCGCGGTAAAAATGTCTTCGATATCTTGTTGGACAATAGTCAAAGGATGCAAATGTCCGATTTTATTGGTTTTTCCCGGCAAAGTCACATCAATCCATTCTTTTTCAACATTTTGCAAATCCTCCAGATCGCTTAATTTATTTTCCAGCGTGATTTGAATCTCTTTTTTGGCTTGATTGGCCTTTGGTCCGACAGTTTTTTTGTTCTCGGCCGAAAGATCCTTGAGTCCTTTTAAAATGAGATTAAATTCGCTTTTTTTACCCAAATAAGCAACTCTCAACTCTTCCAGATGGGCGATTGAATCCGTCTGTAAAATCTCCGCCAAGGCTTGTTTTTTTATCTTTTTAATTTTATCCAGCATAATTATTTTTTTAAATAGAACGGCTTTATTATAGCATCAAGAGGAGCAAAAAGGCAAACGGCGCATTTCCCGAAACAGTCACTACGCTCTTTTTTTGAATCAATTTAAAAAGCATCCGCCCGAGGTGGATGCTTTTTCTTCTTTGAAATTTTTTATTGCATTTCCGCTCTGAGGACCAATCTTTTCCAATTGGTATTGAGCGGCCAACAAGTGACCAGAGTTATGGCCGGACGATCATTTTCGGCAAAAATTCTTTGATCATCGGGAGCGGTAACATTTTTTTCGGTAATCTTATATTTATATTCAAACGATTTACCGTTTTTTTGAGTGGTTTTGATAATCAGTTCATCCCCGGCGTTTAAATCGTTCAAATTTTTAAAAATATAATTATAATCTCCTTCCACCCAGATATAGTTACTGCTATGACCGGAGATAACCGCATTGCCCCTTTGTCCCGGGATACCGGTATCGGGCAAGCGCACCACCCCGCTCTTTAAATCCTCTTGAATTTCAGCCTCTTCGGAACTATGGGACCAAATTATCGGAGCAGTTACGCCAATTTTGTTGATTACCAACTGAAAATCGGGTCGGGCCTCCCCGGCTACAGCCGGATCATATCCGTTTTTAATTTCAGCCAAATCCGCAAAGCCATCTCCGTCCGTATCGGTCTTTAGAGGATTGGTTAGATGGGCATATTCCAAAGCATTTATTAAGCCGTCATTATCATTATCATCATTGGCGTCATTCTTTTTCAAATTCAATCCAACTTCTTTTTCCCAAAAATCAGGCAAGTCGTCTCTATCCAAATCCAGTCTCCCCTCTCCGACGGGATTATAACCGTCGCGCACTTCTTTACCGTCCCCATAACCGTCCTTGTCAGTATCAAAATCCAAAGGATTGGTGGAATTTAAATATTCATTGAGTAAATCCAAGCCGTCCTTATCAATATCATTTTTCAAATCCTCTTCCGATTCAATCTCGATCTGATATCGATCCAACCAAGACTGCGGAATTTTTTCTTCTTTGAGCGCCTTTTTACAAAAAGAATTGTAAGCGTCACTAAAGCCTCCCTTAAAATCAAAATTCAAAAAATAAAATATGATCAAGGGTAAAAGTATGATTGTTATAATAGCGATAATTTTTTTCATCTTATTGTCCTTAACCTGTTAAACTATTCGAGCCTTCATTTTCTAGAAATAAAGGCTCTCAAGTTTTTTTGTTATTTTTTTGTTAGGCCAAGATATTACCGGTGACCTTTTGTTTCAGTTGTCGATAAGAGGCATAACCTATAGCCGAGATCAAACCGGTGAAAGTGATGGCCAAGCCGCCGCTTCCGGTTACCGGAGTAGTGCGACCCTTATTATAGCCGAAGTCCGCTTTGGTATGAGTATC
>JAVEQZ010000019.1:4601-5581 GCA_034007405.1 Candidatus Moraniibacteriota bacterium | reverse complement strand
GTTGTCGATAAGAGGCATAACCTATAGCCGAGATCAAACCGGTGAAAGTGATGGCCAAGCCGCCGCTTCCGGTTACCGGAGTAGTGCGACCCTTATTATAGCCGAAGTCCGCTTTGGTATGAGTATCCTTATCACCTTCTAAAGTCACATCTGTTTTATTGTTCTTTTTTCCATCCGGATCATAAGTTTGAGTATAACCGGCGACATCTTCGTCATCGACATAAACCGTATAATCTCCTGCACACAAATCATCGAATTCATATTCACCCTTACTGTTGGTCTTGTCTTTATCCACCAACTTACCGTCATCGGTCTTCAATTTAACCGTAATTCCGCTTAATCCTTTTTCGTTCTTATCTTGAACTCCATCACTGTTGGCATCCAACCAAACATAGTTTCCGATAGTTCCTTCACACTTATCTTTCTTTGGTTCGGGCTTAGGTTCAGGTTTAGGCTCGGGAGTCGGCTCAGGTTCGGGAGCCGGAGTTTCACTCACAACTACCTTGGATGTATCGTCATCAATCAAGGAATCAGTTGATCCGGGCTTACTTGGGTCAGTCGCTTTGACTGTAGCTTTATTGGTATAATTCGCAGTAACATCAGTATCTTTACAAGTGTAACTAAAAGATTCTCTTGGATCAAACAATTCTCCCTCATACAATCCTTTGGTTTGAGCCGCGCTTCTGGCACAACTAGGCGCTAATTCATCGTAGATAACGACATCTTTTAGAGGAGCATTGCCAATATTGGTCACGGTTATTTTAAAAGTAGCATCCTCACCTTTTTTGATTGTCTGAGTATCATCTCCGTTATCATTATCATTTTTTTCGATTTTGATAGCCGGAGTCAAAACATTAACCGTTACACCCGCGCTACAAGTGGCTGTTCCACCGGCTCCGCTAACTGTCATAGTATAAGTGGTGCTGGTAGCAGGTTTGACCGATTTTGTTCCGCCGGTAGCAACCGAACCGATATTTTGG
>JAVEQZ010000019.1:2473-4591 GCA_034007405.1 Candidatus Moraniibacteriota bacterium | reverse complement strand
ATTAACCGTTACACCCGCGCTACAAGTGGCTGTTCCACCGGCTCCGCTAACTGTCATAGTATAAGTGGTGCTGGTAGCAGGTTTGACCGATTTTGTTCCGCCGGTAGCAACCGAACCGATATTTTGGTTGATCGAAGCGCTGGTAGCGTTAGCAGATGACCAAGATAGAGTTGAAGTTCCTCCGGAGTTGATAGTGGTCGGGTTAGCCGAGATAGAACAGGTAGGTTTGGGAACAGGTATATTAACCGTTACACCCGCGCTACAAGTGGCTGTTCCACCGGCTCCGCTAACTGTCATAGTATAAGTGGTGCTGGTAGCAGGTTTGACCGATTTTGTTCCGCCGGTAGCAACCGAACCGATATTTTGGTTGATCGAAGCGCTGGTAGCGTTAGCAGATGACCAAGATAGAGTTGAAGTTCCTCCGGAGTTGATAGTGGTCGGGTTAGCCGAGATAGAACAGGTAGGTTTGGGTTCCGCGATTTTATTAAAAGTTATCGCTGTAATATAAACACTTTCCAAAGCAGAAGCACTTCCGATTCTTGAACTTTCATCCGCATACCATTTGCCGGTAAAGGTGTTGGCATATTTATGATAAGCTCTGACCGTTACCGTTCCGGAAAAATACATTTTTCCCAAATTGTAAGTGGCGGTACCGGTAGAAGAGCTATTTCCTCCCTGATCGGGGATAGTATATTCTTTACCGTTTATATTTAGTACCACTACTTCGTATTTTTGAGAATCGGTCAAACCGGCCAAATTAACTTTTACATCATAATTTCCGGCTGACAAATTAATCGCATGCGTATCGGTGTCTCCGTCACAACTTGTCTTGGCACCGCACCAAGTGGCCAATTTATAAGGAGAAACATCCGCCTTACAATGGCAGTTGGGAGCATACATTCGCTCGCTGGTGCCAAAGGTGATGGTTTCGGCTTGAGCCGCTTGAGCCGAAAGACTCAAGGCAATAAAGCCCAAGATCATGATCGACATTCTGACTGCTTTTTTCATATATCTTTTGATAAAAATTATTAACCTTAAATACTAGCATATTTTGAAAAATTTGTCAATAGGTGAAGCGGGGGTTCCACCTAAATCGTCCCACCGCAAAAAATCTTCAAAACGCTTTTTGGGGAAATAAAAAAGCCTGATTTATCTAGTAAATCCGGCTTTTTATCGCTATCTTATCAAAAGATTACAAGTTTTTATTTGACGCTCAAGATCTCGTATTTCATCACCCCTCCCGGAGTTTCCACCTTGGCCGTATCCCCCTCTTTTTTACCGATCAGAGCCTTACCGATCGGCGATTCGTTGGAGATTCGGAAATTACTGGGATCAGCCTCGCTGGCACCCACGATATGAAAAGTTACCTCTTTATTATTAAATTTAACTCCCGCTCGAGATCCGATTTTGATAAACCCGTCCGTCGAAGCGCTATCGTCCACTACTTGAGAATTTTTAATCATTGATTCCAACATGGCAATTTTGGCTTCATTTTCAGATTGCTGACTCTTGGCTTCGCTGTATTCGGCATTCTCGCTCAAATCACCCTGCTCTTTCGCCTCTTTGATAGAGCTAGCGATTGTTTGTCGAACTCGAGTTTGTCTATCCTCCAACTCTTCCTTTAATTTTTTTAAACCTTCCTGTGTTACCAATTTCATTTATTTCTTATTTCTCAAAATTGATTTTTTTACAAATCCGCTTGAGAAAATCAACTAATTTTTAAATGCGATTTTTGTTTTTTATAAAAATAAAAAGAGAACTTAAATAAATTTAAAATCTCAAAACCGACTCTTATTTTTTCTTCCTAATTTACTGATTACGAAATTACAGCTTGTCAACTTATCTTTTTCTTGATAAAAATTTTTTGGTCCACCCTTCTTAAGAAAAGGGAGGATTTAAATCCCTCTGTCTTTCAGACATCTCCCTTTAAAAAAGGGAGACCCCGAAAAAACAATTCCCTCAATTCGTTAACTTTTTAACTATATAATAAATAATCTCCAATTTTTAAATCTTCCTCGATGACAGATTGCTGACGACTTGATGACTGAGTTTTTACCTTACAAACCCCAGTCGGAAAAATATCTGACGGGGCATACTTTATAAACCATCACGTCCATT
>JAVEQZ010000019.1:0-2373 GCA_034007405.1 Candidatus Moraniibacteriota bacterium | reverse complement strand
TCGATTGCCGGTGACCCTATGGGGAATCGAACCCCAGTTTTATCCGTGAGAGGGATACGTCCTAGCCGCTAGACGATAGGGCCTATTATAAAAAAATGAATGCGTTTTTTTTCGCATCAAATACATTCTACCAAGTTTCTAAAAAAAATCAAGCGCAAACTAAAACCGCTGGCAAAACGCAAGATTTTCGATTATTTCGATGAATAATCTTATCTGCGCTTTTTTATTGCCAACGGCAAAAATGTGGAATTTTCATACACTTCCTCCTCATTTCATTGAAATAGCCATTCATTTGTTATAGCTAGAGCAAAAGTATTTAATTGCCTCCCAGCGTTGAGCAGGAGACAATCTCCAGTAAATCGGACTCAGCATAAGAATTCTCATCGCCTCTCTGCAACACATGGCTCTACCTCCATTTCGTTGAGATTGAAACAAAAAAACAAAACCTTCCACGGAAGTTTTGTTCATTTCAAGGTGCTTAAAAAGCAAAATAAGACTATCGAATTTTTAGTCTTTATAAATATTTTTTTGTATTTTTGTTTTTGCTTTTCATATTTTCATTATAGCACAAATCAAACGAAAAATCAAGCGGAACAAAAAAGTTATCCACAGGCCCCTGTTGACCCTATTTTTCCGGGGTAGGAGATTTTTTATCGGTACTCATTTTTATAATATCCGCGATGCTGACTATTCCGCAAAGCTTCCCACCCTCGGTCGCCACCGGAATAGTATGAAAACCGTATTTTCTGAAAACCTCAAATAATTCATCAGTTTCCATTTCCGGATCAACATAAATACAATCCTTGGTCATAATGTCATAAACCCGTGTTTCGGGAGTGATTTTGTTCTCCTTGGACAAATCCTCCGCATCGGGAAGCTTGTTCTCCTTAACATTTTGAACAAACTGAGTGAGATAAAAATCCCCGTCCACTTTGGCAAAAAAATTAGTCTCGGTTATTATTCCGATAATTTTATTTTCTTCATCCACCACCGGCACACCGTGAATTTTCTTTTCCACCAAGATACCGGCTACTTCGCTTACCGTCGTATCGGCCGAAACAGCCACCACTTCTTTATTCATTATATCTTTGACTTTCATATTTTTTTGATTAATAAATTAATTGTGAAAAGCTAAAATAACGAATTTTGATTTTTTAGATGATGCTCCAAAGTGTAAATCCAATCCTCGCTCTCGTCTTCTCCGTTTTCTCGGGCTTTCTTTTTTTCTCCCAAGAGCCATTGCAGATAACCTTTGTCGCGCCCGGCCACCTCCTCCACTCTCTCCCCCAGATATTTACCGAAAGAAAATTTCTTGATCAAGAGCGGAAGAGCCGAAATCTCCAACATCTTAGGGATAATTTTTTCTTCAGCTCCAACCTCCTCTTTCATCCGCGCATAAAAATAGTCAAAAATCACTTCCAAAACTCTGATGTCGCCCAAAGCGTTGTGCGCCGGCGCATCGGGGATCTCGAAATCAAAATAATATCTCAGATATTGCAGATTGTATTTCGGGATTTCGCCTTTTTTGTCGAGATAACCGGCTATTTTGAAAGTGTCGATCATTTTTTTTATCGCCAAACCTTCTCGCCGTAAAATTTCCGCATCGAAACCGGCATTGTGAGCTACCAAAATATTATCTTTATCAAAAATATCTTTTAGTTCTTGAAACATTTCCGAATCTTTGAAAGCGTCTTTGTCGGCAACCATCCTATTGGTGATATGCGAAACAGCCATCGCCTCCACACTGATAGGAATTTCCGGCTTAAATAAGGCGTCCCACTCCTTGCCTTGAAATTTAAAAGCCACCTGACAGAGTCGGTCCTCCTTATTGAGACCGGTAGTCTCCGTATCCAAAAAAACTAAATTTGATTTGTCCATTTTAAATTGGTAATCAGTAACTGATAATCAGTGATCTGAAAAAATTATAAAATTAAGGATGAAAAATGTCAGTAATTAATAATCGGTAATCCGTAACCGGCAATGGAAAATAACCGATTAAAAAAATTTCCAAACTTCATCATTCGTAATTTTAACACAAAAAAACAGATCGGTGAAATTTATTTCGCTTAACTATTAATTGACAAAAAGCCGGCAAGCATCCTCGGGGTCCTTGCATTTATATTTAACAGTTCCGTTTTTGTCGGTGCGCCAAACCTTGACGGAGTTTCTTTCCAATCTCTCCAGTACTTCAGAGTGCGGATGACCATAACTGTTTTTTTCTCCCACCGAGATAACCGCTTCTGACGGATTAACTTTTTCCAAAAATTTTTCGCTTGAGGATGATTTTGATCCATGGTGGCCGATTTTGAGAATCCCGGCTGAAATATTCGCTCCGTATTCCAACAACTCCACTTCTCCATCTTGAGACAAATC
>JAVEQZ010000018.1:1570-14864 GCA_034007405.1 Candidatus Moraniibacteriota bacterium | reverse complement strand
TTTAAATATAGATTGGAAATTGGAAGAAAATGGTATTAAAGATCCGATTGTTTCCGAAAAGGACGCCAAGAATGTTTCTTGGCAAGAATTTGTCGGATAAAAAAGTTCTTTGCTTTCCCAAGAAAAGGAGGAGAAATAATGAGGAAGAAAAAGAAGCCTTCCATTGAATTAAGCGGAATTGTTTTTTATGCCAATCCGCGTTGCTTTTCTGCGGATTATCTCGCTATCGGAGAAGTGAGGGATAATTTTTTGGCAGAAAGCGCTCTCCAAGAGCTAGCCGAATATCAAATTGAAAAAATGAGTGTTTTAAGAAAAAACGGTTATGAAGCGGAGGATTGCGGAAAATGTCGAGATGCTTTTTTGATTCAAGGCGATAAATTAACTTGTAAATTTTGTTGTCTTTTTAGAGAAGTTGCGGTTTTGAATGAAATTGTCTTGTATCTTGATCAGGTCTGATTTTTTCTAGGTTTCGAATCCCAGCGGGATTCGAAACCTTTTTTCTTTTCCCTATATTTATCCGATTGGATTTGGCATTGAATTTTATTGATTATCTTGTTAAGATTAAGATATAAATCTTAAGGTAAAAAATATGAATTTGCTAGTTACAGGCGGGGCCGGGTTTATCGGTTCCAATTTTATCCATTATATTTTGGAAAACTATCCTCAGGATAAAGTAATAAATTTTGATGCGCTTACTTATGCGGGCAATTTGGAAAATCTTAAAGAAGTAAGTAATCAGTCAAATTATCAATTTGTTCATGGCGATATAATGGATACCCTCTTGTTGGAAAAAATAATTCCAGATATTGATGTGATTGTTCATTTCGCGGCCGAATCTCATGTGGACAGGTCTATTCTTGATAGTGACGCTTTTGTGCGAACCAATGTTAACGGCACCCTTAATCTTTTGGAAGTGGCCAAAAATAACGGCAATAAGAGATTTCATCATATTTCCACTGACGAGGTTTTCGGATCTTTAAACTTAGGCGATCCAGCTTTTAATGAAAGCACTCCCTATGATCCAAAGAGTCCCTATAGCGCTTCCAAGGCCTCTTCCGACCATTTGGTACGCTCTTATTGCCATACTCACAAGCTTCCAATCACTATTTCCAATTGTTCCAATAATTACGGACCGTATCAATTTCCGGAAAAGCTGATTCCTTTTTTTATCACCAAGCTGATGGCAGGGGAGAAGGTTCCGGTTTACGGCAAGGGGGATAATATTCGAGACTGGTTGCATGTAAAGGATCATTGCGTGGCGATTGACAAGATTATACGGGAGGGAAAAATCGGTGAGACTTATTGTATCGGTGGCAATGCCGAAAAAACCAATTTGGAAATTACTCACAAAATTCTCGAGTTGATGGGATTTGATGAAAAACAAATCGAATATGTGGATGATCGAAAAGGGCACGATCAGCGTTACGCGGTGGATTTTTCCAAGATAAAAAAAGAATTAGGTTGGGAGCCTCAAATTTCTTTTGAGGAGGGGATGCAAGAAACGGTTAAATGGTACAGGGAAAATATAGATTGGTTGGAAAATATCAAAAACGGCAATTACAAGAAATACAATAAAGAGCATCAAGATGATAAACATCCGCAGGTTTAAATGAGCTGGTAGCAAGTAGAATATTTATTTCCCGAAAAAGTTTCTTTTTCTCCGGCCTTTCATTGCATACGGCAGCTACAAAAAATAATCCTTTTTCGGGAAATAAATTCAATGTTATAGCGTTGAAATAGGTTTTATTTGATAGCACTTAAATATTAAAAAGGGTCAAAAAAATATGCAAAAAATTTTGATATTGGGTAAAAAAGGAATGTTGGGACAGGAATTGGTAAAGGTTTTCGATGATAAAAATTATGAACTAACCGCTTGGGACAAAGAAGATTTTGATATAACAGCCGAAAAAAAAACTGTTCAAAAAATAAGAGAGCTCAAGCCGGAGATAATTATTAACGCTGTGGCTTACAATGCGGTGGATAAGTGTGAGGAAAGCGAAGCGGAATTTACGCTGGCCAAAAAAATAAACGGAGAAGCCCCGGGATATTTGGCCAAGGTGGCCAAGGAATTGGAAGCTGTTTTGGTTCATTATTCCACCGATTATGTTTTCGGAGCGGAGATGCCCGCTATCCCCGAGCCGGAGGGATGTACGGGAAGTTGCGGAAGTTGCGCTTTGCATTTTGATTATGAGCCGGAAATCGGTTTTGGCGAGGATGATCAGCCCGCTCCGGTCAATAAATACGGAGAAAGTAAATTGATGGGCGAGGAGGAGATAAAAAAAGCGGGAGAAAAATATTATATTATTCGCCTTTCCAAATTATTCGGTCGGCCGGCCGTTATCGAAGGCGCTAAGCGAAGTTTTTTTGATGTAATGTTGGAAATGGGACGAAAAAACAAAGCGGTAAAAGCGGTGGATGAAGAAACCAGCTGTTTTACTTATGCTCCCGATTTGGCCAAAAAAACCAAAGAAATCATCGAGGCTGAAAAAGAGTTTGGGATTTATCATGTGATTAACGGCGAGGCTTGCACTTGGTATGATGCAGTGGAAGAATTGTATTTGCAAGCCGGATTGGAAAATGTCAAAGTAGAGCCGGTGACGGGAGAAGAATTCGCTCGATCGGCGAGACGCCCTTATTTTTCGGTTTTACTCAATAAAAAATTAAATCCCTTGCGCAGCTATAAAGACGCCTTAAATGAGTATTTAAAGGCGCAAGGTTTTATTAAAAAAGATAAAGGATAAAAATATGAAAGTCGGCATAAATGCTTCTTTTTTGCGAAAGCCCGGAAACGGAATCGGACAAGTGACGCTAAATGCGCTAAAGGCTTTGGCCGGTTTTGATTTTAAACTTTTTGATAAAAATTCAAGAGGAGCGGAGCATATTTTGTATTTGGAAGAAGATTGCGAAGAAAGTTTTTTATCCGGATTTAAAAAGAGAATTTTTTTGCCCTTCTATAAAAGAGATGATCTGATCCGCAAGGTTTTATGGGAAAAATATTTGTTGCCTCGCAAAGTTGCAAAAGACGGATGTGAGGAATTTATTTCTTTTTATCAATGTCCGACTGTTTTTTCTCGAAAAATAAAACACACCATGGTGGTGCATGATATTATCCCCGAGCTTTTTCCGGAGTATCTCAATAATTGGCGTAAAAAATTTTATTGGCATTTGACCAAGCAGGCTATCAAAAAAGCGGATAAAATAATTGCCGTCAGTCAAAATACTCGCGATGATTTGATGAAATATTTTGGAATTGAAAAAGAAAAAATCGAAGTGCGCTATATTGATGTGGATGAAATTTATAAGCGAGAAATTGCGCCGGCCGAATCGGAACGAATTTTACAGAAATATAATTTGGACCCGGGCTATATTTATACCGGCGGGGGATTGGAGAAGCGCAAAAATATTCAAACTTTGCTTAGCGCTTATAAGGAGCTTTTGAAAAGCGGAGAAATTTTGCCCGATTTGGTTATTTCGGGAAAGCTGATGCCGGCCTTGGCGCCTTTGATTATCGATGTGGAAAAAATGGTGGCGGAGGAAGGCTTGGAGAAAAAGGTAAAAATATTGGATTTTGTTCCGCAAGAGGAATTGCCGACTATTTACAAAAATGCCCTCTTTTTTGTTTATCCTTCTCTGTATGAGGGTTTTGGGATGCCGGTTTTGGAAGCTTTGAATCAAGGTGTGCCGGTGTTATCCTCGGAGCGTTCATCTTTGATGGAAGTGGCGGGTTTGGCGGCTTTATATTTTGATCCCGAAAATGTTATAGAGATTAAGGAACGTATCAAAAAAATAATCAAAGACGATGGTTTACAAAGAGAATTGGTAAAAAAAGGAGCGGAGCAAATCAAAAGATTTTCTTGGGAAAAATTTATCTCGTAATTTTTGATTTTGTGGTAAAATGAAAACAACCCTTCTCGAATTATCAAGAAGAGTTGCGGTCGAGCTCCCTTTCTTTTTTTATATATTTTATAAAATAAAAAAAGGAAACCGAAGATGAAGCAAGACAAATAATGAAACCTTTTGTTTTAAAGATTTCCATTATTTCAGGGCAATCGTAAATAGCCCTGCAAGCTTCTATGCACATCGCCAAAAGGCCTAAAAATATGAAAAAAAGACCCTTGATGAAAATCTTTCTTAATTCCTTCATTTTTTGCTCCTCCAAGGTGGATTTTTCTTTTCAAAAAAATAACAAAGTACTATTTATATATGATAACATATTTAAACAATTTAGTCAATAGATTCAATTCCCTCAAATATTATCTTTTGGGAGCCAATATTTTATTGGTGAGCGGGCTGATTTTGTTTTCCAACGGAGGATATTTCCCGCTCAAAAGCATCGGTGATTTTTTGTTTTTTGTTTTTATCACTTTTATCTTCGCTCTCTATCGTCCCGGTTGGGGATTTCTTTTCTTTACCGGCACAATCGTTTTGGAAAATATCAATTTGGCGCCGATTGATCTGGGAGTGGCGATGCGCCCTTATCAATTGATCGGTTTGATGACTTTTTTGGCGGTGGTAACTCGTTATCTTACCAAGCGCTTAAATTTTTCTTTGCCCAAATTTATCTGGGCGGATTATATTTTGTTTCTTTTGGGCGCGGGCGGTTTTTTGGCTGTTTTGAATGCCGAGAACGGGGCGGTGGCCTTGAAGCAATCAATGATAATTATTTCTTTTATTTTGCTTTATCTTTTAACCAGAGTTTTTATCCAGAATCTGGAAGATCTCAAAAAAATAATTCCTTTTTTCTTGAGTTCTTCGGCAATCGTTTTGATTTACGGAATTTGGCAGAATTTTCAATTTATGCGAGGCGAGGAGAGTTTTGCGGTGATGCCCGGCAGAGCCAATGCCACATTTTCCGAACCGGATTGGTGGGGGATTTTTTTGGTTTTTCTTTTGGCGGTTCTATTTGTCTCAATTTATAATTTATCCGAAAAAGTTAGAGTTTTTGGAATAAAAAATAGCAAGAGGCTTTTGGCTTATGCGGTCCTTGTTTGGTTTCTGATTTTTTTGAGTGGTGTAAATTTGATTATTGCTGTTTCTCGAAGCGCTTGGCTGGGGGCCTTGGCGGTTTTTGGCGTTTTCGGATTTTATCTGGCCTTAAAAAAGAAATTTTATTCGGTTGGAATTGTTTTTTCGGCTTTTCTTTTTTCTGTCGGGGCGGTTTATTTTTTTAAACTTACAAATTTCGAATTGGAAAATAGGATTCAAAGTACCGCTTCCGGTTTGCAAGAAATAACAATTTCTTGTGAAAGCGAGGTTGAACTAGTCGAGCCGATTGCAAGCGTGGATGAACTTGGAAATTATAATTGTCGCCATATCAATCTGGAGGATGTTTCGACCGAATTCGGAAAAGGAAAAATTATCAAAAAAGTTTATCGTCAAGATCCCAATGTTAATATTCGCAAGGAAATTTACCTAAAAGTTTCAAATGAACTGCGGAAAAATTGGTTTCTGGGAATCGGTTGGGGAAATATTTCGCAAATATTGGGTCAAGATGATCGCGGGGCCGGCTTGAATTCGAGTAATATTTTCTCGGAGGTTTGGTTGGGGGCCGGTTTTTTGGGCTTGATTTCCTTCTTGACATTGATTGGCTATGCAATCGTTCGAGGAAAGATGTTTTTTTGGAAAAAGTTTAAAGCGGGAAAATTCGGGCGGGGTGACGCCGGAATGGATTTCTTTTATCTTTTTTTACTATTGAGCAGTCTGGCGGTGGTCGTGCCCAATCTTTTTAACGCCGGTATAATGTTGGGATTTTTGTGGTGGTGGCTGGCAATCATTCAAATAAAAAACTAAATTTCTCCAAGAGAAAAAATAAAAAATAAGAATAAAAAAATGAAAATAGCAATTGACATTAGAAATATCGGCAAACAAAGGACCGGTAGTGAAGTGGTGGTCTTGGAGTTAACCAAGAGACTGTTGGCGCTTGATAGGGAAAATGATTATCTTTTATTGACCGATACGGATAATTCTGAAGTTTTGGCAAATATTCGTCGAGACTTGAATTTGAAAGATAAAAAAAACTTTCAACTTTTATCCCTAAAAGCCAAGAATAAATTCGTTTGGTCAGCTTGGATGATGCCGAAATTTTTCCTAAAAAACAAAGTTGATATTTTTCATACCGAATATATTTTGCCCCTTTTTATTCCCAAAAAGACAAAAGTGGTAACACACATTCATGATGTCTCTTTTAAAGTTTATCGGGAGTTCATCCTGAAGAAGGACTTGATTTTTTTGGATATTCTGATTCCTCGAAGTATCAAACGTTCGGATAAAATTATCGCCGTCAGCCGGTTTACCAAGGATGAAATTGTAAAATATTATAAAATTGAGCCGGAGAAAATCGAAGTGGTTTTTAATTCTATCAATCTTGAGCAAGAAACGGTCTCGGATGAGCACAGACAAAAAATTATTGAAAAATATGCTCTGCCGGAGAAATTTATTCTTTATCTGGGCACCTTGCAACCGAGGAAAAATATTCCGACTTTGATCGAAGCATATGCCAAAATTAGGAGTCGAATTCCGGAAGTCAAACTGGTTTTAGCCGGTAATCCTCAGGCGCACAATTTTGATCAAAAAATCAGCGAGGCGGTAAAAAGAAATAATTTGGAAAAAGAAGTTTTTTTTATCGGTTATGTTGATACCCCGGACAAGGCGATTGTTTATCAGGCGACTGAAGTTTTTGTTTTTCCTTCTTTTTACGAGGGATTCGGTATTCCCGTTTTGGAGGCGATAAGCCAAGAGGTGGCGGTCTTGGTTTCCGATATCGGACCCCATCGGGAAATACTGGGGGAGGGAAATTTTTATTTCCCGCCGGGGGAGGTTGATATTTTGGCTGATAAGTTGTATACTGTTTGTGTTAATCAAGATGAGCAAAAAAGGTTGTCTCGGGCAGGTTTGGAGAGAGTCAATCTTTTTTCTTGGGAAAAATCGGCACAACAAATGCTGAATATTTTTAATTCGTTTAATCAAAAAAGCAGTCTCTAAAAAGACTTTAAATTTATGAATTTGTTTGGAAATAAAAAAAATGACGCCGATCAATCCGGCGAAGGAAAGAAGCGTTTGAGCAAAAAAATTAAAATTTTAATTATTGCGGGTGTGGTTTTGTTGGTGATCGGGATAGTGATTCTTTTGAAGGCGAATTCTTTTTTGGGCAAAATTTCCACCGAGGGTAATCTTTTCAGCAGTTTGGCCAATTCTTTGCCCGGAGTGGAGAAAAAACTTCAGGGTGAAGAAGAAGGTAGGATTAATATTTTGCTTTTGGGAATGCGCGGAGAAAATGTTCCCGGCGGAGGAACTTTGGCCGATACTATCATGGTTGTCAGCATTAAGCCGGAAACCAATCAGGTATCCTTTTTGTCTATTCCGCGAGATCTGTATGTGGATAATCCCAATTTGGGCGCCAAGAGTAAAATCAATGCGGTCTATTCTTATGGTCAGCAGGATGGAAAAAGTAATGGCATTGGCGGGATGAAGGAAGTGGTGGGCAAAGTGGTTGGTCAAGAAATTCATTATGCTATAGTTTTAAATTTCAAGGGTTTTGTCGATCTTATTGACAAGTTGGGAGGAATCGAGGTTTCGTTGGATAAACCTTTTGAAGAAGCGATGCAATTTAACGAAGAGCGGGTTTGTGATTCTTATGTTTTCACCAAACCGACCGGCAACTTCGAGTATAAATATCATACTCGCAAAGACGGTTCGAAATATGTAGCCGCAACTTACAAACTTTGTACTAATCCGAATGTGGAATGCGGGGGAGATTTTAAACTTCCGGCCGGAGAGCAGACTCTCAGCGGGGAAAAAGCGCTTTGTTATGCTCGATCTCGGGTAACGTCCAGTGATTTTGACAGAGCCAGACGACAACAAGTAATTATTGAAAAAATAATCCAAAAAGCCACTTCGGTCGGTGTGTTGACCGATTTTGAAAAAATGAACGGTATGGCGGAGATTTTGGGCGATAATTTGAAGACCGACTTGGAACTTTGGGAACTGAAACGACTTTACGAAATGCAACAAAAAATGCAAAGTCCGGAAAAAACTCAAAAAGTTTTGGAAAACTCGGCGGAGGGATTGCTTTACGCTCCCGCCGAAACCAAGGGGGCCGGATATATTTTACTTCCGATCGGAGACAATTATGATAAGATTAGTCAAATGTTCAGAGATATTTTTCCCTTCAAGGAGCCGGTGACAAACGAGAGTCAAGAATAATTTATTCAATTAAATCTCAGTTATTTATGGAATTGTCGATAATTGTTACCAGTTATAAAAATCCCGATCTTTTGAAGCTTTGCATTGATTCTATTTTGAAGAATATTCAAGGTATTGAATACGAATTACTTGTTACTGACAGCGCCACCGAAGAAGAAACGGAAATGTTGATGCGAGAGAATTATCCGCAGATAAAATTTTTTCCTTTTCGGGAAAATGTGGGTTTCCAAAAACTGGTCAAAACCGGAATTGAAGACAGTCAAGGAGAATATTTATTGATTCTCAACGGGGATATTTTGATCAAAGACGATGCGGTGGAAAAGATGCTTGTTTATATCAAAGAAAATCCTCAAGTGGGGATGTTGGGGCCCAAGCTGCTTAATTTTAACGGTACCCCGCAAGATTCTTGTTTTCGTTTTTATAAGCCGATTACGATTGTTTATCGACGAACGATCTTGGGTAGATTTTCATTCGCCAAAAAACATCTGGATTGGTTTTTGATGAGGGATTACGATAAAAATTCTCCCGGAGAAGTTGATTGGTTGATGGGTTCGGCCAATTTGATTCCTCGACGAGTTTTGGACCAAGTCGGCCTTCTTGATCCGCGTTTTTTTATGTATATGGAGGATGTTGATTGGTGTCGGAGATTTTGGGAAAAAGGATTTAAAGTGGTTTATTTTCCCGGAGCCGAGATGTTGCATTATCACGGCAAGGGAAGCGGAAAAAGCGGTTTTTTTCACTCCATTTTTCTCAATAGGTTGACTTGGATTCACATTTCCAGCGGGATAAAATATTTTTTGAAATATTGGAACAAAAAAAATCCGCGCAACTATAAATAATAAAGATAAAGATTTTTAATACTATGGAAGAAACAAAAAAGGATACAAGCTTGAAAGAAAAAAAGGAAAAAAGCGTATTGAATTATTATGTAAAATTGGTTTTTCTGTTTGCGCTTTTGGCTCTGGTTTTTTGGTTTGGTTTTGAGAAAGGCAAGAAGAGCGACGGAGAAAAATCTCCGGCAGTTGAAAATTTGCTTGAACTGAAGGGGTTGAAAGAGTCTGAAAAAATAGACCTGACTCTTTATTGGAATGTTTTTTCCAAACTCAAGGAAAAATATGTCGATGCGGAAAAACTGACAAACGAAGATTTACTTTATAATTCCATCAAGGGAATGCTTTCGGCTACCGATGATCCTTATACGGTGTTTATGGATCCCGAAGAAAACAAGGCTTTTGATGAAGATATTGAAGGAACTTTTGAGGGAATCGGGGCGGAATTGGGAATTAAACAGGGAATCTTGACGGTAGTTTCTCCGCTTAAAGATTCTCCGGCCGAGAAGGCGGGTTTGCGAGTCGGCGACAAAATTTTGAAAGTAAACGACGAGTCGACGGCGGATATGAGTATTGATGATGCAGTTTCCAGGATAAGGGGTAAAGACGGGACAGAAGTTAAATTGACGGTTTATCGGGCCGAGAGTGAAGAAAAAACCAAGGAAATAACAGTTACCCGAGGAGTTATTAAAGTGGAAAGTGTTACCTTGGAAATGAAGGATAACAATATTGCTTATTTTAATGTGGTGCGTTTCGGGGATGATACGGCCATAGTTTTCAATCGTTTATTGCGAGAAGTGCCTCGAGAGACCGAGGGTATTGTTGTGGATTTACGCAATAACCCCGGCGGATATTTGGATGTGGCGATTGATTTGGCAAGTTTGATGTTGCCTGACGGAAAAGTGGTGGTTATCGAAGAGGATAAGGAAGGGCAAAAGAAGAATTTTTATTCCAGAGGGGAGGATAAATTGAGCGCAATTAAAACAGTTGTCTTGATAAACGAAGGTAGTGCCAGCGCTTCGGAAATTCTTGCCGGGGCTTTGCGGGATAATCGAGAGAATGTCACTCTGGTGGGCCAGAAATCTTATGGCAAGGGTTCGGTTCAGGAATTGATTGAATTATCCGATAACACTTCGGTCAAGATAACGGTAGCGCGCTGGTTGACTCCCAACGGAGAGCAGATTAACGAGAAAGGAATCCAACCGGATATAGAAGTGGAATTGACCGATGAGGATTATGAACAAAATCGGGACCCCCAACTGGACAAAGCCTTGGAAATATTGAAATAAAAAAAAGTTTTTTGATATAAAAATGGGGATTCTTTTATTTCCCCTTTTTTATTTTAAGCGGATTATTTTTCGGAAAAATTTATGCGTAACCAAAAATATATTCCTTTGGCTGACAGGATGAGACCGCGATCTTTCGATCATTTTTTCGGTCAGGCGGAATTGACGGCCAAAGATTCTTATTTGCGCAAAATTATCGAAAACGATGCTATTTTTTCGATGATTTTTTGGGGTCCGCCCGGAAGCGGTAAGACTACTTTGGCGGAAATTATCGCCCGAGAAACCAAAGCTGATTTTATCAAAGTTAGCGCCGTCGATAGCGGGGCCAAAAAATTGAGAGAGGTTTTGCTTAGAGCGGAAAAAAATCTCACAGAAAATAAACGAACCATTCTTTTTTTGGATGAAATTCATCGTTGGAACAAAGCTCAACAGGATAAACTTTTGCCTTATTTGGAAAAAGGTACGCTTATCCTAATCGGGGCGACAACCGAAAACCCGAGTTTTGAAATTAATTCGGCTCTTCTTTCCAGAGCGCGGGTTTTTGTTTTGCACAAGTTAGAAACAGAAGATTTGAAAAAAATAATCCGAGAGGCTCTGGGGAATAAAGAACGCGGTTTGGGAAAAAATAAAATTAAGATGGATGAAGAGGATCTTGAATTTCTGGCCAATCTCGCCAACGGAGATGCGCGAAACGCTTTGAATATTTTGGAATCAGCTTCCAATTTCGGAGACAGAATCGATATCGATTTGATAAAAAAAGCGGCGCAAAAAACTCATTTGCTTTATGACAAGGGTGGAGAGGAACATTATAATGTGATTTCCGCTTTGCATAAATCGATGCGAGGAGGGGATGCCGATGCGGCGGTTTATTGGTTGGCGAGGATGTTGGAAGGCGGGGAAGACCCAATTTATATCGCTCGGCGGTTGGTCCGTTTTGCTTCGGAAGATATCGGTTTGGCCAATAACACGGCTTTGATTTTAGCCAATGCGGTTTTTGAAAGTTGTCAAAAATTGGGGGCGCCGGAATGCAATGTGCATTTGGCTCAGTGCGTGATTTATCTTTCCAAATCGATAAAAAGTATTGTCGCTTACGAGGCTTATAATCAAGCCAGGGCGGATGTTTATAAATTCGGCAATCTACCGGTTCCTCTGCATCTGAGAAATGCGCCGACAAAATTGATGAAAGAACTGAATTATGGAAAAGGCTATAAATACACGCCCAAAGAAGACAGTTCGGATCAGCAATATCTCCCGCCGGAGTTGAAGGGTAAGAAATATCTCAGGGGTTGAATTTCCCGGCTTTTTGGGTTAGTATTTAATCGGTTATTTTTATTCAATTCATAGAAAAAGGAGAATGAGAATGAGGAGAAAAATTAATGACAAAAGTTTTACTGTCGAAAAGGAAAAATATGAAGAAATTTTGAGGCAAATTGAGCGTTTTAAAGAATATTTAAACTCAAAACAAATGTCCTTTTGTGAGTGGCGTAAGCAGTCCGAACATGAAGAGGACTCTGATTTAAAAATTTTTTTGTTCAGAAACAATTACACCTTTTTGACGGAGGAGTTGGGCTTCAAACTTCTCCTTTGTGAAATCAATCCTTGCCCTATGGGTAACTAGATCCCCCCTCCCACTTTTCGGGATTCGGACTATTGTCCGGATCCCGGTTTTATTTTTTTCAAAATATTTCGAACATCTTCCAAATTTTTGATTTGAACCGCTTGAGCGCGGAGTTGGGAGGCTTCCGGCATTCCTCGCAGATAGGCCGCCAGTTGAGGACGAAAAACGATAAAACCTCTTTCTCCGTAGTATTTTTCTACCAATCGAGCATGGCGGAGAATTATTTCTTTCTTTTCCTCATTTCCGGGCATGGAATAATCGCCGGTACGAGAGAAATCTTTAATTTGTCGAAATATCCAGGGGTTGCCGATAGCTCCTTGGCCGATCATCAGAGTTTGGCAACCGGTCTTTCGAAAGTAAAATAAAGCATCTTCGAGAGTTTTGATTCCGCCGTTATAAATAATGGGAATTTTTAAAAGTTTTTTTAGTTTTTTGACTGTTTGCCAATCGGGCGAGGCGCTAAACATCCCCGGCAAAGTTCGAGCGTGGACGACTAGTTGATTGATTCCCGCTTTTTCCAGGCGGGGAGCGAAAGCCAAAATTTCATCGGGATTTTTCAACCCCAATCTGGTTTTCAGTGAGAGCGGTAGGGCGGTTGTTTTTTTTATGGCTTCAATGATTTCAATCACTTCATCTATTTTCCCCATTTGGACCGCTCCGTAGCCGGCTTTTTGAGCTTTCTTTACCGGACAACCGAGATTGATGTCGATGCCGAGCGGTTTTATTTTTCGGCTTATCAAATTCGAGGCAAAACTCATCGCCTCCGGATTGTCGCCGAAGATTTGTACATAAAAATTTTTTTCTCGGGGACCGAATTTTTCAGCCAAGGCCAAAGAGGGATTAGATTCGGATTTATTGCGAAAAACTCCCTCAGCGCTAACCATTTCACTCCAGGTAATATCCGCCCCTAGTTCTTGGCAGATTTGACGCATAGCTTTGTCGCTAAAACCGGCCATCGGAGCCAGCGCTAGTTGGATATTTTTTTCGGACATAATAAAAATTTTAAAATAAAGACTCTCTAAAGTATGAAAGATGAGAGAGAAAAGGTCAAGAGGGAGGCTTCTAAAAAGGTTGATTTTTTGTGCTTTTTATGATATAATTAAAAATATAGCAGTCAATGGGGATTGCTTTTGTTTTTTGAAAAAAAGGGAGAATGAGATGAGAAGAAAAAACGTTGGAAGTGAAAAAGGAAAGAAAGCTCCAAAAAGAGGATTTGTTTTTAGACACATACCAATTGAATACGAAAAAAAGGAATATCTCGAAATCGGGGGTTTCCGGATTGGTATTTATTATGAAAAGGCGAGAGAGTCAAGGAAAGACGGTGAATCTCCTCTTTTGGTATGTTGCTTCGTGCTTGA
>JAVEQZ010000018.1:0-1470 GCA_034007405.1 Candidatus Moraniibacteriota bacterium | reverse complement strand
GAGGGGATGGAAATGATTGCCAGTGAAAATTATGTTTCCAAAGCGGTTTTGGAAGCTTTGGGCAGTGTTTTTACCAATAAATATTCCGAGGGATATCCCGGTAAGAGATATTACGGCGGACAGGAATACACAGATGTAGTGGAAAATCTGGCCATCAAAAGAGCCAAGAAACTTTTCGGCGCCGAGCATGTCAATGTTCAACCGCTTTCCGGTGCGCCGGCCAATATGATTGCTTATAGCGCGGTTTTGAAGCCGGGGGATAAAATTTTGGGGATGGATTTATCGCACGGCGGACATCTGACTCACGGTCATCCGGTCACTTTGTCAGCCAAGATTTATAATTTTATCGGCTACAAAACCGAGGCTAACGGAAAGATAGATTATGATAAGTTGGAAGCTTTGGCGATCAAAGAAAAACCGCAGATGATTTTGGCCGGCTTTTCGGCTTATACCAGGAATTTAAACTATAAAAGATTTAGGCAAATTGCTGACAAAGTGGGAGCGATCTTGATGATTGATATCGCCCACATCGCCGGCTTGATTGCCGGTAAAGCGATTAGTAATCCGGTGCCGTATTTTGATATTGTGACCACCACTACCCACAAGACTTTACGCGGACCCAGGGGCGGAATGATTATGTGCAAAGAAAAATATGCCAAAGATATTGATAAAGCGACTTTTCCCGGGTTTCAGGGCGGACCGCATATGAATAATATTGCCGCCAAAGCGGTGGCTTTTGGCGAGGCGCTAAAGCCTGAATTCAGAAAATACGCCAAGCAGGTAATTCTCAACGCCAAGACTTTGGAAAAGGAATTGAAAAAATACAAATTTAAATTGATGTTTGGCGGAACGGACAACCATATGGTTTTGGTAGATGTTTTTGGGAGCAAGGGAGTGACCGGCAAGGAGGCCGAATTGGCCCTGGATAAAATCGGAATCACAATCAACAAAAATATGATTCCCGATGATCCTCGCAGTCCTTTTGACCCGAGTGGTGTGAGAATCGGCACTCCGGCCATCACCACGCGCGGAATGAAAGAGGAAGAAGTGAGAAAAATCGCCAACTGGATAAATGCGGCTATCGAGAATCATCAAGATGAGGAAGTTCTGGGAGTAATTAGAAAAGAAGTGATTAAACTTTGCAAGAAATTTCCTTTGAATAAATAGCAATCAACTTTGTCATTTCGACCGGATAAATTTTTGCCTGCCTGCCGGTAGGCAGGTAAGCAAAAATTTAGAAGTGGAGAAATCTGGATTTATCAGAGTGAATGAGATTTCTCCATAAAGTCGAAATGACAAATGAAAGTTTACGGGATGTAGTATAGTGGTAGTATGCACGCATGGGGTGCGTGTGATCCGAGTTCGATTCTCGGCATCCCGACTGGATATTTTAAAGGGCCTTTTATTGAAGGTGCCGGTGAGCAGAGTTTTTACCATGTTGGATAACGTGGCGATTCTCGGCATCCCGAC
>JAVEQZ010000017.1:3247-15127 GCA_034007405.1 Candidatus Moraniibacteriota bacterium | reverse complement strand
CCCTAGACCAGGCTTCGCCAGTGGGACGTATACATACGATGTTTCAAAATACATCATTGGTTGGGTACTCGGCGTAGAGTGGGACCCATCTTTCGTCAATAACACCAATCAATTACACCCAACCCTCAATCATTTTGAAGGACAATTTTTATATACAGAAAACGCATCCCCATTTGAAGCGTTTCTTGCGAAAGCAGGGGATGCGATCTTATCTTATGAAGCAGAACACTATCAAACCACCAGACCGTTATCCTATACCAATTGGTTAACCACAGACCCATTGACTCATCCCAATGAACCTGATCCTAAAGAAGATATGGCAAGTGTCGATGTAGAACACATCAAAACCACGAAAAAAGCCTTTGCAGGTCAGTTTGCTTCATATCATGTTTATCCGTATTATCCAGAGTTTATGAATTTTTCAACCGACTTGATCGATGCTTATGACCCAATCAATACCTACCGTGCTTATTTAGATCAACTGAATGCTTACCACACGATGCCCGTGTTGGTTGCTGAATTTGGTGTACCTGCATCGCGTGGTAAAGCCCATGATGCGAGATATTCTGGATTTAATCAAGGTCAACACACGGAAAAAGAACAAGGTGAAATGCTGGTTTCGATGATTAAGGACATCCACGATGCCGGTAGTATGGGCGCACTCATCTTTGCTTGGCAAGATGAGTGGTTCAAACGTACTTGGAATACGATGGATTTTGACCTGGAGTGGCAACGTCCATTTTGGAGTAATGTCGAAACCAATGAACAAATGTTTGGGCTTTTATCCTTTGAACCAGGCGAAACCCTCAAAATCAAACTCGATGGCAGTATTGCTGATTGGGAAGATGTACCTTATGTTCAAATGGATGATTTACACTTAAAAGCGACCCAAGATGAACGCTATATCTATCTTTTGGTAGAACTCAACGGTCATGTCAATGAACCGATTTATATTGGTATAGATACCATTCCAAATCAAGGGAACTTAAGTTATCCTTCGAAGCAAATCACATTCAATCGAGATGTAGACTTCTTAATTACCATAGATGAAACCTCAAGAATCGAAGTAGACCCTTATTATGACGCATTCAGTCATTTATATGGGGATGTATTAGATATGATTGATAAGCCACTGGGGATGCATACCATCAACAGTGGATTATTTACTGGGATATATCATGCGTTATCGAAAGAACTACACATCCCTGGCACCAATGAAGTAATTCCATTTTCAAAATATGAAGCGGGTTTATTCAAAGAGGGGATATCTGATCCATCTGACCCAAATTACAATTCACTAGCGGATTATTATCAAACCAACGATTATATCGAAATCCGTATCCCGTATTTATTACTCAATATCATGGACCCTTCAACCAAAACCAGAATGGCTAACTTTAAAGGTGATAATGTCTTTACAGGAGAACCGTTTGACTATATTTATATTGGAGCAAGCACCGGCAATGACTCAATGTTCTTAGCACCATATACTTGGGATAATTGGGGATTACCAACGTATCATGAACGATTGAAACAATCCTACTTTATTGTTCAAGAGACATTAAAACAGTACTAGTGAAGAAAACACCAAATTTGGTGTTTTTTATATAATCTTGGATTATAAATAAAATAAGCTCGATTTGCACATATTATTGTATAATTTAATTAGAAGTTCAAAATTGGAGACAATAAATGGAAAAATATTTAACAATACCGATTTCAGTAGTTATAACATTAGCAAGTTTTATGTTCATATCTATCATTGTTGATTATACGTCAAATGAAATTATAGATGGGAAAAAAGGTTTGAAAAGACTGTTTTTGATTTATTGTTTCACATCATTCATTAGATGTATTGCAATAATACAGTTTAATTATTCATTCAATTTATTATGGGTTATACTAATTACGTTATCCATTGATTATGTTTCCTATTCACAATTATTTTTGTTTGACATAATTGGTATTTTAATAAAGGCAATCAAAAATCGTATAAGTTTGTTTAAGATTAAAGTATACTTAAAAAAAATAGATAAAAATGAGAAACAAAGGGAAAAAAACGAGAACAAGATTCATAGTATTCTAATGAGAATTCGAGATAGAAACAGTTATCTCGATAATTATGATCCATTAGAAGATACTTACATGAACATAATTGAGTCTTCGATATTTGACAACATTGCTAATTATTTTAAATTTATTTTACAGTTCACAATTAGAGTAATTCCAATCACCTTACCAATTGCAGTATTAGTAATGCTCTATTTTGATTCTAACGATTTTCAATTGTCATATTCTCAATTTGCTTTGAAATATATAGATTACATTGGATTTATAATTATTGGATTAGCAATTATATGGGGAGTTATCACTAAATTCATAATAAACGCCTTGACAATTTTTTTGAGGGTATTTAAACTCAACTATCTATACTATGATTCTAAAATTAAAAATTCAATTTCATTTATGGTTGGTACAATTGCAATACTTTTATTTATTTCACACGAGTCAATAATCACATCGGATGTACAATTATTAAAACAATATGAAAATATCATAACGATGGTAACAACCATTGTATCAATCGTTTTTGTTCCAATATTGCTCGAATATTTGTTTAATAGACAGGCGAGAAGTATAGTTAATAAAAAAAATTAGAAAGGAAACCTCTTTTATGTGTTTATTTTGTGAAATTAAAGATAAAAATATAATTTATGAAAATGATTTTATCTATGTCATTTACGATGGATTTCCAGTAAATCCGGGACATACACTTATCATAACAAAACGACATGTCTCAAACTACTTTGAATTATCTAAATCAGAAAAAGAAGCCATTGATGAAGCTATCATTTTTATGAAATCAAAACTGGATAAGGAATTTCATCCGGATGGCTATAACATCGGAATCAACAACGGTTTAGCTGCGGGCCAAACCATCATGCATCTACATGTCCATTTAATCCCTAGATATCAAGGTGATATGGAGAATCCACGTGGAGGAGTACGAGGTGTCATTCCTCAGAAGCAAGCTTATTAATGGATAGCTACATTAAAAAATGGTTTGATATCTTAAATGGTATGACAAATGATAATACATATAAATTGGCTTGGGGCAGGGCCATCATCGAATGTGTTTCAACCAATCAAGGCAGTGAAATAGGTACAAGTTATCGAATCCATTTTGATGAGATTGCGAGAAATATGATGAAGTACTATTGGAATCAAACATTCTTTTTCGGATTGAAACAAAGTGCTAGTCATGAGTACCCACCAGTGGTTTTACAGTTAACAAATGATTTGATTAATCACTATAAAAGTATAGAATCAAATATACCTGTATGGTTCGATAAAGCCATTCATAAAATTGATAATAAAAATGTTGAAAATACGATAAAAAGCATTTCAACCGTATTAACTCAAAATGTGTCATGGCGATTTATGAATATAGACCATGGTGTAATTTCAGTATATGACCTCAATATAAAAGATAGATACATTGAAATCGGATTGGAAGATTCAAAATTACTCATTTCATATAGCGAAGTTTTAACACAATTGTTTAATTATAAATGGGCACAATTACTGGAAAAATACAATACACAACCACGTATAGTTTCTAAAGTAAAAGGCTCATCAGACAATAAGCTGAAACGCAATAATTTAGACAAGTACAAAGATATTTTAATGATGCTATATAAAGATGAAATTCGGGACTTTTATACCAATGAGATTATCAGTATGAATGACATATCCATTGATCACTTTATTCCATGGTCTTATATGTATTCAGACGATTTATGGAATTTAGTCATAACATCAAAATCCAATAATAGTTCAAAATCCAATCGTCCTCCGAAAGATGACTATATTGCGAAACTTGAGGAAAGAAATAAGCAATTGTTAGAGGTCATTCAAGACCCAAGACAAAAAGAAGAATTGATGGAATCATTGGAGCATCACTATGTTACTAAGTTCTATCAATCATTGATATCATAAGGAGTGATTTGAAAATGAAAGACTTAAAAGGTTGGAATTTTATAGTATATACTCTGATAAAGAACAACTTTAAAAACAATCCATTTACGCTTGATGAGTTGTATCAATTCGAGAAGTACTTCCAGCAAGTTTACCCCTCAAATTTTCATATAAAAGATAAACTAAGACAAATCCTTCAAAATCTACGAGACAAAGGTGTTTTAGCATTCATATCCAAAGGAAATTATCAACTACTGGTAGATTTTAAAGAAGTAGAAAGCCAAACATACACTCAAGAAGTTGTTTATCTTTTATCTAACGAATCCATTCCAGGATGGGTGAAGATTGGTAGAACCAACGCCATTGATCGTAGATTAAAAGATTTATATAATACGTCGGTGCCATTACCATTTAAAGTTGAAGAAACCATCGAAACAAAAACACTGGAAAATTCAAGAGTGTTGGAAAAAAGTATTCACAGCATCATTGATACTCTGAATCCTAATCTTAGAAAGAATACAGATGCTAATAGACGAGAATTTTTCAAACTATCAGCAGATGAAGGAAAACATGTCTTTAAATTAGTTACACAAATAATGGCAATTCAATAAGAGGTGGTCTGTATGAGTATGATTTGCTCAAGTTGTTCAAAATCGATAGATTCTGATAGCTTTTATTGTAAATATTGTGGAGTCAAAGTTCACCTTGAATACTCTACAAAACCGCTATCTTATGGTGACATTTTCAACAAAATCCACTCTACTTTAAGAGAAACAACTAAATTATCAAATACTGAATTTGAAGCTAAATTCGGTATTTATAAAATGTATGAGAATCGTTCTTTAACTGATGATCAGTATTATTCGATTCTCGTGGATGTTATTTTCTACTCTGGCTTTAAAGCAGCGACTGTTGACAAGTACATCAAAAATATTCACAATCATTTTCCTTCAATTGATGTTGTTATAAAGTATACTGAATCCGATTTGATTGATATCGCTAATGATTCGAATATTATACAAAATCAATCAAAGATAAGAGCATGTTTTAAAAATGCGCTAGTAATGCATGAAATCATACAGAAACACGAATCGTTTTCAAGTTATGTAGATTTTATGAATCCAAATAAAGATGAAAAATCACTATATAATTTTAAGCATGCACTTGAAAGACAGTTTCATTTTCTTGGAGGTATTACATCTTTTCATTTTATGACGGACATTGGTTTAAATGTAATTAAACCGGATCGCGTTATCATACGCATTTTTAAGCGATTAAGTCTAATTGAACATGATAAAGATATTCTAAAAGCCATTGAAATTGGACGCCAGATGAGTAAATCAACTGGATATCCAATACGGTATATAGACGTTATCTTGGTATTGTATGGGCAATTGAATCATTTAGGTATTGTCAGCATTTGTACAGAAGTCAATCCAAAATGTGAACTCTGTAAACTAAAACAAAACTGCTCTTACTATATGAGTAAAGAAGAACGCGCGTAAGCGTTTTTTTTCTTAAAAAACTGTGTTTGAATATTTAATATTTCCAAACAACAATACCTTATCAATGTTATAATTAATTATAAGAATATGATTTTATCAAATACAAGAATTATAGGAGTGCAACATGATTGGATTCATAGACACTGAAATAAGTAAAAATAATGTGGTTTCCGACATTGGATGTATCAAAGAAAATGGTGAAATACTACACACCAAGAGCATTCAAGAACTGATTAAATTCACGAAAAAAGTAGATTTTTTTTGCGGTCACAATTTCGTTTCACACGACTTTATTCACCTTAACCGGATATTACCTCGAAAGTTTATCCCCTTAGAAACTACTATAGACACCTTGTATCTCTCAGCTTTATTGTTCCCAGAAAGACCATATCATCATTTGGTTAAAAACGATAAACTCGATAGTGATTCACTGAATAACCCACTGAATGACGCTCGAAACGCACAAATTTTATTTATGGATGAAGTTGATGCATTCAATCGACTTGATGATACGCTAAAACAAATCTATTATTCGATATTAAAAGATGAACCTGGATTTTCCGGTTTTTTCAAACATATGAAATACAATCCTAAAGTGCGTAATCTTGTGGAACTAATTCAGTTATACTTTGGAGACAAAGTCTGTCACAATATCGACATCAACGCTTTGCTGAAAGAAGTTAGAGTCGAATTGGCATATTGCTTATCATTAATTACGACGAGCGAAGCAGATTCACTGATGCCTGGGTGGGTTTTAATGAACTATCCAAAAGTTGAACCTTTAATGATCAAACTTAGAAGCACACCATGCAGACAAGGTTGTGTCTATTGTAATACCCATTTAGATGCAAAACACGCCCTGAAACGCTTTTTCGGTTATGAGGACTTTAGGAAATATAATGATTTACCACTTCAAGAACAAGCGGTTAAATCCGCAATCAAAAATGAATCTTTGATTGCTGTTTTTCCTACCGGTGGTGGGAAATCATTAACGTATCAATTACCAGCACTCTTAAGTAGAGAAAATACCAGAGGGTTAACAGTTGTTATTTCACCATTACAATCACTGATGAAAGATCAAGTAGATAATTTAGAAGACAATTCGATTGTTTCAGCGGTTGCGATTAGTGGCTTGCTCGACCCTATCCAACGAAAAGAAGCTATTGAGAGAGTTGAAAGTGGATTGGCGGGCATTCTATATATTGCTCCAGAATCTCTTAGGTCAAAAACGATTGAAAGATTATTAATTAAAAGACATGTAACGAGATTTGTCATAGATGAAGCACACTGTTTTTCTTCTTGGGGTCACGATTTCAGGGTTGATTATCTATATATTGGAAAGTTCATCAAACATATTCAAGAAGTGAAAGGAAATAAAACTTCAATCCCTGTTTCCTGTTTTACAGCTACAGCAAAGAAAAACGTCATCGAAGATATATCGAATTATTTTAAAGAAAACTTAAACTTAGATATGAAAATATACCAGACATCATCACGAAGAACCAATCTAGCTTACAAAGTGATTGATGTCACAGACGACGAAGAAAAATACCAAAAACTGAGAAGTATCATAGAACAAGAAAATTGTCCAACCATCATTTATGCTTCGAGAACGAAAATTGTAGATTCACTGTATGAGCGGATGAAAAAGGATCATTTTTCTGTTTCTCGTTTTCATGGCAGCATGGAGAAAGATGCAAAAGTAGAAGAGCAGGATAAATTCATGAAGGGGATAAACCCAATCATGATTGCAACCTCAGCGTTTGGAATGGGTGTAGACAAGAAAGATATCGGGTGTGTCATTCATTATCAAATTTCTAGTTCCCTTGAAGATTATGTACAAGAATCTGGTAGAGCTGGTCGGGATGAACACATTCATGCACAGTGCTATATTCTATACAATGAGCAAGATTTAAACGGTCATTTTGAATTGTTAAATCGTAGCAAACTCAACCTTAAAGAAATCCAACAAATATGGAAAGCTGTTAAAGAACTAACAAAGATTAGAGATAGCATTTCACAATCAGCGCTTGAAATAGCCAGAATCGCTGGTTGGGACGAAAGTATTCATGATTTGGAAACACGAGTAACCACAGCGGTCGCAACACTTGAAGAAACGGGATATTTGTTACGTGGACAAAATTCACCGCGTGTTTTTGCCAATAGTATTATGGCTAAAACGATGGCAGATGCTGCAAAAAGAATTGATGAATCAAAATTGATTCCTGAAAGTGAGAAATCTTTAACAAAGCGAATTATAAAGCTCTTAATATCAAGTCAAAGTAAAAACAAAGGTGCAGATGGCGAAGCGGAATCTAGAGTAGATTACATTGCTGAAAATTTAGGTGTAGAAAAACTTTTAGTATTAAAATCGATTAACCATCTACGTGAAATTCAACTATTAGCAGACCATAAAGACTTATCGGCTTTTTTGAAACGAACAAAAGGGTCTAGTACGGTTCAAAAAAGTTTGGATAATCAAGTTGAACTCATTCAATATATATTAAGCGTTTTATCACCAGATCAAAAATTTTATAATCTAAAAGATCTCAATGACCATGCATTAAACAGTGGTATTGATTCCAATCTCAAACAAGTTAGAGGTATCATAAACTATTTTGCGATTAAAAAATGGATTGATTTAAAGAAAAACGGGAAAGACAATGTTTCGATTGAGTTCAACCAAAAACCTGAATATATCAAAGAGTTGATTCAAAAAAATGCGGCTATTTCGAGTATCATTATTAATTATTTATATCGATTGATGAGTGAGCAAAAAAGCAATACTGAATTCAGCACTGTTGTGTTTTCAGTACTTGAGCTTAAACAATTCTATGATAATAGCAAGGGAATGCTTGACTATAACGTTAACTTAGACGATATAGAAGATGCACTATTTTTCATGCAACGTAGTGGAATCATTACGATTGAAGGCGGATTTATGGTTATTTATAGTCCGCTATATATTGAAAGAATTGAAAAAAATCCGCATAAACAATTCACGAAAACCGATTACGAACAATTGGACTCCTTTTATCAAAGTAGAAGAGAACAAGTACATATCGTTGGTGAATATGCCAGCAAAATGATTAAAAATTATCAAGAAGCATTGTTGTTTGTCGACGATTATTTTCAATACGAATTTAACGAATTTTTAGGCAAATACTTTAAAGGTGATCGTAAGAAAGATATCGAAAGAAGCATGACACCAGCCAAGTTTAAAGAACTTTTTGGATCACTGTCACCTGAACAATTGGCTGTGATCAAAGACAAAGATCATAATCGAATTGTTGTTGCAGCTGGACCTGGTAGTGGGAAAACAAAGCTTTTAGTACATAAATTAGCATCGATTTTGTATACAGAGGACATTCGAACAGAACAGTTGATGATGCTAACTTTTTCAAGAGCATCGGTCGGAGAATTTAAAGATAGACTATACAAACTCATCGGTGAGGCATCATATTTCGTTGATATAATGACGTTTCACTCATTTTGTTTTGACATTTTAGGTCGAGTTGGATCGATTGATAAAACCGAAGGTATCGTTCAAAGTGCTGTTGAAAACATCCGTTCAGGCGATGTTGATCCTTCAAAGATTACTAAAATGGTATTGGTGATTGATGAAGCACAGGATATGGACCAAAATGAGTATGATTTAATCAATGAAATCATCGAGTTTAATGAAAATATTAGAATTATCGCGGTTGGTGATGATGATCAAAACATTTATGAGTTTAGAGGTTCTAACTCTAAGTATTTCAAAGAATTATTGACGGATGATGGTGCTTTTTATGAATTATCAACGAATTATAGAAGTAAAAATAATTTGGTCACATTTACCAATCAATTCGTAAATTTCATACCTGATCGAATCAAAAATAACCCTATTGTAGCATATACAAAAGATAATGGCCGAATTGAAGTCATTAGACATACAACATCCGAAAATTTAATTGTAGGTATCGTCGAACAAGTCATGTTAGAGAATCTTCCAGGCAGAACTTGTATTATTACATGGAAGAACGAACAGGCATTACATGCGCTCGGTATACTTAACCTCAAAGGAATTTCAGCCAATCTAATTCAAAACAATGAAAGACTTAAAGTATTCAGTCTGTATGAAATTAGAGTTTTCATGTCATTTTTTTCCAATGATATCCATGAAGGTATGGTGTCCAATGATACTTGGAAAAATGCTGTTATTAGATTTGATGATATCTTCAAAGATACATCTAACTACAAGATGTGCATCAGAATTATGAGAGCTTTCAGAAATGAGTACAAAACAGCATTCTATTATTCAGATTTAGAGTCCTTCATTTTTGAAACCAATCTATCGGATTATGTTGAAGATGCACCAGTTATGGTATCAACTTTTCACAAAACCAAAGGCAAAGAGTTCGATAATGTTTACATACTTGATGACAATATTAGGTTAAATGATGAGCAAAAACGTGCGATGTATGTAGGTTTGACTAGGGCAAAGAGCAATTTGATTATTCATACTGTTTCTAATATTTTCAATTATTTTAAAGCTGAAAATCTTGCTTTTTCTATCAATGAAGTTGTCTACAATAAACCAGAACGACTCATATATCAGATTAACCATGAGGATGTCGCATTAGGATACTTTAAGTTGGTCCAAAATGCCATTAAGAAACTCAAATCAGGTGATACGTTAACAATCATTGATGATGTGATGGTTAAGGATGAACGAAAAATTCTCAAATTATCTAAGAAATATAGTGATCGTGTTAGAGAATTGCTTGATAGTGGTTATTCATTAACTAATGCCATTGTAAAATTCATGGTTTATTGGTGGGATAAAGAAGAAGAAAAAGAGTACTTGATTGTATTACCAGAATTGACTTTTGATTTAAATATGAATATAGAGAAAAGTCCAACAGAATCTCGAGAATAACTTTTCAGATAATTTATTAGTTTAAATTGAAGTATTCAACAAAAACAATTATTCCGAGAAGCCAAAAACTGTGAAAAGACACATCGATATGAGTTCGCTAAGGATAAATAAAATGACAACTAATTTGATTTTTAAAATTCGCCCTTTCACTCAAAATGACATAGAAGACATCCACCTTTACGCATCCAACCCAATTACCACCCAGTACATGTTATGGGGACCCAATACCATTGAAGATACCCAAGGTTTCTTAAACTATGTATTTGGTCATTATTCAAAAACACCGATAACGAATTTTGAATATGGGATTGAATTTGAAGGTAAAATCATTGGTGGGATTGCTTTAATCGTGAATTATGTATCAAAAAGTGCTGAAATTGGTTGGATTCTAAATGAAGCCTATCATAGAAGAGGTATTGTGTTTCAAGCAGCCAAAGAAATGATTGCTCTCGCAAAATCACTTGGTATTGAAACCCTTCACGCAACCGCTGATTCAAGAAATATTGCATCCTACAAACTCATGGAAAAATTGGGTATGCATCATGTATCCACCACCATTCATGGTAGATTTAATAAACTGACTGGTCAGTATGACTTGGATCAAGTGTATTATGAATTGAAACTTAAATGAATAAAATCCATACAAGAATTCGCCGTTTTGGCGAATTCTTTTCTATAGTAAAGTAGATATAAAATATCAATCATATATCCTTTGGATAACTTCATATTAATGTTAGAATAGAACCATAGAATGGAGGGATGACCTGTGGCACTTAAAAAGAACTTATTATTAGAAGCCTTAGATCGACAACGCGAATTGATGCGACAAGAGGAACGAAAACCTGATGGGTCTGTTCCAACCATTTGTACGGATGAGATTCTAAGAGACATCGCCACCAAAAAACCACTCAAGGTGAGTGATTTTTTAGGCATTGCTGGTGTGAGTGAGTCCTTTATGGATAAATACGCTACACGTTTTCTCAATGTCATTAAAATCTATCAAACCATGGTCTCTGAAGAAAAAGAAGTCTCCAAAGAGGCTTATAAAGTCTTAGACCATTATAAAGACCGTTTAACCAACATCTCAAGAACCAATCCCAATCTCTATGTGGGTCGTATGGATAAAACCCAACGATTTGATTTAACCCATGTCATGAATGAAGACCTTTCATTGTTTTTATTATCACCCAAGAAAACCACCTATATATTTAAAATCGAATCAGAAACCTTACTCAATCATTTGACCACCCTGTATCGTGAGGTCAATAAAACCTATAAAGAAAACGG
The DNA here is from genome assembly GCA_034007405.1 of Candidatus Moraniibacteriota bacterium. Taxonomy (GTDB): domain Bacteria; phylum Patescibacteriota; class Minisyncoccia; order Moranbacterales; family UBA9337; genus UBA9337. The sequence goes on along the minus strand of JAVEQZ010000017.1, from coordinate 3,436 downwards.
TAGCTATGACTTATACATCGCTACCCTCTTTATCGAAGGTATTTTTAAGAAAGACCTTTTCGCAATCAAATCGCCTTTACTATTCATCCCAGTCAAACTGGTCAGAGAAAAACGCGTATTTAAACTCATTAAAGATTTAGATAAAGACATCTTACTCAATAAAGACCTCGTTCTCGCAACCAACAAACT
>JAVEQZ010000017.1:0-3147 GCA_034007405.1 Candidatus Moraniibacteriota bacterium | reverse complement strand
TTGCTTCAAACGATGGATCAAGCGTTAGATTTGATGTATCACCAAACGGTTCAAGACATCCCGATTTATCAGCTCTATGAACGTTTCATTAAGGATAAGGATGTCCATCCATCATTATCACCCAAACAGGTGACTCAAGCGTTCACCAAGGCCTTTGGCGGCTTGGATTTCACCGTCATCAAAGCCCTTGAACTGGCTTTTCAAAAAGACAGTCATCTTAAAAACTACCTCGACTATGAGACCATTTTACAAACCTATCCAATGGTTAGAACGTTTGAAAAAGCCATCTCTAGAAGCAGTATCGGAGAATATACTGCTTTCCATGAGGCGTTTATCATGGCTCAACAACGATACACCCAATCCGGATTTTTTAAAAAGCGTAAAATCCTTAAAACCTTCCAACAAGCCGAGGGTTCTAAACTGATGTATCTAACCAAGAAAAAGAAGATTTCATTGAATTATATTGAAACCATCTTCAAACACCCAGATTTAGAAACCTATTTATTCGAACACATCAAAGAATTGAATAAACTTGAAACCAAACATACCCATTTATCGAAAAACGAACAAAAATATTTGGATATGTTGATTTATGACCCATTATTCAAAGGGATATCAGACATCCATAAGTATCGTAGCTATCTTTTTGATGCGCTTTATACAGGCTTCTTAGAAATCTTCAAAGCGAAAAATGCGAAATACTTATATATCATTGAGGAGTACCATCAAAAACAAGCCTTACTGAATGCGAGAATGGCCGATAAACGGGCCTTGTCGATTGAATCCTTTGAGATGGAACTCTATAAACATGCCCTCGATTTATCCAACACCAAGCGGGTGATGGAAATCAAACGCGTGATGGAATTAGAACACAAACCAAGTTTAAAAGCATTCATCTCAACCTATCAAGTTGAACTGTTAAACCACATCAAAGTGTGGATGATGACACCAGAACTGGTGTCTGCCCTCATCCCACTACAATATGGTTTATTTGATTTGGTCATTTTTGATGAAGCATCTCAAATGTATGTTGAAAAAGGCATCCCCTCAATTTATCGGGCGAAAAAAGTCGTGATTGCGGGCGACCCAAAACAGCTTAGACCAAGTGCTTTAGGGTTTGGACGTATCTCAGATGACGATGAACTCTATGAACAAGAAGTGTATAAAGACATTCGTTTGGATGCGAAAAGCTTACTTGATTTAGCCCGATACAAATACCAAGAAACGATCCTCAATTACCATTATCGTTCGAATTATGAAGAACTCATCGCTTTCTCGAACCATGCCTTTTATGACGGTAAACTGCTGGTGTCGCCAAACGCGAACCCATCGATTTTACCACCAATTGAATACCATTATGTCAAAGATGGTTTATTCGAAAAGAGACAAAATCTAGCCGAAGCGAAAGCGGTTGTTCAGCTGTTAAAGAAGATATTCAAAGAAAGACAAAAAAACGAAACCATCGGTGTCATCACGTTTAACAGTGCGCAGCGCGACGCTATATTGGATTTGATTGACCAAGAACTCTTCAAACAGGGGGTCTATCAATCCTATTTTGAAAAAGAACTCTTCAGAAAAGAAGACAATGAAGATCAAAGCTTGTTTGTTAAGAACATCGAAAACGTTCAAGGCGATGAACGAGACATCATCATTTTCTCGATGGGGTATGCGAAAAATAGCCATGGTGTGGTGGAAAGACGATTTGGTTGGTTGAACCACGAAGGTGGACAAAACCGACTCAATGTCGCGATCACCAGAGCCAAACAAAAGATTCATTTCGTGTCTTCGTTGATGCCGGAAGAATTCAAAGTCGAGGATTTATCTGGTTTGGGTCCAAGATACTTGAAATCCTTCATGCGTTATTGTTATGCCATCTCGAAAAAGGATTCAGAGGTTGCGAAACAAGTCCTTAGTGAATTACATGCGTTAGAAACCAAAACAGTACCGTTAAACAAACTTGAACAAGATATCTATGATAAATTGACCAAAGCAGGATTCACGGTTGAACCGAAAGTAGGTATCGGTAATTATAAAGTGGATTTAGCCATCAAAGACCCAAATACAGCTAACTATGTGCTGGGTATCTTGTGTGCCATCCAAAGAGAAGATGTCAATTCAAGACGTGACCTCATCCACCAAGAACGATTCTTAATGGCCCGTGGTTGGACTCCTTATCGTATTTTTGAAGCGAATTGGTATAACCACCCACAAACCATCATCAAGGACATCAAAGAACAGTTGAAAGCGAAAGGAAGTGCCCTCTAATGGATTTACAACAAGCCTATACCGACATGCAAACACTCGTGTTAAGCATGAAATCCGTGGTCTTATCCACCATCGATGACGAAGGCAAACCCTATACATCCTACGCCCCATTTGGGATGTTTGATGGGGATTACTATATCATCATCTCGAACATGGCGAAACACACCAAATACTTAAGACAACGTCCTATTGCAGGGTTGTTGTGGATTGAAGATGAATCCAAAGCCCAAAGTGTCTTTTTCCGAAAAAGATTGTATCTAGAAACAGCGATTACCTTAGACATCACCAATCATGATGTGATCAGTATGATGACAGAACGTCTTGGTGACGCGGTGAAGTCCTTTTTAGCGATGGATTTCACGATTGTTAAATGCACACCCATTCAAGGCCAATTGGTCTTAGGGGCAGGCAGTGCATTTGAGGTAAATGGTAAAGCATTAGAACCCATTCGTGGGTCTGGACATCGACCATCCAAATCTTAAATAGTCAAAGAAAGATGATATCTGCCCAGATGTCATCTTTTTCTTCGGTTTTATTTGACAAAACGAGGGATATCGTTTAAACTTGATAAGGCTATCAAGTGTTTATTATAAATAATAAAGGAGTACCCTATGATTACTGTATCGAATCTATCTTTAGTCTTCCCAGATAAAAAATTATTTGAAGACGTTAATATCAAATTTACAGCAGGCAACTGTTATGGTGTGATTGGCGCGAATGGCGCTGGTAAATCCACCTTTTTAAAAATCTTATCCGGTGAAAAAGAATCCACCAAAGGCGATGTCATCATCGAAAAAAACAAACGTCTCGCCACGTTAAAACAAAATCAAAATGCCTATGACCACTTAACGGTTATGGAAACGGTCATCATGGGTCATAAAG
>JAVEQZ010000016.1:0-15315 GCA_034007405.1 Candidatus Moraniibacteriota bacterium | reverse complement strand
AACGTTCGTTATCGTCATGGACAGCAACGTCGATGATTGAGGACGGTCCTACAGTAGTTCTAGTGTCTGTTTCTTGGAATTTCGCATCCCCGATGACTGGAACATATCCATTGGATTCAAGGATATATCTACCTTTGAAGTTCAGTTTCTTAACCGGAGCCCAGTATTCAAGGCGAGATACTGTGTAAATATACCCATCATCGTCAATATCCATAGAGGTAAAGGATGTTTGAAGTTTTAACGCCATTTTATCGCGTTGTTCTTTGGTAGAAAAGCGATAGATGAGGGCGTCTAAAACGGATAATTTAATGGTGTTTGTTCCAAAGTAACGGTTGAAGTTCCCTTCGATGTCAAATTCCATAATGCCTTCATAGACGTCATAGGCAATCACGTTCATACGACCTGTGCGGTCGACAGATACTTTGAGGGGTTTAAAGGTCAAGTTATCAAAGATTGCATCATTTGGATTTTTGACCTCTTGAACAAATCGTTCGGTTTGTAAATCAAAGATGGCTACTCGATTATTGTTATAGTCAGCCACGTAGAGTAAATCGTTTGAAACATGAATGCCTTGTGGACTATTGAGTACACCATCGGTATCTGAAGCATTTGGTAAAGATTTCACATATTCAAAAGCATTGCTGAAAATATGAATTTGGTTCGATGTCGCATCCGACACATAGATGTAATCTTCGTAAGCAAACACATCACGTAAATCACCAAGTGTGATTGGTTTAGTTAATCCATTCGTATCGACAACATTGGAGTTATCGATGACTCTAAGAACATGAGTCGCTTCAGCGGAATCAATTTGATCCCAATAAGCATAATTATAAGAGGCTTTAATTGTCGTACTTCCGAATACGACCATCCCTAAGATGAGGGTGAATATCCATAGTTTTTTCACAGGTTCACCTTACTTGATGCCTGAATGAGCCATCGTATCGATGATTCTAGATTGGCTAATGATAAATACAGAGATTGGGACCACTAACATGAGTAACGCAACCGCTGCGGATGCACCGGTTCTAGCTATCCCCCCAGAGACAATTTGTTGTAGGGCGAAGGAGAGTGGTTTTAAGTTTTCTGTAAAGATATAGGCTCCACCATCGGTTGACCACAATTGTTGGAACAACAAGATGATTACCGTCAACCAGGCAGGTTTAACCAGTGGCATGACAACTTTAAAAAATACACGGTACTCCCCAGCGCCATCCATCTTCGCTGCTTCTAACAATTCTGTAGGGATGGTCACCATGAACTGTTTCATTAAGAATAGTCCAAGGGTGAATCCCCATGATGGGATAATGATCGCTAAGTGGGTATCGATTAACCCTAACCAAGAGATTACTAAGTAGTTAGGTACAGCGGTAACCAAGCTTGAGAACATTAAAGAGTACACAATCAATTGATTGATGAGGGCTTTACCAGGAAACTTGTGTTTCGCAAGTGGATACGCAGCTAGAGCTGCAAATAACACGTGTCCCGATACCCCAACTACCGTAATAATGATGGTATTGAAGAAATATCTAGAGATGGGTATACGTGTATTTCCAATCAAGTTAAATAAGTCAGTAAAGTTATCCAAGGTAAAGTTTCTTGGAAATAATTTCGGTGGAAATAAGAATATTTCATCGAGTGGCTTGAAGGCATTGGCAATCGTAAATACGAGTGGATATGCACTGAATAATCCAAATCCGATGAGTAAGATACTTAGCGCAACGTCACCTTGCCATGAACGGCTGAGACGTTTTTTACCCTTTTTAACGGCTTTTTTACGTTTAATATCTTTGAGTTTAATTTGTCTTAATTGGGATAAATCTTGAGCATCCATCCTAAGTACCTACCCTTCTTAAGATTTTCTGAACCCCTAGGTTCGCTACCATCATGATTAGGAATAAAATGGTTGCGATGGCACTGGCGTACCCAAGTTCCATGCGTTGTGAACCAGCACCGAAATCAATCAAGTGCGTGATGATGGTGTGTCCACTATATTCTACCGATGGGAAACCCAATAACTGTGTAGAGACGGTTGAGATCCCAAAGGATGAAGTGATTTGCATTAAAGCACCGAACATCAGTTGTGGCATCATTTGTGGTAATGTGACATACCATAATTCTTGCCAACGGTTACGAATACCATCGATGGCTGCGGCTTCATATAAGGATTTATCCACAGTTTGAAGACCCGCAACGAAAGATAAGAAGCTAATCCCTAGAGATAACCACAATTGAACAATGATGATGATCATTAGTGCGTATTCTGGGGTTTTTAACCAAAGGATTGGCGCGTCAATGATATTTAGATTAATTAAAAACGCGTTTAGATAACCATACATATCGCCATTGAAGATGAGCTGCCACAATAAAAAGGCAGAACCACTGATCGATGGTGCGTAGAATACAACGGTTAAGACCCAGCGAATCTTCGGTGGTAATTCATTGATTAACCAAGCGAAGATGAAGGATGCAGCGTAACTGATTGGGCCGATGATGATCGCCAGAATGAATGTGTTTCTTAAAGCAATTAAGAAGACATCATCGTATAACAGGAGATAGATGTAATTTTCTAACCACACCCATTTAGGTGGGTTGAGCATATCAAACGTCGTAAAACTTAAAAATAAACTCATGATTACAGGTAGGATGGTAAATGTAAAGAAAATCAGTAAGAATGGTAACATCATCCCGTAATATACTTTTTTAGATTTCATTTGTTTGAAAAGCGATTGTTTAAATTTTGGATTAGTTATCATAGGCCTAATTCATTTCGCTTTCTAGTTATTTCTTCATTGATCTTTAAATGATAATGGTAGAGCGCATCTTGTGGTGAAACACTGCTATTGAGAACTGCTCTAAAGGCGTTATCAATATGTCTACCCACAATGTAATCCCCTGGAACAGTTGGAATACCCACAGCTTTTTCACGTTGTGTCTTAAGCATTAAGTAGTCTTTTATTGGCCAAGGCATTTGTTCAAATGCTTCTAAGTTCGCAGTAGGGTAACGTGCCGCTGACCCAATGATGGCTTCCATACCACGCGCATAGTCGGTTTGAGTGTCTTTGCTTAACCACCACTTCATGAATGTCCATGACGCTTCTTTTTGTTTTGTATTACTCATGATGACTGTAGAAGAGACGGTTGAGGTCGATTCTTGATGAAGGACACCATCGCGATTAACCCCTGGGATTAATGCATAATCCCATTGACCTGCAATTTCAGGTGCGAAGACGCTTAAGGTGTTGTATAGAGAGTAGTTTGCAATCCCGATTGGCATTTCACCACTTCTGAAACGGTTAGCGAAATTCGCTTCTAAGGCAAAGCCATAGTCTGAGAACAGTTTAGTGAAGTCAAGGAACGCATCGATGTTTGGTTTTTGTAACATCCCAGATTCTGCCCCATTATTTAAGTATAGGTCGCCGCCATTTTGACGCATCATGGCGTATAAAACGGTGGAAAGTGACCCTTGTGATACGGGAACATAGAATTCAAGGTAACGTTTTTGAAGAATTGGAGAAATATCGATGACTTCATCCCAAGTCGTTGGAATTTGAGTGACACCAATGCTATTTAAGATGTCTTTACGATAGAACATGACTAAGAAGTCTTCAGTATCTGGTAAAGCATAGGTACTACCATTAAAGGTTAAGGCTTCAAGTGCTGATGGGCTAAAACGTTGGGCTACAGTATCAAAATCGTCGAACGTGGTTAAGTCGATGATGGCGTTACGAATGCCCCAGTTGACTGGCATCTTTTGATCGACCCCTATCGCAACATCCGGACCATTGCCAGAAAGGGTTGCTTGGAGTAAAACGCCCATGTTAACCATTTTCAGTTTAACGTTGATGCCTTCTTGGGTAGTGAAGGATTCATCAATGAGTTGTCTTAATAAAGTGGTTTGATCGCGTCCTGTACCGATCCATACTTCGATGGTTGGACCATCAGCTGTCACACCAGATCCAAAGTCTGAATCATCCATAAAGGATCCAAAAAATAAGGTGATTTCGTGCCACATCTTTTGGAAGAAATTGACTTTAATCGATGGTAATTTATAGTTATCACCAGAAACGATGATTTGATCTAGGGTAAGTGGTTGTTCAGAAACAGAAATGACCCAAGCCCCTAAGGATGATATATTTTGTTCAAATTCACGAAGGCCATTTTGAACGTTCTTTTCATCGGAGATAAATTTCTTGATTTGATTGCCTGTACGGTCAAATGGTGAAATCAAGGAACTTCTACCCCCAGAAATCGCGATGATATCGGTTCTAATATCGCTTAACTCTGCATCAAACTGAGCTAAACGTTGATTGAAATTGGTCACGTATCTTGAAAGTAAGTAGTCTTGGTAAGGATCCGGATTTAATCCAGTTCTCATAACGACTTCACGATAGAAAGTTCTAAAGGCTTGAATGAGGGTATTCACTTGTTGAACGATTTCACCATAGGTACCAATATTGGCTTGAAGTGTAATGGTATTATCGCCTGCTTCTAGATAAACATACTGAGGTGTCTTTTTTCCCCCAAGGGTAACATATTGTAAGTTAGACTTATATTTAAACTCAACCAACATCGCCTCTTCAAACGGAATTTCACCATTGATCTTTAAAGTTCTTGTGGAACTTTGACCATTTGAGAAGTTTTGCATAGCTTTGAAGGAGAGACGGTAGAAGCCACTATTTTCAACCGTTACTTTCCAGGTGATTTCATCCCCTGCAATTCGCCAGTTGTTTCCACCTATGGCGTTATAACGGGTAACAAAGGATTCATAGGGTGAGAACTTCATAGTTGAATATTCTGCGATTGGATTTAACGAAGGCGAGCTCTTGAGATGTGCTTCTTCGGCTTCAATCGTGTAGTTACCTTCTTGAATGGTCGCACCTAAGTTGGCATATTGTTGATAATAATCTTCATAACTTTTCACTGGAGTTGCTTGGAATAACTTAATTTCACCCAATACTACCGGTTCACGTTTAGATGTAAAAGTGATACTATTTTCACCTTGTTGGAAATAAAAATAATAAGGTTCATTGTAAAAACCAACACGGTCTTTAAAGGTATCTATAGCCCATAAATGGGTTTCTATTTGTTTAGGTCTAATATCTGAGATGCCTGTTTCACGGTCAGTAGACACTGGATAAGCATCTTTAAAGAATCTTAATAGAGATACCCCTTCAGCTTCAACAAATGGGTATTCATCATTAATCTTAATTCCTTTTTGGATGGATGAACTTCTACCCAAAATCGAGTAATATGAAACACCCATATGATAATAACCTGCTTCCGGTACATCAACATAAAATGTAATGTCACCAGATTCAGGGATATATAAACCGAGCTTTGAATTGCCTAAGTCATCCGTAAAATTCGATACATACGGCGATTCTTCTAGAACCAATCCACCTGTATACGTGAAAACATCCAAATCAACAAGCACTGTATGATTTGGATAGACTTTATTATATTTTGATTTGTAGTCAGCGTAGGATTCATCTGTTTGCGTATTTTGATCAAATAAAGAACCTTCATACGTTGAGTTTAAAGCGCTTACGCGTTTTGGTTTGGCTAACAGAACACCGATGGGGATGGCTAGTAATAAGCACAGGATAATGATTTTTTTCATAGAATACCTCTTCTAAAAATAGGTTGTATAGTCAATTCAAATATAGTATAACATTCATCACTTGACTAGTCAAGTTAAAATGTATCCGCTTACTGTAAGTAAGTGTTGGTTTTATCCTCTAGATTTACTTTTAAGGTCTCAATGGTGACATATGGTTTCTTCAGTAATAAGAAAACCAACCATAGTCCACCACTAAATCCTAAGAGTATACCCAAGATTGGTATCCAAATCATGAGTAAAATGAAGAGTGAGATGACCAATACAGATAGAAAACTTCTCATCGCGTACCCAATGGTAAGTAAGTAACTGTGCTTGAGTATGGCTATGAACTTAACCTCGTAGATACTACTTAGAATCATACCGTGATAGAAAGCGACTAAGGTGAAGATGAGTCCCCATAAAGTAATGAATAGAGCAATTACAAATAGATAATTTATTGGTTCAATGCCTTGGTAAAAGAACATCAGATTGAAGATTAATACCACAATAATGAGTTCATAAATGATGCCTTTTAACCAAGTTTGTTTGAATGTTTTCTTCAAAATTTTAAAATAAGTATCGGTTACTTCCGTGGATGTATGCTTTAAAATCGTGTTTAAAGTTAGCGCACCAGCAGACAGCGCTACAGGTAATCCAAAAATAACTAAGCCGATTACGGTAGTCAGGATCATATAGAGATTTAATAACAGGATTTTAAAGAATAAATCTGTGAAATGATAGAATTTTGAGTTCACATAACGTTCGAAAAATGACATGATTATTCCTCCTATAAAACACAAGAACAAGCAACTCTAGGTTGCTTGTTCACGGTTTTATCTAGTTGTTTATTGAGCCATCGCAACTACAGTTGTAGAAGCGTCTTTGAAGCTGGTGATTGGTGCTCTCCAACCGTTTGGTGAAACTGCAGCAGTTGGGAATGTTGCCCATGGGTTAACGAAATGGTATGCAACAAATTCTCTCGCAGCAACAGATACTGCATTACCATTGACGGTGGTATTTACGTTAAGACCGTTCTTACCAATCAATAGCATGTCGCCTTCGGCTAGGTAAGCACCTAAGCCAACAAGTTGTGCACTGTTTGCAGCATATGCTGTGTCATCAAACCAACCTGTACCTTTAACATAAGTTTGTTTAGCTAAAATATTTCTAACAAACTTCGCTTGGTAGTTAGAGTCAAGAACAACCACAGTACCAAATGCTTCTGTATAGATACCAGACCAAGCTTCAACAGCTTTAATGTCTGTAACTAAGTATAAGTATGCACCAACTTTTGATGCGTCAGTTAAATTACGACGGTTGAAATAGTCAGTAGCGTTCGTGATGACGACTTGTGCAGGCATACCATCAAATGTCATATTAGTAACCACAGTTTGGTCGATAAATACAACGTTTGAGTTAACTGAGTCGGTATGTGTCGATAAACCGATACCTTTGACAACATAGCCGTTCACACCATTGAAACCTGTAACTGCAGATACATCGAATGATGTTTCCTCAGAGGTTCCAACGAGTTTCAAGAATGTTCCAAGTTTGAGGTAAACTTCATAATAGTCTGTACCTTCAACAGCTTCCCAAGTGACTAACTTAGCATTTTCAGCATCAACTGCGATTACTGGTGCATTTAATGTTTGGATTTCGACTTTCTTATAAAGAATTTCGTTGGATACTAAGGAAGAACTATACTTGAATTGGTCTACTGTATTAGCAACCACGGTAATGACATAGCCATCATTGGTGGAAATGGCTAAATCTAGAGAAGATAAATCCAGTGAAGTTGCAGTGATTGGTGAACCGAAGGCTACACCATCCACGAATAATTGATAGTTTAATGCATTTGGAATAGCTTCCCAAGAAAGTGAATGTCTATTTAATTCGATTTCAGGGGTTGCGATTGGATCTGGCATTTGAATTAAGACACGGTAGTCTTCTTCTAATGCTAATTCGATTTCAGTTAATTCAAAAATGTCTTGTAGATCTTTTGTAACTGCACCGCCAGTATAACCAGAATAGAATAGATTAGATACTAAGAAGATACGTGCAGCTTGTGGAGCTACTGGGCTGATAAACATCACAAATCCATCGGCAGGAATAATATCAGAAATGCCTTTAAATAAGTCGCCACCTGCACCGTTATTCCAAATAACGTCTGTGTGTGTTAGAACTGTAGCACCTTCAACGACATCCATTTGTAGGTAGACACCTGTTTGGAATCTCGCATGAATGATATTGTAGTCTTTATCGGTTACGATTAACGAACCATAAGGTAACAATGGTAAATTGTTATTATTTGGGTATTCAGCACCATGTTCTAAGACTTGTGCATTAAAGAAGTCTTTGGACATGACATGTAATACGTCTTGTAGTCTAAATTTAGCACCACCGAATACGCTATCGAATACGAACGCTTGATCGTCGTTGTATACAAATGGAATCCAATTATCACCGATACGTGCCGCATCCACGGTTACGTCTAGTGCATCAATAACGGTGACAACGCGTTCTACTGTGGTAGAGTTGTTGGATTTGTCTGTTGCTGTATACGTAATGACATATTCACCAGCGGTATTTTTATCATAATCGCCTAAATCAAACTCAACGGTTACTTCATAACCATCGCGGTTGTCTCTAGCAACGATTTCAGCTAGGAAATCGACATCTACAGTTTCTAAATGAGAAATCGCAGGTAATTTACCACTGACTAACCCTAAGAATGCAGGTGCAATCGTATCTGGGGCAGCAATAACTGTTAAGTCGAAAGTCTTAGTTTCTGACGCTTCACCATAAGTGATGGTTGCTGTAAGGGTAACAGCCTCGTTTTGGTTGGCTCTAGTGACCACACCAGCATTTGAAATGACGGATGGCTTGCTTGAAGACCAAGAAATAGTTACTTCGCCTAGGGATGTAGGTAAAGTTAAGTTTTTTGTAACTGATACAGCGCTGTCACCAGATTGGAAGGTTACGCTGACTGAATCTAATACTTCATCGACATACTCTTGATCTGATTTTTGATTGCATGCTACGAGTGCCATCGCAGCAACCACAACCATCACAAGTGTGAAGATGGCTTTTTTGAATCCAAATTTTGTCATTTGATTCTTTCCTCCGTTTTAATTGTATATACATCTACACTCATTATAATCATCTTTAAATGTATAGTCAAGTACTTTTTGAAAGCGTTTTAACCTATATTTCAAAATAAAAAGGGCCGAAGCCCCTTTATTGTTTTGAGCTATAAGCGAAGTCTGCATATTTAAATCCTAAGTAAGGTTCTTTCGATAATATCTCTTCAAGGAAAGGGATTTTATCGATTTTCTTCGTTTTATAACAATCGATCCAATAGAGTAATTCGTCTGCGCGTTTGAGTTGTGCAAATAATCTACTTTGAAGGACTTCAAGTCCAAATGGTTGATAACGTTTGTGCCATATATCCGTAAAAGATTGGGTTAACGCATCCATTTTAGTCTTAAAACGATTGATCATTACTATTGTATGACTAAAGTCATAGGAAGTAAAGTAGCCTTCTAAAAATGAAGCTCTAATTTCTAATTTAAGTTTTAATACTTGAGCGATGAGCAAATGGTGTTTTTGATTTAGACCACGCAACTTGGTGATATGTTTTTTTGTTTGTTTAATCCAATCATCGAGTTTTTTATAATCATAACCAACACAATCATTCAAATAGATACCCAGTAATAAATCATCCCAAAGTAATCGAACAGGGTAATAACCTAATTGATTCACATGACCAATCATCTTCATCCATTCATATGGCATTGACGTGATGGACTGAAGATAGAGAGGATCAAGTTTATCATGACATGCCCATTGAGTGACATCGAATAGCCCTTGGAAACTGGTTTCGAAATCGACATAAGCACCATCATCTTGCCACTGTGTAAAGATGATTTCTCGAATACCTAGTTTCTTACAGGCTTGAATAGCCAAAGAAGCTGTCTTCTTCGTTTGTTCATAATCATAGGCAAGTTTAGTCCATATCCATGTGCCACTGGCCATGACCACACGACGGTTCATCTCTATATGTTTTTGGAGCATTTTTTCATAGATTTCGATTTGATGATTGTAGTAGTCCCAATACACTAAACCGACATTGTTAGGAATTTGATTGATAAAATCGTGATCAAATTCAATCGTTGTATCGTAATAATAATTGGTTTTAGAGCGGTGTCTAAAAAACATATCTGACCACATTAATACATCTTTGTACCCTGCTTGAAGACACAATTGATTCACCATTTTGAGGTGTGTCATAAATAAGTCTTCAGGTTGTGAGTACCCATATTTTTTATAGTGTTGTCCAAAACTAAATCCAAAAGTTTCATCCATTCCAATATGTATTTGATTGGTTTGAAATGCTTTTCGACAGAAAGCAATCATGGATTCGATGAGGGGGAGGCTTTCTTTTATTAACAATACATCAATTTGGTCTTTAAACTCTGCTGAGGATGGCCATCGTAAAAACTGACCCATATGGCCTAAGGTTTGGATACAAGGAACTAATTCAACCCCTAAGGAGGTAGCGTAAGCATCTAAGGTTTGTAAATCAGTCAAACTGTATCTACCTCTTAAATAACCAAACTTAGGGTAGTTCTCTAATTCATAAACATCTTCCATGTACAACCAAATCACGTTGAATCCTAACAATGCTTGTTTAAGAATAACGGATTTAAAGTAATCCACAGTAAAAACAGCATTTCTCGATAAATCGATCATCGTGCCCTTCACTTTAAATCCATCATCGGGTACAGTTTTACCTGTGATTTCAAGATGTTTTAAGCTAAATAGGGCACTTGGAATATTTTTATAATAAAGCGTATTCCCAACGATACTCGTTTGTTCATCCTTAACAAAAGTTTCAATATTGTGTTGGATGTTGAGTGTTTTTAGAAGTTGTTTCATCATGGTTTTCTCCTAACAATTAGGAATATGACAACCCCAACCACGACTAGACCAAATGAACCTGCAGATACTAAGATGAGTGTCCAAGGTTTGGCTTCATCTGGTTCAAGAGGGGGTTCAACTGGTGGTTCTACCGTATATGTAAATTCATAGTCAAAGGAATCTTTCGTTCCATCTTTTAATTCATAGTGAATCGTATAAACATTGACTCCTTCATCATAGCTATCGAACACCGCTTTACGTAAACCGGCATATTGAACGAGTGCAACCTCTTGGGTAGACGACGCCTGGTGGACGACATACATTCTGTCAATCAAGCGATCAGGGTCTTCAAAATGAATGAGCACACTCACTTGATTGCCTTCGAACACATGTTCTGTTTCAGTAAACGTTGGTAAAACGATTTGTTTAACATAGTAGGCATAAATGACTTCGTTATATACACTGAAATTCATACTTGGGTCTACGACACTGATGGCGTTATCGATTTTTGAATCGATATCAACGCTTAGTATTGGATTGGATACGGTTTGTTTTACACCATTGATGAACACATCATAGTTCACTGATGGTAATTGAATGGTTAATGTTTCATCAGCCAATTGTGTCGAAATGGTCGCTTTAGTTTTGGGTTTTACAAAGAATACCGCATTCGATACGACACGATAAGATGTTGGTCCACCTTCGGATGGACTGTTGATGATTTTGAAATCATCACCCTCTTTTATTATCGCTTGGGTTGAACCACCACCATCTAAGTTAAAGCCATTTACCACGCCGTGTGATTGCATGACTTTCGCAAACTCTCTTAAGTTTACTCCTTGAGAAAAACCGGATTGTCTACCGTCGATGGTAAATAGGATTGGTCGATTATTATCATCAAATCCAATTCCAGTTCTTGGATGTCTTGACTCGTTGTTTGAAGCGCTTTGTCCACCAATTTCAGAGAATTGTTTAATGGTTTCATTTTGAATAATTTGAGAATCTACGCCTAATACTGTATGAGATTCTTCAACGGTTTTGACTTCTTTTTGAACTTTCACATACGCATTATCCAATAAGGCATTTACAGCATCATCTTTGGACAATACCGATAATTTGGTAGATGTGGTTTCAATGGTGGATGTTTTTTCAACTGGGTTATTCCCCAAAAAGTAAAATTGATTGTTTGTGTTGGTTTTTCCTATTAAATCAAAACTATAGTGCTTCCCAGAAGCCTTTGAGATTGCATCATAGTTGTAAAAAACACCAGTTTGTCCATCTTCAATGGTTGAATCATTGATGGTTTGTAAGTTGACCACTGATTTTAAAGCATGAGTTATTTGATCGTAAATGTAGAGTTTATATGTATCCCCTAAAGTGATACTTTTAATGGTTGATTCATAGTATCCGAGTCGATCGAGTTCTATCGCTAAGTATTTATCATGGTTATTTGATTTTACCAAGCGAGACCCAAAAATCATATTCGCATTGATGGTAGACCCAGTGGTAAAGTAATCCCCATTCACCCCGGCAATGACTTCATAATCTGGATTTTTTAAGTTGAAGTCTCTAGCTAAACTTAAGACATCCCGATTGACAAGGTTACCATTATTATCAAAGTAACTCCACGTGGTTAAGAATACATCTTCATTTCCTTGGATGATTTGGATATTTTGAATTGATTCCGTACTATTATCATTGTATACATTCGCGGTAATTGAATTAACCGTGACGCCTTCTAAACCAGTATTACTTTGACTGATGATTACATAGTCTAGTCCTGCAGCGTAGATGGGTATTGCACATAGACTATAAATCATGAGACCTATGATGATGAGTTTTTTCATTTTTTAACCTCTTTTGGACTGATGGATATCATTTGACGACCTGTCGTGGATTCAATCACTGTTGAATAGAATGCTTTTGGATCCGGACATTGCATCGTCACAGAAATTTCTTCATTGAATGGTGTTTTAAATAAGGTGTTGTTTTCTTTGTAATACAGATAGCAAGATTGCCACAAAGCGTTCAGGATTTGGGTGTCTGATGGAATCGCTACTTTACCTTCATTTTTTGCTTGATCGATGGCATTCACACGCTTGTAGGTTTTTAGCATATCGGTGCCGTGTCCTTTAGAAGCAAACATAGGTGATATAAATGTGGATGGTTGTTTTAAATGGTATTTTCTTCTTAACTGGATAGAATAAGGGAGTTTTGAAACCTCTAAGACTTCTATCTTCAGTTGCATAAAGTCTGGTTTAGGACTATATAACGACATCTTAAGGGTATCCCCTGGTAAGTAATAATATTCGGAAAATGAGGGATGATATTGTGCATATACGTTCTTTAGTCCATTTTTTTCACTGAGTTGAGTCGCTGCGTAATTACGATGGTTTTGTAAGTCATACCCACCGATATCAGCATTTTCAGCGGTTATGTAACGCCAAAATGGGCGGTATACACAACTACCCGATGTGATTTCCCCACCAAGTTCGGCTCGAAACAACGCTAGTCCAACATCGGATTCATCAATCGCGTACCCCCCCATATAAATAGAGGATACATCTAGGTTTTGATGATTTAAATCGAGTAAACCTTTTTTAGGTTTGAAATCATTTGTATAGCGTCTAATAAAGGGTAAAGGTAACGTAATTACCCCCTCAATACCATAAAAAGCATACTCAACACTCATGACTTTATGGTACCAAGCACCTCCAAAACAGTGTTGTTTAATCAAGGGGTGATTGAGTTGTAGTGGTTTGATTGGTATCATGAAAAGATCCTCACTTCATGGTCATTATAACAACAATTATAATACTTGTCTATACATAATGTCTACGTAAAAAAATAAACGATTGCTCGTTTATCCTTTAATCGCATGTTGAACAAATTTGTACTGGTCAGCTCGATAGTATGATTTGACAAATTCAAACGGTCTACCGTTTGTTAAAAACGTGTTACGAACAATGAGTAGAGTCGGAACATTCTTATTCACTTCGAGCGCAACAGATACTTTAGAGTCAGCACTGATGGCTTCAATCGATTGGATACAGTGCGAAATCTGCATACCCAATTCTTTTTCGATGTATTGATAGAAAGACCCACTTAGGTTTTCTTTGGTGATGGTTTTAAATAGTTTAGCTGGAATGTAGAGTTGTTCGAATAAGACTGGAATATCATTGCCATAACGAACGCGTTCGATGTGGATAACTTCATCCTTTTCATTCAAGAACAACTTATCAGCGATTTCAGCGGAAGCTTCGATATATTCAAATGAGATGATTTTATTGGATACTTTTCTACCGGTTGCAGCCATTTCTTCGGTAAATGAGCGCACACCGTGAATATTTTTTTCAATCTTACGTTGAGAAATGAAGGTCCCTTTACCTTTGTGACGATAAAGATACCCGTCATTGACTAGGTTGTTTAAGGCTTGTCTCACGGTCATACGAGATACATTATATTGATCCTTGAGTTCGTTTTCTGAGGGTACTAAATCACCGCTCTTTAATTCGCCATGATTGATTTTTGCTTTGATGTCTGATTCGATTACTTTGTAGATTGGAGTTATCATAGGGTCACCTTTTAATTTGATAAGTATTACTTATCCCTTTTTGTGTTTTCAATTTCAATTGTTTTTTATAAGAACACCCTTTATAATATCAAATAGAATTGAAAGAGGTGTTGTTATGCGTCAGTTTTTTGTGTTTGATATCGGAGGAACCGAAATCAAATATGGGGTTGTTAATGCACAAGGGGAAATCTTAGTTAAGAGCAAGATGCCATCACGTGGTGCATTGGGTGGAAAACAAATTTTGGATGATATTGTTGCTGTTGTAAAAACATTATCATTAGAATATAAAGGTGAGGGTATTGCGATATCTTCTGCTGGTGTGATTAATTCGGACACCGGAGAAGTCTTAAGCGCAACCAACGCAATTGTTGATTTTATTGGTTTAAACGTTATCAAATATTTGAATAAACGTTTAAATCTACCTGTATCAGTCATGAATGATGTAAATTCTATGGCGCTTTGTGAATATCACAAAGGGGCAGGGATTGGTTCTTCATCCATGGTTGCGATGACCGTCGGTACTGGTATTGGTGGGGCGATTTTACTCAATGGTCAACTGATTCAAGGTCACGGCTATAGTGCAGGAGAATTTGGTCTCATGCGCATTGAATCCAATGATTATGAAGCCATTGCTTCAACATCCAGTTTAGTCAGAGCTGCTCAACAAGAACTTGGTGAATCCATTCAAAATGGCATTGATGTTTTTAACTTATATGACCAAAAAGATGCAGTTGCAATCAAACTAGTGAATCGCTTCTACGACAATTTAAGCATTGGGATTGCGAACATCGCTTACGCGTTCAATCCTGAAGTCATTGTCATCGGTGGTGGTATCACAGGTAGAGATCAATTCATTTCAGAATTGATGACCTATGTGAAACCAAAACTAAACATACATCTACAAAAGCATACTCAAGTGAAGGCTGCATTATTCAAAAATGATGCGGGAATGATTGGTGCATTTTATCATTTTCTCAATCAATATCCTCAGTATAAGTAAACCTTTACTTTAATATTATATCGCTCAACAGTTGCCTATGCAAGTTATGTTTTAGAAAACATCTAACTAAGACCCTTCGGGGTCTTTATTTTTATTTGTATCACTTATCTATACAATTAAGATTGCCTTTTTATTTTTTGGTGTTATGATATATATAGACAAGTTGAAATGAGAGATGATACAATGCAACTCAGCAATCTTTGGATTGTTCTAGAAGAT
>JAVEQZ010000080.1:0-3326 GCA_034007405.1 Candidatus Moraniibacteriota bacterium | reverse complement strand
ATTCTCAACTTTCTATCACCGCTTTAATCCTTCGCACTCCGGCGCTGGAGCTTTCCTCCTTTTGAATTTTAAATCTTCCCTTAATATCTCCGGTATTCTCCACATGCGGGCCTCCGCAGATTTCATTGGAATATCCGCTGATTTCATAAACTTTCACCATTTCGCCATATTTGTTTTCAAAAGCCCCTTCGGCTCCGCAACTTTTGGCCTCGGTCAATTTCATTTCGGTCATTTTTACCGGTAAATTGGCTTCGATAGCGCTATTGACAAAATCCTCCACCGCTCTCTTTTGCTCCTCGGTCATTTTTTCCGGATGAGAAAAATCAAAACGCAAACGCTCACCGTTGATATTGGAACCTCTTTGATGGACATGCTCGCCGAGAATTTTACGAAGTCCGGCCAACATCAAATGCGCCACCGTATGCAGTTGGGTCGTTTCTTCTTTATTGTCAGCTAGTCCGCCTTTAAACATTCCGGCACTAGCGGTGCGAGAAAGATCTTGATGTTTCTTTAGTTTATCATCAAAGTATTTTTTCAATTCATCTCGATTAAAATTAATGCCTATTTTCTTTAGCTCCTCTATGCTCATCTCAAACGGAAATCCAAAGGATTGATATAAATCAAAAATATCCCCGCCATCTATTTCTTTCCCTTCGTCCTTGAGTCGTAAATCATAAATCTTAAATCTTTTGATTCCCTTCTCCAAAGTCTTTCTAAATTTCTCCTCTTCTTTTTGTAATTCGATCAAAACTTTTTCATTCAAAACTTCCGGAAAAATTTCTCCGTACATTTCTTGTACCACCTTGGCAATTTCAACAGTAAAATTTTTATCAATCCCCAAGAGATGACCTTGACGAATCGCTCGACGAACAAGGCGTCGCAAAACATAACCCCGCTCCGTATTGGACGGCTCTACTCCGTCGGCAATGATAAACACTCCGGCCTTGATATGATCAGCCACTATTCTCATTGATTTCTTTATTTCTTCACTATCGGAATATTTTTTACCGGACAATTCTTCGATTTTATCTATAATCGGAATAAACAAATCGGTATCAAAAACGTTTTCCTTGCCGGACAAAACAGTAATCGTCCGTTCCAGTCCCATCCCGGTATCGACATTTTGTTGAGCCATCTTTTCAAAACTCCCCGGCGCCAATTTATTGAACTCCATAAAAACATCGTTCCAGATTTCCATAATCCTGAAATCATCCACCCACTCTTCATGAGTCTTTCCCTTCAAACTTCCCTGTTCCGGTCGCACATCATAAAACATCTCACTGCATGGTCCGCATGGTCCGGTTTCTCCCGCCGGTCCCCACCAATTATCTTCCGCCCCGAGAAGAAAAATTCGAGAATCTTTCTGCGCTTTTTCTCCCTCACCGCACACTCCCGCTTCAATTCCCGCTTTTTTAAATTGTTCTTTCCAAATCTCAATCGAAACTTCATCCACCGGAGAATTTTTATCCCCGGCAAAAACTGTCACATAAATTCTATCGGCATCCAAACCCAACCATTTTTTATCGGTCAAAAATTCCCAACTCCAAGCAATCGCTTCCTTTTTGAAATAATCTCCCAGCGACCAATTGCCCAACATTTCAAAAAAAGTCAAATGTCGATTATCTCCCACATCGTCGATATCTCCGGTCCGGATACATTTTTGGCTGTTGGCCAAACGCTTACCCAAGGGATGCTTTTCCCCCATCAAATAAGGCACCAAAGGATGCATTCCGGCGGTGGTAAATAAAACTGTCGGATCGTTCTCCGGCAAGACCGGCGCACTGGGGATAATGGCATGTTCCTTGGATTTAAAAAATTCCAAATATTTTTGGCGTATTTCTTTGGCTGTCATATTTTTTAGTATTGAGTGTTTAGTATTATGAATTATATATTATGTATTATGTATTAGGTATTTTGTATAGAAAATCAAGCTTCAACCCCGACATTAAAAACCAAAAACAGTCTCATCTATCAAGATTATCGAGATTAAATCCACCACCATTTTATCACAAAAATTTATCTTATTTTATTTTTAATCTCCGAATATTCGGCCGAACCCAATCCCAATCGAAAGTCCTTGTGCGTTTTTAACTGACTTTCAACATCGTTTATCGTTATTTTTCCACTAGTCAAATCGTTTTCGATACTGCGAATCAAATTTCTGTGACTGTCGTAAATCGGAATATTTTTCTTTTGGGCGGCGCTCAAAACCGCTTCTTTTAATCTAAAAGCTTTCATTTTTTTAAAAAAATTAAAAAATTAAATTTCTCTAACATTGTTTTCCATACGCTTAATTTCTTGTTCCAATTCCCTAATTTCATAACGCAATTCTTCCAGACTGTGATTTTTATTTTTGATTTGAAAATCGATATCCGACGAAAGTCTGCCGAGTCTGCTTATCTCCTCTTCGATGCTTTTGCGAGTTTTTTTACGAGCTTCCAAATCCGCCATCAATCGATTAATCTCATTATCAATCGCCCTCAATCGACCCTTACGACCGTCCAGATCATCTTCAACTTTTTCCCGCTCCTTGCCTTTATAAATATTTTCCAAATTTTCCTTGTCGAGTCTGGATTGCAATCTGCGCAAATTTTCCCGCTTGGAAATCAACTCTTGGCGCAAAGAAGATTTATGCATCCGCAGTTCTTTTTCGTCCATTTCTTCAACCGATTTTTTTTTGTAATCCATTTTTTTGTCCTAAATAATTATTCCGCCCCCCAAGACCTCGCCGGCATCCCCGTAAAAAACCGCCGACTGGCCGGAAGTAACGGCTTTTTGATTTTTTCCAAGTTGCACCTTGTAAAAACCGGTTTTCCCCTCGGTTATTATAGCATATTCCTCCGAGCTATGATATCTGACTCGCACCTTGGCCTCCCGGGGAAACGCCAAATCCGAAAAAATCCAATTAACTGCCCCAATCTCAAAATAATTATCGGGACAGTTTAAATCCTCCGGATTATTGGAAACAACTAACTGATTTTTTATTCCATCTTTTTTGATTACATAATATGGTCCGTCCCCTCCCAAATTAATTCCTTTTCTTTGTCCTATGGTATAGAAGTGCAATCCATTATGTTCTCCCAATTTTTTACCCATCTTATCGACAATCTCCCCGGATTTATCTTTTATTTTTTTTCCGATAAAATTCTTAAAATCATTATTGGCAATAAAACAAATATCTTGAGATTCTTTTTCATCCCTAAGCTCAAAATTATTTACTTGGGCGATTTCTCGCACCTCACTTTTCAAATATTCTCCCAAGGGAAAAATAATTCTCTCAAGTTGCTCCTGATTCAAGCGATAAAGAAAATAACTTTGATCTTTAT
>JAVEQZ010000079.1:0-3403 GCA_034007405.1 Candidatus Moraniibacteriota bacterium | reverse complement strand
CCGATAAATTATTGCGAGATGGCGCTCACCGGACAACCTTCCATCGCCCGAGTCACTTCCGCTTGATTGATTATTTCAGTTGATTTCACTTGCGCTTTGCGAGTTTCGGTATTCATCTCAAAATTATCAGGTGCCACTCTAGCGCACTTTCCGCAACCGATACATCTATTTTGATCAATCGCCAATTTATCGTTTTTAATAATATTGATTTCCGTTTTTTCCTGATCGACAAGGTTCTCGGTTTTTGAAGTATTCTCAACCTTTTCACCATCACAACCAGCCAAAAAACCCAAGGAAAACACCCCCAATAAACCGCAAAAGATTCTTTTATTTTTTTTCATATTTTTATTCTATAAAATTTATTATCCCAACTTCTTTATACGCCCGCTTTGAGTTTTTTGTTTCAAAACCGGACATAAATCTAATTTTTCCAATTCAATAATCAGATTTTCCAAGTCGTCTCGCAAAGGATTGTCTCTCCACTTCTTGATTATTATTTTCATTACCTTCAAATAATTCTCGATTACTTTCTCTTTGCCTCCGCCAAAACGATTAAAAGTCTCTTCTCCGTGAACGATATAATCATCGATCAATTCCACCACATTACTAATTGTATCGGCCGATTTTACCAAAAGAGAGTCGTGATTAAATTTGCGGATTTTTTCTCTGGCTCTTTTTTTTCTTTCCGCCCAGATATGACAATCCTTGTCCTCACTTACACTCTTGACTATCCGCATAACCTTTTCTCCGAATCTCTCCTGAAGCATTCTTTCATCCACTTTTTTTTCCTCAACACTATCTTCAATGGTGTCATGCAAAATTCCGGCTATTATCAAGTCTTCCTCGGCGCCCGCCATTCCCAAGATAATTCCCACTGTCATCGGGTGGGTGATATAGGCCACATCTTTACCTTTTCTTTTTTGTTTTTGATAAATTTCGTGAGTTTTGATCGAAAACCGGATAGCGTTTTTTACCCTGAGAGTATAAATTATTTTTTTCTTCATAATTTCCGAGTCTTAAAAAAAATCTAAGACATCATAATATAAATAAATTGCAAAATTATCAATCCGCTCAAAGCGGTCACTACTCCCACAATAGACCATTTCATGTTTCTTTTGGCTGTTTCTATCATATTTTGATCTCCGGCCGAAATCAAGTATTGGATTCCGGAAATTACAAAAGCCACAATAGCGATAAATCCGATTACACTCAGTAACCAAAGCATTACTCTTCTCAAAACTTCCAACATCGGATTGGAACCCTCGGGAGAATGGAGTCCCGAAGATGAAGGCATACAAATTCCGTTTTCCATAGCAAAGCCGGCAGCACATCCGTCCGCACCCGTATTATTTTCTTCACCCGAATCCGCATTCGGCTCTCCGCCTCCCAAAAGATCATCCCAAAAATTACCGTCAGCCTCTCCGTCCGGAATCCCGTCTCCGTCGATATCGGCGCTCATAATTTCTTCCGATAAAAGATTATCCCCAACACTTACAAGATCTCCGACTTTTCCGCAACCACCCAACTCCTGAGACATTATGCCCTCGCAAGAAGACATCGAATCAAAACCACAAACCTGGAAAGCATCCGATTTATAACAATATTCGTTATCTGCAAAAACATCATCCAAGCTATCATAAAACTCATTAAATCGACCCGTATTTAAATAAGATCCCTCGATATAATTTTCCAATCTATTGGGATCATAAACCAGAACATTCCCACCTCCCAATATATCAGCACCAATACTAACATTGGAATTTGTTTCAAAATCATATCTTTCTTTTAGGATAGCTACTCGATCATAAGTGATGCTGCTAATATTATCAAACTTATTTCCCGCTTCATTTTCTAAACCCACTTTAACTTCATCTTGCGAAAGCTGACCATCTCCATCCAAGTCATATTCAAAAGGATCTCCGGTTTTCATTAATAAATAGGCATCCGCCGTAACTACCGGAGCGGCATAAGAAGTTCCCTCCACTTCATTTCCATTATCATCCACAAATCCAACACGTGCCGTAAAATCCAATTTACTATCACCCACGCCAGAAGTATAACTGGTCGGATGTCCGACTGAATCATGAGCACCGACAGCAATAGTATATTTACTACTGCCAGGATAATCCATTACCGGATGAATTCTTCCATCATTACCAGAGGAGGCTACAATTACACTCCCTTTACTTCTCGCATACTGAAGTGCGCTTTCCATCTCCAGTCCAATCTCTCTATATAATTCAAGTTTTTGAGGATCTTTTTCCGGCAAAGCATCAGTAGGAAGACTTAAACTTAAATTAATCACATCCGCGCCCTGATCCGCCGCATAACGAACAGCTCTAATGACAGCTTGAGCATTAGGTTCGGGACTATCATTGGGAGATGTCTTGATTAATAAAAAATTGGGACGCTCAGAAGGAGGAATTTTGCTTGATAATTCCCTGTGTGTAGCTTCAGTAACCAACATTCCATGTGAGTTATTCAACTGATCTTCAATTGGATCCGAACTTGGATAAAGCCTCAAATTAATAGGATTGGTTGAACTTTGCAAATAAGCATCATATGTTTGGAATCTGCCATTATTCAAAGTCTCATCGGGTAAACCATAAAAATTACTGTTTATGATTGCTATTTTTCCTTTATCCGCTCCCCAACAATAACTTCCGTTCAAAAACAAACCTCCCCAAAAACTTAAACCCAAAATAATCAAAACTAACTTTTTTTTCTTCATTTTGTTTTTATTTAAATTTTAGTAAAAAATTTTATTTTTCAAGTTTGTCTTTTTCTTCCGAAATATTTTCGATTTCTTCCAAATAACGCCGAACAATAATCTCCCAGCTATAATTATCTATTACAAATTGTCTGGCTTGTTTGCCGAAATTTCTCAATTCGGTTTTATCTTCAAAAAGTTTATTTATTTTTTCCATATACACTTGTGAATTTTCAGGCTCTACCAAAAAACCGTTTTGACCTTCTTTGATAGCATCCTTCAATCCTTCCAAATCGGAAGCCAAAACCGGAATCTCGCAAGCCCCCGCTTCGACAACCGAAATTCCAAAACCCTCCATATCCCCCGCTATTTTGATATTGGGTTGGACAAATAAATCACAAGTGGAAAAAAGCATATCTCTGACATCATCCTCAACATAACCCAAAACAAAAACTCTTTCTTCCAGTTTTTTTTCTCTAACCGCCGACAACACATTTTCCTTATCCGGTCCGTTGCCGGCCACCACATAAACAAAATCCTCAGATAATCGAGGCATTACATTTCTGATAAACCAAGCCACTCCCTTTCTCCTGGCCAAACGTCCGGAAGTAAGCAAAATATTTTTATTCTCGGTTTTTTGATTCAATAAATTATCCAATTTATCCCGATTGAAATTATTGACATATTTTTCCA
>JAVEQZ010000078.1:0-3437 GCA_034007405.1 Candidatus Moraniibacteriota bacterium | reverse complement strand
AAAAATCAAAAAAATTCCCCAATACCAAAAAACTAAATTTTAAATAAATTTTTAAATAGACCACCCATAAAGCTTGCGATCAAAATTTCTTTATTAAAAATCGTTATTTATTTGTATCTTGAAATTTTGAATTTGTTTATTTAAAAATATTAAAATATTTTTAAAGCTGATCATAATTCCCGGAAAGAGCTTGAACTCGCTTGGCATAATTAGTCAAACCATAGCAACTCCAACCGAGATATTTAAGTGAGGCGTATTCCTCCCATTTGATAGAGATTTTCTTCCCGTCACAAGGACTGGTGATAGTAGTTTTACCGCTTTTGGTAGCACCGTCATTTTCCAATTTCAAGGCCATCGCCATCACGCCGTCCACCAAGTTCCAAGGATCCGGCGGATTATGTCCGGTAGCATTGGCAATTTTTTTCTCATAACCTCTCCAGGTATCCGGCATAAACTGGGCCGCCCCCATCGCTCCTCCGGTTCCCTTATAACTGGCCGGGGGACAGGAAACTTTTTGTTTTTTGTAATTGTAATCCAGCTCATCGCAAATATCCTTGAATATTTCCGCCCGAGTTCCGCTCATCCGACTTTCTTTGTAGGTGCACCCTCCCACCGAAGCTCCCAATCTGGATTCGATCGAAAGCATTCCAAAAAGAAACCCCTTCCTTACTCCGGTTTGCTTGCTGGCAAATTTTATCGCATCCTTAATATCATCCGTATCATAAGTCTTGCCCAAAAGTTTATTCAAATCATTTTTTGTTTCGGATAATTTGGAACGCAAGCTTTCAATGCTATCCATTTTCTCCTCCACCGCCTCGGCAATTCCATAAGCTTCTCGCTCCAGGGCTTTTTTTTGACTCTCCTTAATATCCAAAAGTTCTTCTTTTTCTCCTATGGTCAGACTCAGCTCGACAGTCTCATTCTCGACACTTTCCTTATCTTTTTTTATCTCATCCATCAAAACGATAACCTCCTCTTTGACTCTCAAATTATTATCCAAATCGGTAACTGTCTCCAAAAAACTCCATCGATCCAAAAAACCGAACAACAAAGGCTGATCGGCATCATAATAGCTGTTTTGCATCATTATTCTTAGGGCTTCTTTTTTTCTTTCCATACTTTCCTCCAAAGCCTTCAAATATTTTTCTTTATTTTTTATATTTTTTTCGGTTTCTTGAATTTGTTTTTCAGTCTTGGAAATAGCTTGTGCGGTAGTATAAACAGCTCCCTTAACTTTATTTAAATTTTGTTCCAGGCGAGCTTTTTCCGCTTCTGTTTTATTTAATTTCTTTTCCAAGCTCTTAATATCATCTTCGATTGCTTCCATCTCATCCTCGCATTTTTCCTTTTCTTCTCCGGTCAGAACATCGCAATCCGTCGCAAAAACTTTATTCAAAGAAAAATCAACCCTGTTTAAATTCAGAGCTCCCAACAAAAAAACGATTAGAAATAGAAAATTTTGTTTATTTTTCATCAAACCTATTTTAGCATAAAAAATCCTTTTAGCATATTGACAGAAAATTTCTAATTTTTAATTTTGTATTTTTTAAATAAATCCTAAATCTTAAATCTATCTTTCAATTCATCAACTCAATAACGGTTTTTCCATAATACGCAATACTTAATTTATAAATCATAAGCATTTTGATGACCGATGACTTTTTGACCGATGACTATCTTATACTTTAAGAACTTTAAAAAATTTTTCCAATTCTTAGTCATTAATTATTAATTAAGCCAAGCTGTCTTTTATATCCACTATCTTCATTTGGATTTTCTTGTTTCCATTCCACTCGTCTTCTTCCAAATTAAAAAGCAAGTTGATTTTATCCCCCGTTTTCAAGCTGTTAAAGCGCTCACTCAGATTAAACCCGATCGCTTCAAAAACTTTCGGCTGACCGTTGTCGGGGGTTAGGAACAATTTCAAATGTTTCTCACCGTTACCTAGCCAGCGCAAATCTTTAATCGTTAAATTCTTGAGTAAAAAAATCGGCTTTTCATTTCCCTGTCCGAAAGGCTCCATCTTTTTCAATCCGTCAATCAATTCCATTCCAATATCTTCGGCGGATAATTCCAAGTCCACCTTAATCTCCGGAGATAAATCCTTACCTTCCAATTCATTATCGATAAGCTCCTCCATTTTTTTATAAAATTCCTCCAGATTTTCATTTTTTATAGTAATGCCGGCCGCTTGATTATGTCCGCCGTATTTCAACAATAACTCGCTACATTTCTCGATTGTTCCAATTATATCTATTTGCGGGATACTGCGAAAAGACCCCTTACTCTCCTGATCTTCTTTTTTCAAGACGGCCACCGGTCGCTTGAATTTATCCGCCAATTTACCCGCCACCAACCCCAAAGTCCCTACCGGAAAATTAGGATTGGAAATCAAAATAAAATTTTTATTCTTAAAAAAATTATTGGCGATTTTTTCCGCTTGACTGACTATTTGAGCCGTTTCTCTTTGTCTCCTGGAATTTTGATCTTCCAGATCCAAGGCCATATCGCGAGCCAAAATTCTGTCTTCCTGCGCCAAAAGACCGAAGGCCCGCTCGGCATGAGTCATCCGACTGGCTGCATTGATACGCGGAGCGATTTGAAAAGATATTTTTTGCGCATCGGGAAAATTATTTTCATCAATTAAAATTCTCCCCACCTTAAACATTTCTTGCAGACCCACTCGACGAGTCTTGGAAAGAACCAACAAACCGAATTTGACCATAGTTCTGTTTTCACCCACCAGAGGCACCATATCGGCCACCGTTCCGATAGCCACCAAATCCAAAAGCCATTTGGTCTTTTCTTTTTCTCCCGGCATAAAAGTTTCATAAACCGCCTGGGCAAATTTAAAAGCCACCCCCACTCCGGCCAAATCATCCTGGGGATAACCGCAGTTTTTTATTTTGGGATTGATGATAGCCACCGCTTCGGGAATTTGAGGCGGGATATGGTGATGATCGGTCACGATCACATCGATTCCGATTTTTTTGGCCCCGGCCACTTCTTCTTTGTTGGCAATCCCGCAATCAGTAGTGATGACCAAAGTAAAACCTTTTTTGGCAAAATTCATCAGCGCTTCATCATTCAAGCCATAACCCTCCAACTCCTTATTGGGAATATGCACATCTGTTTCAAAGCCGGCCTCTTCCAAAGCGGTTTTCAAAACCAAGGAAGCGGTAATTCCGTCCGCATCATAATCGCCAAAAATCAATATTTTTTCTCCCTCACTCTTAGCCTTCCTGAGCCTTTCCATGGCTATGGCCATATCTCGAAAAAGAAAAGGATCTCTTATATCCTCCTCATAATTGGGAAAAATAAATTTTTTGATTTCCTCTTGATTTTTTATTCCCCTTTGGTAAAGCAACTTCAAGATCGCCGGATGCAAAGACAGCGATTCGGCTTGATCCAAATTATCCTCAAAAGCATCTGTTTCA
>JAVEQZ010000077.1:0-3461 GCA_034007405.1 Candidatus Moraniibacteriota bacterium | reverse complement strand
TAATTACCGCCAATAAGGTTCCCGCGTGCATCGCTACATCAAAAGCCAGCCCCGGATCTTTCCAGCCGGCAAAATAAGGCACCAAAATCAAATGTGCCGTGGAAGAAATCGGCAAAAACTCTCCCAACCCCTGCACGATTCCCAAAATAATTGATTGAAAAATATCCATATTTTTTATAAGTATTATGAATTATGTAGCAAGTATTATGTATAAAACAGAAATATAATTCTAAATTAAGTTTTTTATTTTTTACTTTTTCATATCAAATCCTTTTTTTAATATGTCCAAAAAATTAAATGAGTATTAAAAATCAATTATTGAGCATCAAAAAAATTGTGCGCTTACTAAAAAATTGCCCCACTTTATAAACTTTATTTACCCCGTTAAATAGTTTTCAAATTTAGCAGGGTGAACTTTAAAAACTTTACAAAACTCAATATATTACCACCTTCGTCCCGATCTCCGCCCAATTATAGACAAATTCCGCCGGCCCGACTCCCAATCGCATACAGCCGTGCGAAACCGGGATACCGAGATGATTTTGCCCTTCCTTATATCCGCCCGGCCATTCGGGCAATTCGTGAATCCCGTACTTACCGTCCGAAGTAATCGCCATCCAAAAAGGCA
Source organism: Candidatus Moraniibacteriota bacterium (assembly GCA_034007405.1). GTDB lineage: Bacteria > Patescibacteriota > Minisyncoccia > Moranbacterales > UBA9337 > UBA9337. The sequence goes on along the minus strand of JAVEQZ010000077.1, from coordinate 2,833 downwards.
TATACAATCCGTATTTCTTGGACCACGGACGCGGAAATTTATTGTAAATTTGATGCTCTCCCTTGGGGGTGTCCATTCCGCGCTTACCCGAAGAAATCAAAAAAGAATTAATAAGTTTACCGTCTTCAAAAATAGTCATTATTTGGGTGGCCAAATTAACATCGATATATTTACCTTCACTTATTTGAGCCGGGGTAAATCTCTTGGCTTGAACCACTCGCTCTTCCAAATTTTGGGCCCAAGTTTTGGGTTTGGGGGGCAAGGTGGCAAAAGAAGTTTCCTGAATTTTATAATAACTGCTATCGGGAGCATATTTGGCCTTGGCAAAAATTTCCAATTTGTAGTTCACCCCCTCGGTCAAATTTTCTTTGGGCAAAATACTGAATTCGGTTTTTTCTTCGTTGTTTTGAAAATCCAATTCCACTCGAGGACTCAAACGAAAATCGATAAAAAAATGTTCGGTCGATTTATCAAATTTGACCTTAATCGGGTCCTCAATATCCAATTGAACATCCGCCTCTTTGTCTTGAGGATTGACCGAAATCACTTTGGGATAATCAACCGTTTTAAAATTGAAAATTCGACCTTCCATTTGCATCAAATTTTCGGTTCGTCCCTTGGGAATTTCCACCCGATAATCGGCGTTTACTTTCCAGGCGCTCTTGGGAGTAATCACTACCTGATTTAATTCCTCGTTAATAACCGCCTTCATAGAAGTTTCGGGCGTAATTTTTATTTTATCCCGATAATATTCGGTATTGATGGACTTGGGAAATTTAATAATCAAAGACTGATCGGGAGAAAACTCACCCGTAGCAACATCCGCCTCCGGGTAAAAAACAAAGTAAGGAGAGAAAGCGTAAATATAAGTGGCGCCAAAAACAACCCCGATCAAAACAAAAATAAAAAAAGTAAATTTAAAAAAATTCTTCATAAATAAAAATATTCTCTTTTCCTCCATTATATTATTTAAATTAAAAATAAGCAAAAATAAAAAAGAGCGCCGGGAAAGTTTTCCCGACACTCGGAGCAAATCAAAAGATTTTTTTTATTTTTTAGGGGATATAGAGACCCTCTTCGGTAAGAAAATGCAACGGCCCGGAAATACACTCCGGACATTCATCTCGCTTTAGAAATAACACGTACTCGTCAGGCAAAAATCTGCACGGGCAATATCTTTCATTCGACGGACAATATTTCCGCATTCCGAATGTTTCGCAACCGCAAATTTGCTCACAATAATGACAATATAAAAGAAAAACTATCGAAACATCATCATTATCGCTATCCATATTTTACCTCCCGGTTTCCAAATTAAAAAATCCTCACTCCTTTATTTTACCCAAGCAACAACCGAATATAACGCTACAATCATCCCGATATAAATATCTTTTTGAATCAGGACATCTTTCTCGCCGATCGAAGCATTTACGACACTCAATCAATTCCCCATCTACCCGACAAGCTCTTCTCTCTCCGCAAATTTGACAGAAATAAACAACCGCCACCGATTTGCAATTCTTCGATTTTTTTTCCGCTTTTTCCCAGAACATTGCAGCTCCTCCCCTTTTTTCTAAAAAAGAACTTCTTTTCCTCCTCAAAAATGTTTTTCAAAAAAAATATCCTCAAAAACAAATTTCAGACCGAAAAATTTACTATTTCAAGGGATCATAACCGCCGTCATTCCAAGGATGACAACGGATTATCCGCTTCAAACCCAACCAACCGCCCTTAATAAGACCATATTTATCAATAGCTTGATAGGTGTATTCCGAACAAGTCGGGTGAAAACGGCAAAACCGCTCTGAAAAAAGATAGCTTAACCAACCTTGATCGGGAGATAAAACTTTTTGATAAAATCTGATGAGTAAGAGGATGGCTTTTTTTGTCATATTTACTTATTTTATTTTTTTGCAATTTGAACGAAAAAGTTATACAATAATAATATACTCCCTTTTTCAAAAAGACAATTTTTTTGGAAAATGTTTGAGTTATAAAAAATAAAAAAACCGGACCAAAAACAAAAAAATGAAAACAATTTCTTTTAAAAAATTAACCTGGATAGATTTTGAAAATCCGGACAGCTCCACTACTCGCTACTTGCAGGAGAATTTCAATATTCATCCTCTGGCGATTGAAGAATTTATCACGCCCACCATCCGACCGAAGGCTACCGTTTATCCAAACTGCATTTTTTTGACTTTGCATATCCCGCTTTATGACAACATAGAAAGAACCACCTATCCGGGAGAGTTGGATATCGTCATTACCAAAGATCACCTGATTACCGGACATGATCACAAAATTTTTCAATTGACGGAATTTTTTGAAAAACTTCAAAACAGCGAAGGCAAAAGAAAGATTTTTATGAGTGATACTTCGGCTCACCTCCTTTATAATTTGGTTGAAATTCTGGTCGAGTCCTGTTTTCCTCGTCTAGACCACATCCATCGCAACATCGACATCATCGAAAAACATGTTTTTAACGGGGACGAAAAAGAGATGGTGCGAGAAATTTCGATTGCCAAAAGAGATGTTTTGAATTTTCGTCGCACCCTCAAACCTCAAAGATCTATCCTAGAGTCCTTGGCGCAAATGGACACCAAACTAGTTAATCCGGAACTCAAGCCTTACTATCAAGACCTGGTCGGCACCAATATCCGCCTCTGGAGCTCTCTGGAAAGCGCCAAAGAAACTATCGAATCCTTGGAGGAAACCAACAACTCCCTCCTTTCCAACAAGTTGAATTTGACCATGAAAGTTCTGACTGTTTTCAATGCAATTTTCTTACCCATAACGGTTTATTCTAATCTGATGTCTATGAACACCCCAA
>JAVEQZ010000015.1:0-16897 GCA_034007405.1 Candidatus Moraniibacteriota bacterium | reverse complement strand
TACTCGAGTACTTACTTAGACCTGGAGCATTTATCTCTTACCCTCCACTTCCTCCCAAAATGTTTTGAAGAATTCTCGCATAAATTTGTCTCTTTCTCGGGCAATTTTCTTGCCGGTTTTGGTAATCATCTTATCTTTTAAATATTTCAATTTTACTTCATACTCCAGGGGAGCGGTATCTTTGTCGCTATAAGAATGTTTAAGACCGCCCTTGGCATGCTCTTTTTCTTTTCCGGTATAGAGAATCTTGGCACTGGCGGATCCCGCAAATAAAAAAATTCTTCCGATTCCAATCGCTCCCAAACTATCCAATTTATCCGCATCAAAAACTATTTTGGCCTCCAATGTTTTTGGAATAAGACTGTTTCTGCTTCGATGCGCCTCGATTGAATGCAAAATATTGCCTTTTTCTTTCTCGGTAATATTTTTAAAATTTTCCAATATCTTAGTTGTTTCTTTCCTACCCTCTTGGGCATGACAAATTTTTATTCCGTTTTTGAAGCCTTTATTTTCCATCTCGTACTTTCTCCCGATATCATGAAGTAAGGCTGCCAACTCAATAATTCTCAAATCCGCTTTCTCTTCTTTGCCGATTTGCAAAGCCAATTTCCGCACTCTCTCGACATGCGACCAATCATGACATCCGCTGGCCCCGACAAAATATTGCTTGGCTATCTTTTCAATTTTTTCAATATCTTTTTTGGTAATCATAATCTTATTACTTTAGAACATCTACACCAATTTTTTTGAGAGCCAAATAAATTTTATTAATCGGAAAGGCGACAATCGAATAAAAATCTCCCTTAAATGAATCCACCAAAACCGCAGCCCTCTTCATCACCCCGAAAGAGCCGGCCAGATTAAGAGGCTCCCCCGTGGCGACATAATTCTCAATCTCCTCTTCGCTTAAAACTCTAAATCTCACCAGTCCCTCACCATAGTCATTTATCACCTCACCGCTTTTCGTATCAATAACGGCAAAACCGGATATGGCGGAGACTTCTCGACCGGAGAAAGATTTTAGCGTTTTTTTAGCATCCTCGGCATCTTTGGGCTTACCGATAAATCGCCCCTCGAAAACAATAAAAGTGTCTCCGGAGATTATAATCGCATCCTTAAATTTCTTGGCGACATCTTGGGCCTTTTTGAGAGCCAAAAACTTAACCAATTCGATCGGGTCCTCCATCGCATTCATATCTTCCTCATATTCACTCTCTGCTATTTCGAAATCCCTGAGACCGATTTGTTCCAAGAGCATCTTGCGATGAAATGATTTGGAAGCTAAGACTATTTTTCTCGACATATATTAAGTAAAAAATGATTAAAATTAAATTTATTATAACACACTCAAACCAATGGGATTATCCGGACCGACTGTCGGATAAAAATCATCTCGATAAGTATCCCACATGGCGCCGATTAGTCCGCCAGGGCGACTGCCTACCCCTTCACCGGAAACAATATATCCAAATGGATCGGGGTCGCCTTTACTTATTGCCATATATCTATCCATATAGTCAAAATGAGCATTATTATTCCAAAGTTCTTTGGCCCCCATAAGTCTGGCTGCCACCGCCGTACCGGCCCAAGAAGAGGGCCCCGACATAATTGTTCTGTAATTGGCATTCCAAGCTGAATCCGATTGAGCCGGAGAAGTTGAATGCCTAATCCCCCATTCCGGCATTCCTAACATTAAATTGGAATAAGGATAATTGGGCGCACTACGCACATCAGGATTCCAAGAAGGACTATTGGTAATATCCACATCTAATTGCTCCACATAAAATGTTTGTCCATCCTCTCCGCCAAAATGAATATAATCCGGCGGAATATTGCCCGGTCCGTAATCTTCAAAATACAGATAATCTCCGGACTTCTGACCGATATTTTTCATCGGCGCATAATCCAACATTAATCCGGCAAAAAGTATCGGCCATTTGCGACCATTGGAATGTCCGCCATCCGGACCCCATCCCTTGGCTCCGCTTTCGATATAACTGTAAATATCAATCCCGAATTGAATGAAATTTCTCAACAGAGCTTCTTTTTCTTGATTGGAATAATCCAAATGAAGCATTAGTGCTGCGGTGGAAAAAGTTAGTGGAAAATAATAGTTACCCAAGCCGCTATCGGAAGGATGCATATAGCGAGTGGTCCAACCCCCGTTGTGGTCCAGCCACACCATCTGAAAATAACCGGCGTAAATATTTATATCAATCTTAGTTATCGGACTGGGGAGACTTTTTAATTTTGAAAAATCAATATCATTAAAATTATGTAAAGTTTTCGTTTCAGCACTTATTCCGGGACGAAAACTTCCCTCTGACGGAATATTTACAAGACTGGTTAAGACAGCGGCAGTTTTGACATAGCTAACATGATTGCCTCCCCCCAAATCACCGCAAGAATCATTACTAATTGTAGAAACTAGGGATTTATCCCCAGAAAGTATCAATGGGTTAATCTGTGTTATTCCAATTCCAACATTTTTATCCGCAGAATAACTCATAAAACCGTCATAACCTTGCAAGGCGGTAGCCGGATTGATCATTGATCCGTTCATCGCCCTACCGGTCGTCGGATGGGTGGTGTACCCGGGACTAATATCTACCACCTTTACGCCGTCTCCGGGATCCAACACCCAATAATCTCCGTTGATAAATTGACCCACGGTATAATTTTTATCAAAAGTCCAAGTGATTCCATACTGAGAGACGGAAGTGGCCGCCCTTGAAAAATTTGGGAAAATAAAAAAAGATAAAAATGTGAAGATAAAAATATATAAAAAATTTCTCATAAATATTTCTAAAGTCAAATTACACTTCTTCATAAAAATTAAGTACTTACTTAAGTACTTACTTGAGTACGTACTTATAAAAAAATATGTCTTTCCGATAAGTATTTTTAAAAAATACATTTTAGCTATCCTAATTATAACACACTCAATCCAATGGGATTACTCGGACCGACTGTCGGATAAAAATCATCTCTGTAAGCTTCCCACATATCGGAAGTAAAGGCTGACTCAGTAGAGCCGCTATCCCCACCGCCCAAGGTCGGATAATAATTATGAATTATCGTCATATTGGCTTCATCGATTGCTCCCGCCTCATAGTGCCATCTATCGACATAATCCAAAAAGGGCTGGTGATTCCACTCATTTACAATATTCATGGCATGTATCGCCAGAGCAATTCCCGACCAAGAGACAGAGGAGCAACATCTTCTATAGGCCTCCATGAGATCTCCTCCGCCGGCAGGAACAGCGATATTATCCCAATTCGAAGGATGAGTTTCTTCGTGTTCATTGCCGATTTTCTGACGCCAAATTACTGAAGGAGTCGGGCTTGACCAACCCGTTCCATAATATGTTTGCAATATCTCCTTAAAACCGGGGTAATCTGTATTATAAAAATCGGGCTGATTCAATGCAATTCCGGCAACCAAAATCGGAAACTTAGATACGGTTCGATCTCCAAAACCGTTCTTTGTAACAAAATAAGTATCTATGCCAAGCTGGATAAAATTTTTAATAACCGCTTCCTTTCCCTCCATATCACTATTAATTATTAATCCTGATTCCGAATAAACATAATAACAATATTCATAATAATTGGGCATATTATCAAGCGGATGAATTAACCTTCCTTGCCAGTCGGAACCCCAATTTATCCAAGGACCGGATAAATATTTGGCATAATTTTCCGTTATCGACTTTTGATCATCTGCAATATGCGACAAAGCGCTACTTGGAGCGATCATTTCAGCAAAAACAGAAAGGTCTGCATCATTAAAATTATAAATATTTTTTTCGTCACCGAATATCGGAGGCCTAAAGGAATTTGGCAATGGCGCAAAAGACAGAGTAGTCAACACGGCAGCCGACTGAATAAAAGCATGTTCATCCGCCACATATCTACCCAAAACATCCTCGTCGCTTCCCTCATTTACTTCGCTTATCGTTGATACCAATGAATCTCCGGAATATAAAACGGAACCTGATTCGAAAAGCAGACTGGGATCGTAATTATAAGTTCTGTCATCAAAAGGTTGACTGCTGCTTTGCGGATTTATTTGGGAACCGTTCTTTCCATTGGCAGGCTCGGGAAATATGTTCACTGTCACCCCGCTCCCCTCATCGACCACCCAATAATCCCCATTCACAAATTGACCGCATTGATATTCCCTGTCAAAGGTCCAAGTGACACCATATTGTTCGATGGATAATTCCGATCCGTCTTCGCAATAGGCTTGTGAAGAAAAAGGAATTGAAATAAAAATCAAGGTCAGGAAAAATAAAATTGTAGATATTTTTTGGGGCATAATTTTTTAATATATAGCTAGCCCGGAAGGATTGGCGGGTGGGAGAGTTTCTTCACAGTTTAAACTGCAAGCGTCATATTCTAGCGCCATTTGATTGGGATAATCCGAACAATCACTAATATCATTGCAACTGAAGGTTAAACCGGCACATTCATAAATTCTACTGTCCGTTATTGAGTCAAAATCTGTATAAACACAACCAAAATTTTTCCTATAAGCATGCCACATTTCCGTAGCAAAAGCAGAACCGGCACTTTGATAAGTCCCTCCGGTGGAATTACAATATTCCAACATTTCGGCAGAATGTTCTCCAAAAAAATTCTCAAGCATCCAGCGATCGGTATAATCAAAATAAACATCATGATTCCACTTCTCCCTACCTCCCAAAGAAAGCGCCACCATAGCGATACCGGGCCAATTGGCACTGTTTATATTTCTATATGATTCATGTTTGCATCCGCCTCCGATATATCCGGCTTCAGTTTGGAGGCGACTCCATTCCGAAGGATGCAGATGCTCTTGCTCACTGGCACTCCCGGGATCTTGTCTCCACAGTACACCCTCCCCCGTCCACCCCACTTTAAAAGGCTTAACATCATTTCCAGCTACAACACTACTTAATAAATTACTGGTCCCTTCTTGAGGATAATAAGTCATCCAATCCTCTCTGAATGAAGTTTTACTGGTGCCATCAAGATAAATGTTACACATATTTATATCTCCCAACAAAGAGCAGGCAAATAAAACTTGATTTTTGGAAACAGCGCTACTCCCCCAACCGTTAGTCACGAGTCCATAAGTATCTATACCGTTCTGAATCAATAAATTTATGAGATTATTTTTATCGGGGATATCCAATAAAGTTAAAAGATAGGCGTCTTTTAAAAAACTGAATATCGTTTCATGATAATCAAACATATTAAGTCTGGGGTGCATAGAGCGTGCCACTGCATCAGACAAGTGCATTAGCCAAGGACGCTGCAGACCCCTTTCGTAATATGCGATGTTCTGAGGAGCATTGGGGGTTGGTGTCAAATTTTTAATTAAGTCCGAGTTGATATCAGCTTCTCTGTAATAATTTTTTATATTTCCGTTAAAGGCCGGACGAAAAGTTCCCGATTCGGGAGCGGAATTGACAATTGTTAGGACAGTAGCTGTTTTTATCATTGGACGACCGGAGTAAAAAGGATCGCAGGCGCCGGTCCAATCATAAGCTCCCGGGCCTTGAATTCCCATATCACACTCGGCTTTAATTTGACTAATGGATGAGACCAGAGATTTATCCGCTCCGATCAAAAAAGGAAACTCAACGGCTCCCGCCAAATCGAAACTGCTTGTTTTTGAATCGTAAGATTGAGTTCCCACTCCGGGATTCAACATTGAACCGTGCAGGATTCGACCCAACTCATATACCGGCTTACCATTGTATTCTTCCCCCGAAATAACATATGGTCCATGATCATATTCTCTCAACGATGATCCGGCTGCCATAAAAAAATCATTGTTATCATAATAACCGTTTTGCTGTGCATTGGAAAAAGTTCTGGTTGCATTACCTATTTCTACCGCTCGATCAGGTCTGTCTACTTTATGTAAATCATCGATATACCATTCATAAAGACCCTCCGGATTTGAATCATATTTCCTCCAATTATACCCCGAACAACTTCCCTTTAAAGAAGAAATACACCAATACTCGGAAATATTATCATACCAAAGATACCCGCTCGGATTCAATTCCAGATCCGATTTATTTGCGATGGCCATTCTTGGATAAACACTTATTACATTCACCCCGCTCCCCTCATCGACCACCCAATAATCCCCATTCACAAATTGACCGCATTGATATTCCCTGTCAAAGGTCCAAGTGACACCATATTGTTCGATGGATAATTCCGATCCGTCTTCGCAATAGGCTTGTGAAGAAAAAGGAATTGAAATAAAAATCAAGGTCAGGAAAAATAAAATTGTAGCTATTTTTTGGGGCATAAATTTTTAATATATGGTTAATCCTTGAGGAGAATCCGGCGAATAAATATCTATGGGAGTGAAGCCTTCTCTAATCCAATCATTAACAACCGAGGCGGTATAACGCAAATCCCAGTTATATTTATTCTGTGACATAGCTTTCTCAATGAATTTTTCATAAGTCGGAATTTCTCCCAAACTGGCCATATAGGCTTCAATATTTCTATTTGGATTTAGAAAACCAACCTCATCCAAGGAAATGTCTTGCTCTTCCATCTGACTTATCCAGCTAGCCGAACTTACTGACCCACCAATTTCAAAGGGTCCCTTACTCCAAATTGTCGGCGGGTCGGGCTCTACACTGAAATATTTATTATTGCTCATATTCATAATTCCCACAGAAGCAATATTGGAGCATCCGGCAAAACCGCTTTCCGGTTGTTGGACGATATTGTCCCGGAAGTTTGAGTTTATCGACAATGCATTGGGATAGAGTCCCACTCCGCAAGCTCGATGATCACTGGGGTTGGGCCAATTTCTCCTCGTCCAATCATAAATAATATTATGATGAACATCCAAATTAATCATTGGTCCGTTTCCGGTCACAAAAATTCCTTTTATATTGCCGGTACTCAAAGTAGCCTGCCCGATAATATTGCCCGAAACATCCAAGTCTTCGATAAAACTGGGACCATACGAATCATAAGCTAAACAACTTTCAATCCAGATTCCGGTTCCCATCACTTGCATATCAATATTTCGATTACCCAAGATAACATTATTAATCACGCTACCGGAAACATTAAAGGCACTGTTTTGAGCATGTCCAATGGAGATGGAAATCGGATTTTGCAAAAACAATTCATTCTCCACAATCCCGCCCTCTCTAATCTGAACTCCACCCGAAGCTCCATCCGCGTCTATATTTCTTCTAAGCACAGTTCTTCCTTTGCCACCCGACAAATATCTGTTGCGATTAAAAATAGTGGAATCCGGAGCTCCTTGATTGATGAGAGAAACTCCGTTGGTGGCATTTAAATAATTCTCTCTTCCAATATCCGTTCCTCCTCCTGAATAAACCCTAACCTCATAATTAGCATTCGAAACAAAATCATTTGAACGCATCATAAAAACCCCGCCCAAAGTCCAATTGAAATCTACTACTCCTCCGGATAGTTTAGCGTTAATTCCATTTTCGATAATTTGAGCCACTCCATCCATATTGGTAACGCTTGCAAAATCAAGACTATCGACAATTATTTCCTGATTATAAATATACATTTGCAAAACTCCGTCACGGACATTTTTCCAGGAATTATAATCTCCGTTGGGTGCCACAATAGCCAGGCGAAAATCATTATTCCAACCGCCGTGATAAAAAAGATTTTCTTCCAAAATCAAGGGAGCTGAAACATGGGTATATAAGCTCTGGGCGTGAGAATTAAGAGAATAAGAATGAGCTAAAATATTTCTTCTTAATACAAACTTATCAACAGAGGGACCTTCGTATTCCTGAATATTGACCTGACCAAATTCTATTTTGCAATCTTCGAAAAGCAAATTTCCTCCAGCCGCCAAAATGCTTATAGCGCTACCGCCTTGTCCGCTAAAATAAGAATTATTCGGGTCTTTGGTATAAGAGTACGCATGTAAACCCAGTAAAGTAAAATTGGAAACATTGGTATTGGCACTAAACCAACCGTTTGAATATTCAAATTTAGGTCTTTCGATTGAATCTCCATAACTACCGATAATTATCGGGAACTCAAAAGAAGTCCCATTATAATTATTCCAAGTTCCAAGACTTTCATCACGCCAAACATCACCTCTTTTAAAAAGCAACCAATCCGAGGAATTGTTTCTCACCAAAAGCTTACCGGCAGCGGCGGTTTTTTTCGGTCCGTCCAATCCGTTCCATACAGGCGCCAAGCCGCTCCATAAATCGTTCCCCTCGCTATTGGAAACATAATAAACTCTGGCGTCCGGAGCCTTATCATAAGTCGTCCAACCGTTTTCCTCTTCCAATGTCTGAGCATTTTCATTATTATCTTCCGGGCCATGACAACCCAAATCAAATTGCCAATCAATCAATCCATCTCCGTCGTTATCAATTCCATCGGAACAATTAGCCTTGACCGCTTCTGCAGAAAAAAATATAAACAGACTGATAAAAATAAATATTAAATTGTTTTTTGTATTTTTCATTTTTTAATTAAGTGATATCGAATAAAACCTATTTCAACGCTACAATGCTGAATTTATTTACCAAAAAAGGATTCTTTTTTTATAGCTGCCGGATGTAATGAAAAGCCGGAGAAAAAGAAACTTTTTCGGTAAATAAATGCTTCATTCACTACCATTTCAATAATTTCTAGTCTCTAAAATACGGTTAAATTGGTTGGATTGGCGGGAGGAATGCTTATTTGATAATCTTCGTAATATTCATCCCAAAGAGCGTTTACGAAACCGCTTTGATAAGTGCCGGAATTAGCTCTCAATGCATTTTCTGCGGGAAATCGCCCTATTCCGTCACTCGGATCAAGATCTCGAATACAGTCACCGAGATTATCCGGATCCGGACCGAAAGTCACCTGCCAAAAATCAGCTCCGTAATTGGTGCACCTTACTCCGCCACAACCTCCGGCACCATCGGGACCGACGCCCGCACCGCAAGGTTGACCGGCATAATCACCGGAAGGACAAATTCCACCGGCGCACTTGCCACCGGTTCCGCATACCGAATGATCGGCATAAGTGCAAACCCTCCCGGGATTGCTCCCGCCGATACAGTAACCCATCACCGGCGCACACGGATCAGGTTGTGCCCAAGCACCATAATAAACCCATCTATTTACATATTCCTCAAATAACCGATTATCCCAAATAATTTCCGCTTCCGGCATAAATTTAATCGCCATAACCGGACCCTTCCAAATCATCGAATTTATACCCTCTTGATAGCTGGTACCGGGAACATGTCCTCCGTCAATATATCCGTAAGGATCTTTGGAAGTCCTAGAATCATAATCTGTAACCACATTGGTCCAATAATTTCCGCCTGAACCGAAAAGAGATGTATTATTATAGCCCCGATACAGAAAACCGTCTTCTTGGAAAATCGAACTGTCTCCGGCTTCCTTGGTGACACTTTTTACCGCATTTTTTATCTCCTCATTCTCAAGCAATATTCCCGCAAAAATAATCGGCAGTTTTCTCCCGCTTCCGTGCCCACCGTTGGGATACCATTTTATTCCTTGTTTCATTTGATAATAAAGATCCAAACCAAATTGCAAATAATAAATTAAAGCCTCTTGTTTGACCTCATAAGCATCATTGAGCATAAGTCTCAATGCGCCATCACCATTATCAAGCGCCACTCTTCCGCCATAACTGCAAGCATGACTGGCCGCTCCTTCACAAAAATTATCCACCGCTCTTAAATTTTCACTGCTACAACAACTATCAATATCCAACTGCATCATTTTAAATCTAGTCTTTACCCAATCCAAGCTGGGTCCGGTAACTCCAACAGGCGGAGTAATTGATGGCAATAAAGCGGGATTTATTTCATCTATCAGATGCATCGTGCGATCTGTCCCAAAAAAAGAAGGCCGAAAGACAGATCTCCCGTTGTCCGGCGGAATATTTCCGACAACGGTTAATACCGCTGTTGTTTTCAAAACCGGACGAGGAGAAATATCAAAAGGCTCGGTGGAAACCGCTTTTATTATCGCATCTCCCGGCTGGGCCGAATAAGGCAAACTCGGAACCAAAGAGGCGTTAAAACCCGAAGATCTGGAGTCGTAGCCTTGTGATAAACCGCTCATATTCACCATCCAACCATGATGAGACCCGTCGAAATCGGGAGTAATACTTATTATTCTTACCGGCCCCACCACCCAGTAATCTCCGTTGACATATTGTCCCGTTTGATAATCCCCATCAAAATTCCAAGTGATGCCGTATTGAGTAACGGAAGTAGCCGCCTGAGAAATATTCGGAAAAATAAAAAAAGATAAGATTAAAAATAATCCAAGATTAAAAAATATTTTTATGTTTTTATCTTTTTTCAATTTTTTACTGACAATTAAATTGTATTTTTATTATAAAACATTAAGACCAACTGGGGCACTGGGCGGAAAAATATCATCAAAAACAAAGCCGGCTTTAATGTAGCTATTTACATTCTCGGCAGCAAATCGATTGTCCCAATTATATTTATTTTGACTTCTAATTTTAAAAATGAAATTTTCTATTGCTCCTATCTCTCCAATAGAAGTCATATAGGACTCAATGGAGCGGCTTGGGTCAGTAAATTCTTTTTGTCCAAAAGTTGAATTGTCACCGGACAAAGTCATCCACTGTTCATTTGTTTTAGTTGAAGAATTGATTCGAAACCAAGTATCTGCCAATTTGGTACTGTAATAAAGATTCTCTACAAAAGAATAGCCCGAGCTGTCCGTAAGCGCTGAGGCATCCACAATATAATTATTTTCAACATCAAATACATTATCCTCAAAAATAATCCCTTCTCTATTCGGGTTACCAGTTTCTATTGGAAGCAAATAAACCGGAGTAATATTCTTGGTGTCATAAACAATATTATTTGAAACATTTACATTGCGACCGGAATATTGAAGATGAAAAAAATGGCCACCAAACAAATCATTGTCTTGATGCAACATATAGTTATTAGTCACCGTTCCTCCGTCCCAATTAAAATTATAAAAAAACCACCCAATCTCTCTGTTGGTAGGATTAGCGTAGCCGGGTTTTAAATAGACATTATTGGCAATAAAAGGGTTAACTACACTGTAGATTTCATGTTCATCGGGCGCTCCAATGGAAATAGCTATTTCCCCTCCGATATAAAGATTATTATCAACAACTAGCCCGGTGCCAATTCCGGTTTGAGTATATTTTATTTTACTGTTATTACTAGAGCCTTGAGCAAAAATATTATTTCTTATGATTAAATTTTTATTATTTGTCAGATAAGTATTATGATTGAATATAGTTGCCTCCCCAACTTCTTCGATTCCATCTGAATCATTTTGAACCAGCCAACCGTTATGATCAAAGACATTCTCCTCAATAAGCAAACCGTTAAAATTTGAAACCAACAAACCTTGCGAATGAGCTGAGGAAATAGAATAATTATCTGCAAATAAATTTCTACGGATCGTCAATCCGCTATTATCACTAGCATTAACGGGCTGAAAAGCATTATCTTTAAAAAATCTAAATTTACATCCCTCTACCAAAATACCTTTCATACTATATTGCTCATGAGAAAAGAACCATAAACCGACACTATTATCCAGTCCACCGGCATAATTAGGAGAATTCGGATCTCTGAAATCTGCATAAAAATCCAAACCGGCAATAGCCAACCAATGTGTGTCAACATTACCATTATTATCATAACCGCCTCTAAATATTGGCAACTCTCCTGATGCACCATAGGCACCTACCACTGTCGGCTCAGTCGCACTCCTCCCGCTGCGAGCATAAACAATGCCTGTGTCAAAAATTGAACCTCTTTTATAGAGCATCCAGTCCGGCTGACCACCTCCCATAAAAGTGACCGCTTTAGCAGAAGTGGCGCAAGGCAAAATTGGACCAACTGGAATAAACGGATTCGCGCCCATTTCCACATCACTCGTACGATAAGTTCTACAGGTGACATCATCTCCCAAAACACTATCCACATAAACCACATCGGAGTCCACTGACGGCGTAAAAATTGTCCAACCATTTTCATCCTTAGGAAGATTTAAGGCTTCGGCATTAGCATAATTCCCATATAAAAAAAATCCACTCAAAAAAAGTATTGTGCTAAATATTTTTTTGTTTTTTATCTTAAGCATTTATACAATTATAACACATTTAAACCGCTGGGATTGTTGGGCGAAGCCCCGTCATAGAGCGCTCTGATAGTGTTCCAATTGCTTTCCACTTGTCCGCTAGTATAAGTCATACCGATATGGGTACCGTCCAATTCGGTAAATCTGCCCGCTTTATTATAGGGATGCGTGGGAGTTGTAATACAATCGGAAGTTACGTCGATTACATTAATCGGACCCCAAGTAACCCCATAATAAAGACAACCGGTATTACGATAAGCGTCGCAAGTTTCCAGATTTTCTCGAGAATCGGGAGTGACACAGGGGTCATCAGCTGTCTTTATCCCCTCGTTCAATATTCTATCGACGTAAGTGATTAATTGTGGATAATTAACTATTTCTCTTATCTCTGGCATAAGAATCATAATAGCCACAAACGCCTTTTGTATCCCAAGAGAAGATCCGATATAGCTTGTGCCCGGCTTATTGGGTGGTCCGTCGATATAACCATAGGGGTCAAACATTGTTTTTGATCCCAAGGACGGATTGCAAACCCCTAAAGCTCCGTCATAACATTGAGAGGCAAACAGATTGGCCCAGTAGGAACCTTGAAAATAAATTCCTGAAAGACTGGGAATATCCCCCCAGAGATAGTCGGTTTTTCCGGTGACAACTTGAGCTAACTCCGGCGGACCCATTTTCCCGGGATCATGCACATGTTGACTAACTGTTTTTAAATTATCGGCATAGCTACGATTTTTGGCTAAAGCGGATAAAAAAACCGGGGGCAAGAGTTTACCGGGATGTTGAGTGGCACCAGTCAACCAAGTTCGACTCGTTTCCAAGGGAGAATCATAAATCGAATGATATATATCCAGACCGTAAGCTAGCATAGCCGAGATAGCGGGCATTTTTTCCTCTAGGGCGTTGCTATCGGAAAACAAATTCATCATATTATTATTCCAAGCAACCGCTACCCCTCCACCATAATCATCTATCTGTGTATGTGCCCTAAAAGCACGACCACCCTCGGAATAACCACTATTTCCATTTAAGCTACTTCCTAATCCGAAAATCTCCGTACTGTGCGACCAACGCCGGCGAATTGTTTCATAGCCGGTAGCATCCAGTCCGGTCAAAAAATCATAACTCGGCAACCGACTGAAATCGAAATCGGAAAAAGTAAGCAATTCTTTGGTTTCTCCGGTAATATTAGGACGGATAACGGTAGAACCGGCGTTTTCCGGTACAGAATTTAAAACAGTCAAGACATTATATGAATCGGCACATTCTCCGACGATGGCTGCCGTTCCGCAATTACCCTCCAAAGCTTCATTTCTTTTTATAGCTGCTACAATAGAATTGATTCCCGAATAACTTTGCGGAAGGATGGGAATTATATTTTCTGAAGCGCTATAGTTTCCATAATTTTTGGAGCCGTCCAAGAGACCCATAGATTCAAGCCGAGGATTTAGGTCGGCACTCACATTTCCGTTACTGGTAATACCGGTGACAGCAACCTCGGTTTGTCCGGCTGCCGGGGCGACCCAATAATCCCCATTGGCAAATTGACCGCAAAAAGCATCTCCGCCTCCGGAGTTAAAAGACCAATTGTAGATGTTATTAACAGCGACTCCCCCGTTGGGTGTGCCGGCGGTGACAGTCACGGAAATAGATTGACCGGTGCAAGGGTTGGCGCTGTCGGTTGAACCGCAGTCGCAGGCGGCTTGGGAAAAATTTGGAAAAATCAAAAAAATAATTCCCAAAAAAAAGCAAACTAATATTGTCTTTTTGTTTATTTTTTTCATTAAAATTTTTTTATTTTTATTCCCCTATCGATTAAATAAAACTCTGATCGGAAATATCACTATCGCTTTCAAGACTCGTCTTATCCTCAGAAAAACAAATTTAAAACCTTCGTTTTTATTTGCCGGCTGACTAAAGACTCTCCAAAGCCACTCCAAACCCAGAACTCTCATAAACTTTGGCGCCCGAGAAACCTTGCCGGTAATAAAATCAAAACTCCCGCCCACGCCCATTGCCAGACAAAACCAATCGCTCCAACGATTGAGTTCGGCGATAAATTTTTCTTGATGCGGAGCGCCGAGATTACAAAGTAAAACATCATAAGATATATGCCCTTCTTTTTTCTTGAGAATAGCCAACTCAATACTCCGATCATAATGTCCGGCAGTCGGATCAATACTGATTCCGTTTATTTTTAAATCGGGATATTTTTTCAAAATGGCTTCTCTGGTCTCTTGCCAAGTACTGAGACCGTTTTTATTGGAAACCAAGAGGATAGCGAGTTTTTTTTGATTAGACAACTCCAATATTTTCCAAGTCAAATCAATCCCGGTCAATCTGCATTTTAAATGTCTGCCAAAACGCCAAAAAGCAAAACGCACGCCTATTCCGTCCGCTACCGAAAGACAAGCTCTGTTGATAATTTTAAGGAAAATCGGATCTTCTTGGGCCCTGAGGATTATCTCCGGATTAACGGTCACAATATGGTTCAATTCCCTGCTTTCCAAAAATTCTTCCAACTTCAAATAGACTTCTTTTTTGGAAAGATTGTCGATTTTTACTCCTAGAATTTTAAATTGATCCATTTTTTATTTTATAAATTTAATCCTTTGATATATTTTTTCAAATCATCCTTGATTTCCGGATGTTTAAGTCCGAGATGAATTGCCGCTTTCATAAAATTAAGCTTATTGCCGGTATCCAGCCAGATGCCTTCCAAAATTTTTCCATACAGCGGCCTGTTTTCTCCCAACATAATCTCAAAAGCGTCCGCCAGTCTTATTTCTCCCGATTTACCGTATTTCATCGTAGCTAAAGTTTGGAAAACTTCCGGCGTAATAACATATTTTCCCACCGCCACCAGATTGGTCGGAGCGTCTTCGACTTTCGGTTTTTCGACCATATTTTTTATCTCCCAGGTGTGTTTATCCAATTCCACCCCGTCAATCACGCCAAACTTGGAGACATCTTTCTTTTCCACCTCACTAAGACCGATAACCGGATCGCCGTATTTTTCAAAAGTTTCAATCAGTTGCTTGGAAGCCGGCACCTGACTGTCATAAAGACAATCACCGAAAATCACCAACACCGGCTCATCGCCGACCAGGTGGGCCGCCTGCAAAATAGCATGCCCGTCTCCCAAAGGTTGCGGTTGTCGGACATAAGAAAATTTAGCCAAACCGGCAATTCTTTGCACCGCTTCCACTAAATCCTTTTTATCTTTTTCCACCAAAGTATGCTCGAGCTCAAAAGAGGTGTCGAAGTGATCCTCAATCGCTCGCTTGCCTCGACCGGTGACAAAAACAATTTCCTCAATTCCCGAGGCCACTGCCTCCTCCACCAAATATTGAATCACCGGCTTATCCACTACGGGCAACATTTCTTTGGGTTGCGCTTTGGTAGCAGGCAGGAATCTGGTTCCGAATCCGGCCACGGGCAAAATAGCTTTTTTTATTTTTTGCATAAATTTATTTTTTAAAATTAGTTATTATTTAGTTAACGAATCATTATGTCTCTGCGAGTAATTTGAGTACTCTCAAATTGCGTGGCAGTCTAGAAATATTATCAGTGATTGAATTTTTAGATTGCCGCGCGGAGTACCGACTCGCAAAGACAAATATCGGCTATTTATTTTTTTATTTATCGATTATTCAACAATGTATTTACAAATTCTATTTTCTATATTTTTCAGTTTTAGTCATTGAGTCATTTATAATTCATTTTAAATTCAAAATTTTAAATTTGAAATTAAGCAAATTAATATTTGCTACTGCAGTCTCTTCTTTGACCTAATTTTTAATTCTTCGTCAAATTCATCTATAGCCTCATTTAAAATCGGATGAAATTTTTTGGAAATACCTTTTTCCTTGACAATCAGACTGGCTTCCAAAAGCGAATCGGGCGTTCCGGCATCCAACCATTCCCCCTCAAACAAAGTCACTTCCAATTCTTTTTTCTTTAGATAAGCTCTATTAATATCGGTAATTTCAATTTCTCCCCGATCGGACGGTTTCATTTTCTTGGCAATCTCCACGCATCGATTGTCATAAAGGTAAAGTCCGGTTACCGCATAATCGCTAATCCACTCTTTGGGTTTTTCGACGATTTCCACCGCCTTGTTGTTTTTGTTGAATTTTACCACCCCGAATCTTTCCGGATCGGCCACTTTTCTGGCAAAAACATGCCCGCCGGATTTAAATTCCTTTATTTGCTTGGAAAAATCGTCCTCAAAGATATTGTCCCCCAAGATTAAAGCCACGTTGTCATTGCCGATATGGTTTTCTCCGAGAATCAACGCTTCCGCCAAACCGCGCGGCACCGATTGCACTTCAAAGGAAATATGAATATCATATTTGCGAAAAAGCGCCCCCAATAAATTCAAAAATTGTCCGCTATGCTCCGGAGCGACGATAATCAAAATATCTTTGATTCCCGCTTTGATCAAGGTATTAAGCGGATAAAAAATCATCTGTTTATCGTAAACCGGCAAAAGCTGTTTACTGGTGGTGGCGGTCATCGGAAATAGTCGCGTGGCTGTTCCTCCGGCCAAAATAATCCCTTTCATTTTCTTTCTTTTTTGCATACTTTTAAAATTAATAAAAACTTGATTTTTAGCCAAATCAAACTACTTATATTTTAAATCAAATTTGAAAAATATGCCAATATCTACATAAAAAAAGATTCATGGCCGGTTATCCGACCATGAATTTAAAAAATAACAAAAATAAAAA
>JAVEQZ010000014.1:15102-17140 GCA_034007405.1 Candidatus Moraniibacteriota bacterium | reverse complement strand
AAAAAATATGCGGTATTATTTATCATCATATAAAATTGGAGGAGAAAGAGAAGTCCAACAACTCAAAAATTTAATCCCCGCCAATAAAAAAACCGCCTACATTTCCAATGCTCTTGATTTTTCAGACGACCTTGAAAGAAGGAAGCAAAGTGAAAAATCCGATGTTGACCAACTCAAATCAATCGGTTTGGAAGTGGAGCATTTTGACCTCAGAAAATACTTCGATCAACCGGAAAAAACAATAACTGACCTGGAACGATACGGAGTTATTTGGGTAAGAGGCGGCAATGTGTTTGTGCTCAGACAAGCAATGAAACTGAGCGGCTTCGATAAAGCGCTCAAAAAAATTTCCCAAGAAAAAAATGATATTTTGTACGGTGGCTACAGCGCCGGAATTTGCGTACTTGCTCCAAGCTTAAAAGGACTCGAATTAATTGATGACATTACTCGGCACCCCTATCCGCAACAAAATGAATTAATTTGGGAAGGATTAAATCTGATTGATTATGCCATAATCCCCCATTATAAATCCGCTCACGCCGAATCCGAATTGACTGACAAAATTGTCCGAAAATACAAAAAAGACGGCACGCCCTATAAAACCTTAAGCGATGATCAAGCGATAATAATTTAAAAAATTAATTGTTTTATAAATAAAATATTTTTGAAGACCAAAAAAATCAACCCGAAAAGGAGCTCTTATGATATCCTCAAGAAGATTAAAATCCGGGAAGATAAAGAGATTATTGGATACAAAAGAAAAAGTTCGTCAAGCGAGGATGAATCTGGAAGAAGCAACGAGGGAATCTCTAAGGGAATCTCAAATAGCAAGACTCCGCTCATGGTCGAAAAGTTCTTTCATTATACTGGATTAAATAATTGTATCATCAAAAATATTAGTGGGGAGATTGAAAACTCTCTCCCCGCTTCCCCCTAAAAATATTTTACAAAAATATCTAAAAAATAAATTATAAAAAATATGGAACAAGAATTAAGAGAAATGCTTATTTGGCTCCTACCCCTAATAATTTGGGATTTGACCTGGCGAGGTATCGCCCTTTGGAAATCAGCTAAAAATAATCAGTTAGTTTGGTTCGTAATCTTATTAATCTTCAACACTGCCGGAATTTTGCCCCTGCTTTATATTTCATTTTTTCAAGATAAAATAGAAAGGATCAAAAATAAAAAAATCTCCCCGCAGCAATAGCCATGAGGAGAAAAATAAGGAATTATAAAAAATGTTATTTGCCGGAATACTTCAACAAGATTGGAATGTGAAAATTATCCAACAAGAGACCGATAATTTTCTGAGCCGGATTAGAGAATTCTAAAGACTCAACCTTCAAGACCCAGCTCTTGTCGTGAGCACCGAGTTTCTCGTCTTTAAAATACAGCACGCCCAAAAATTTCCTTTTCTGAGATAGACTATCTTTGAAATAAATTCCAATTGAATCCAAGCCTGAAAACTGTTCAAGATGCCCTCCTTGAGAAGATGCGACTCGATAACCTTTTCTATTGAGTAAATTTCCAACTTTTTCCGACGGATCCTTGACCAAGGGCACATCATCACAAATAAACATATTCCAACCTCCTTGTTTTAACAAAAAAGAACAATCCCACTCTTCAATATCTCACTATTTATAATACTACCGAAAAACATTGTCAACAAATAAATTGATTTTTGCGAGGTTTCTTGCTAAGATAGAGAGGAAATTATAGAAATAAAAAATGTTTCATTTATTAAAAAATATAATCTGGATAGTGGGATTTGTGGTGGTCTCCGGTTTCGTATTGGATTATTTCGGTTATGAAATAAATAAAGACTATTTCAAAGAAAGGCGCTCGGATTGTCAAGAGCTACTTAAACAATGTAAATCCGATTTGATTCACCAAGGCATCGATAACGCCAAGTGCAAAATTAATTGCATCAGTCCCGAAAAAATTATCCGAAAAAAATAAGCATCCGTACACGGGGTTGACTTTTATTTTAAAAAATATATAATTTTATAGTACTCACTCAAGGCTATTTTGAGTACTT
>JAVEQZ010000014.1:8357-15026 GCA_034007405.1 Candidatus Moraniibacteriota bacterium | reverse complement strand
GAATCCCTCACGGCGCACATCAAATGAATTACGAAGCACCCTGCCAAAACAAGGTGTTTTTTGTTTGGAAAAATAAAATTAATGAAGTTCAGTCGGGAGAGCTGAAAGTGAATAGCTTTCAGGACTTTTAAGCTGATGGTCGGGGGTTCGCCTGCCTGCCGGCAGGCAGGAATCCCTCACGGCGCACATCGAATGAATTACAAAGCACCCTGCCAAAACAAGGTGTTTTTTGTTTGGAAAAATAAAATCAATGAAGCTCAGTCGGGAGAGCTGAAAGTGAATAGCTTTCAGGACTTTTAAGCTGATGGTCGGGGGTTCGCCTGCCTGCCGGCAGGCAGGAATCCCTCACGGCGCACATCAAATGAATTACGAAGCACCCTGCCAAAACAAGGTGTTTTTTGTTTGGAAAAATAAAAATTCCATCCACTAAATAATTTAATAACTGCTTTTATTGAGCAAAGAGTTTTTATTTTCCCCAAAGCTCGACAAACATCTCCTGTAAATCCTTAACCTCTGGAAGATTTAAAACCAAAATAAAAATCAAAACATAAAAAGCCAAAGATGCCCATTTGGAAGAAGAATAAAATTTTAGCGCTCCGCCCAAAGATTGCTTGGGGAAAATCGACCCGCCTTTCAAATTAACCGAAGCATAAATTTCATCCAAAATCAAATGACCCAAATAGCCGACACTGATCGCCAAACCAAGAAATAATTTCTGCTGTTGAAAAATAGCAAATTTATTTAATAACCAAATAGTCAATAAACCGAATAAAACAGCTGCCGGCACAGAATGAAACATTCCTCGGTGATTGGTAAATTTTTCAAATATATAACCCCCGCCAAAACGCACCAAACCGAAAAATAAAAAAGGAAAAAATATTAGCTTTATCCAATCCTGCTCGCCCGCCGAGTACATACCCAAAAAAACAATTCCTCCCATCACCGCCCCCGCCAAACCGAAAATTATCTGAAAAGGCAAACCCCTATCCATATCCAAATCCGGCAAAAAAGATCCGATCAAAACCGCCAAAAAAACAGCTCCCAACCATTCCGGCGAGGTAAATAAAGAATAAATTAATCCGAATAAAATAAAAATAATTCCGACAAAAACTCCGAAACCGATATGTGTCCTAAAATTAGCCATTTTTTTAATCTAAAAATAAACTCTTACTCTCTTTTTCTTTTAGTTTACCCCATCGACAGATAATCTCAAAACAAAAAATTTAAGCCACTTGTCTTTTTGAAAAAATATGCTATTATTGAATTATTATGAAGAAAATTAATTTTATTTTTAGCTGTTGTTGCTCCCCTCAAATAATTCCGAGGCTGTGTTTTGTTTGCTAAAAATAAAATTCCCAAAAAACAATCTCGGAAAAAATCCGAGTTTTTTATTTTTTAAAAAAATAACGAAAAAAATTATGGCTACAAAAAATATAATTCAATCCATCGGCCGCACCCCCCTCTTAAAACTCAAAAGATTTTCGACCGAAAAAAAAGTTAATATCTTTGTTAAAATGGAAGGACAAAATCCGGGAGGATCGATAAAAGATCGAGTGGCTCTGTATATGATCCGGAAAGCTCGCCAAAGAGGAGAATTAAAAAAAGGTCAAACCATCCTTGAAGCTACCAGTGGCAATATGGGAATTTCCTTGGCTATGTTGGGCGCTTATTTCGGTTATCCTGTCGAAATTGTCATGTCTCAAGGAATGAGCGACGAAAGAAAAAAAATGCTCCGTGCTCTCGGGGCAAAATTAATCCTCACTCCCGCTCAAGAAGGAACCGGTGGAGCGCTAAAAAAGGCTTGCGATTTAAAAAAAGAATTTCCCCAAAAATATTGGTTTAGCGATCAATTTAATAATCCCGACAATTCCGAAGCGCATTATAACGGCATCGCCCCGGAACTTCTCGACCAATTGTCCCCTATCGATTATCTGATTGCCGGCACCGGCACCTCCGGCACCTTGATGGGAATCGCGCAAAGATTCAAAGAAGAATCACCCCAGACAAAAATCATCGAAGTCAATCCGCCGGGTGGCTACAAAATTCAAGGCCTGCAAAATCCTATCGAAGACTTCAAGGGGAAAATTTACGCCCCCGACCTCATCGAAGAAAAAATCGAAGTCTCCACCCAAGAGGCTTATCGAACCGCCAATCAAATAGCTCGCACCGAAGGATTGTTTGTGGGCATGAGTTCGGGTGCCTTTTTGTTTGTCGCGCAAAAAATAAGTCGACAAATAAAATCCGGCAACATTGTAATTATCCTCCCCGACCGAGGAGAAAAATATCTCAGTACTGCATTATTTAACTAATCAAAAAAATATGTTAATAATTTACGCTCACCCCAACAAAACGGGTCACTGCGGATACATTTTAAAAAAAGTAGAAGAAACTCTAAAAAAAAGAAACATCCCCTACCTAATCCTTGATCTTTATGCCCTAAATTACTTACCGATTCTCCAACCCGATGAACACTACACCTCCAATCATTGCAAAATATCCCCGGAAACTCAAGAATTTCAACAACTTCTAAAAAAAGAAGAACGTTTTATCTTTATCTATCCCACCTGGTGGAACAATATGCCCGCTATTTTAAAAGGTTTTTTTGATCGAACCATGACCAATCATTTCGCTTACCGATATGTCAATTTTATCCCGCGGGGACTGCTTCGGGGCAAAGCGCTGGTTTTTACCACTACCGGAGGACCGGCCTTGATAGAAAAATTACTTCTCGGCAATCGCTCTCTCAAACTAATCACTAGAGATATTTTGGGTTTCTGCGGTATCCGCGCCAAAGGTGTCTTGATTGGTTCGGCTATAAAATTTGATTCCGAAAAGAAAATTTTTATAGATAAGGTTATCGAAAAAAATATCAACTTTTTGAACTAAATTCGAACCTCCAAATCTTCACCTTTTTTAAAGATATGTTTGAGCGTGGATTTCTTGAAGTCATTAAATTCATCCACTTTTAAAAAGTGACAAGCAATCAAAAAGGAAGCCGCTCCCATTCCTCCGGCAATCACCAATTGCAAAATCACCTCTCCCAAAGTTTTCAATTGAATAAATCCGGATAAAGTATGTCGCGTCAAATAAACAAATAGAGCGGAAAAAGCGGTAGCAATCAAAATTTTCAAGACAGGCAAAAAAATCTTTTCCCGCCTAATATCTCGAAAGTTTTTATTCAACAAAACAAAAAGCAAAAACATATTAAAAATACTGGCCAAAGAAAAAGCGATTGCCAAACCGATTATCTTAAATCTATCAATCAAAAGAATAACCGCCAAAATATTAACCGATTCGCTTGCCAGAGCGACAAAAAAAGGTGTCTTGGTGTTCTCCATGGCATAGAAGCACCGAGTCAAAAGCGGGATAGTGCTTTGTGCAAACAAACTAAGAGACAAAAATCCCAAAACCCACAAAGTGGCGGTAGTATCTTCCCAATCGAATTGCCCGCCTCCCAGAACCGCCCGCACCAACTCCGCTCGCAAAGAAAAAATTATTACACTGGCCGGAATCACAAAAAATAAGATTCTCTTGAAAGTCCGACTAAAAACATAATTGAATTTTTCCCTGTTTTCCTCGGCTATCAAGGCGCTGAGTTTCGGAAAAGCGGCCACTGAAAAAGAAATTCCAAAAATTCCCAATGGCACACTTTGTAAATTGTTGGCAAAATTAAAAACCGCCAGAGAACCGGAGGCTAAAGTGGAAGCGAAAATCGTAACCACAAAAAAATTTATTTGACTCACTCCCATCGCCAAACTTCTGGGAATCATTAATCTGATCACTTTTTTTATATTTATATCTTCCAAGATATTTTTAACTTTTTTATATTGATAATTAAAACCGACAAATTTAACTGCGCTGTACTGAACCACCAAGTGCAACAAAGCTCCCAAAGCCACCCCCCAAGCCAAACCGTAAGGACCGGCAAAGTGTACAAAAAAAAGCGCCCCGATTATTATCCCGATATTATAAAAAATAGGCGCCAGAGAATAAATAAGGAATCGCTTATAAGAAACCAAGATGCCTCCGAAAATAGCGCTAATCCCCAAAAACAAGGGGCTCAAAAACATTATCCGAGTCATATTGGCGGTTAGGGTTATTTTTTCCGGAGAAAAACCGGGAGCGATCAAACCGGTAAAAAAGGGAGCGAAAAAACAAAAAACCAAAGAAAAAACAATAATCAAGGCTACTTGCAAAGTTATCAGACCCGAGGCCAATTGCCATGATTTTTTAGTCTGTTCTTTAGTCACCAACCCGGTAAAAATAGGGATAAAGGCGGCGCTCAAAGCCCCCACAATCAAAAAATTATAAATCAGATCGGGAATGCGAAAAGCCGCATAATAAGAATCCAAAACATCTCCCGCCCCGAAACTGGAAGCCAAAATTCTATCCCTCACTAAACCCAAGATCCGGCTCAAAATTCCGGCAATCGAAACTATCAAAGCCGCCCCGGCAACAGTCTGCGCGGGCTTTTCGTTTAAAACTTTACTTTTGAGAATTTTTTGAATCAAAACTTTTTTAAATTTAATTTTATCAATTCAGTCTTTCACCCTTGAAAAATAAACTCATCGGTGCTACCTTCATATCAGTACCTACCTCAATTTAACACAGAGATTTGCAAAAATCAATCCTGAGGATAATCATGAAAAAAAACCCAAGAAAGTTGAAATTTTATGTTCCTTGGCAACACAGATTCATCGCCGGATTATTCGGACAACTGAATCTTGACTCGGACAGAGATGTTGCTCTCTACCTGCAAAAAGAAAGCTCTTTCCCCCAAGACGGCCTGGCTGAAAAAATTTTCAAAGATTTCTCCAAGGGATTAGGGGATTTTCCCGAGGCTTGGAAAAAAATCCTGCATGAAAAATGCGATCAGCAGTTCATCCAAAGATGGGAAAATAATTTACACCAACCTCCGCTGAAACAGCAATCATCCCCGAAAAAAAATACCGAGGAAAACCCAAGCAAGCCAAAACTGGTTTTCAATAAGCAGAAGGCTGAACCGACAAAGACCTCTCCGCTATCCAATAGTTCTCAAAAAATTATCCAAGGAGAAGCCGGATTAAAACCTTTACCGAATTCAATCCTGAGAATTTTGGAAACTTCTTTACTTGAATCCCTGGAGGGAAAGGGGAAATTAAATCCCAGAAAATTGGTTCGAGCCCTAAACAAAAAATCCGTCCACTACAAAATAAAGAGGAGCGGTCGCACCTTGTTTTTCTCGGGAAAAAGAATAACCCACCAGTTTGATATTCCGCCGGAAATCGAACTGGTAACCCGGTGATGCTATGGCATCACCGGGTCTTTATTTTTCCGAAAAAACAGCCCCCAAGAATTTATCCGTTTTTAAATCGCCCGAAAAACAAATTTTTTTCATATTATCCTCTTCCGAATTGCAATCTTGCAGCTCTTCATTTTGCCAATTCAAACTCCAATCCTTGGGATAATTAAAAGAAAGTTCAAATTCGCTTCCCAAACTGCCTGATTGTTTTTGAGTTAGAAGAGAGTAAGATTTTATCTCCCCGTCATACTTAAAGGGTAGTTTGTAACGATATTTTATAGTGACCTCTTCTTGCGGACTGACATAAACCCAATTGGCAAAAACGGTCTTACCTTTTTCATTATATACTCGAGTCCCCGTCTTTGAATCTATCCTCATTCGAGCTTCCTCATCTTTTACATCAGGATCAAATTCATAATTCAAGGATTGATAATCAACCACATCTTCGTTGATTTCCCGGGTTTGACCCTCCACCGCCAAAAGTTCCGCGCCCTCGGGAACATAAACTCGCATATAATCGGCGTTAACCTTATTCCACCATTCATAATCGGTATTTCCGCCCAAATGTTTTCTATTAATTGCAACCGTATCAATAATTTCACCGTTAGAATGAATCTTTACTTCGTGAGATATTTTTTCTTTCACTATTCCATCAGTCTTAAATCCATTAACATTGGTATTGATCACGCTCAAGTAATCATCTTCGGCCGCCAAAACCTCTCCCGACCAACCCAAATCAGAAATTATCGATTGTAATTCCGAATTACTGAAATAAAGCAAAATATGTTTTTCCTTTAAAGCTTCGTTCAAAATATCCATAGCTGCCAAAATAGTTCCCGCATCCCTGGTTTGAGATATTCTATCCAAAATTATCGGAGCCAAATCGGATAAGATTTTTTTGGGACGATTTTCCTCCTTGTCATAATCAATCTCCACTTCGTACTGAATATTCTGAATGAAATTTTCTTTTGTAAGAGTTACTCCGTATTCGGGCATCTCAATCGGCCCGGTAATATCAAAAAGTTTTTGAATCACTGTCGGAGTAAGCGTAATCACTCCGTCCACAGTCGGACCTCCGGTCTTTTCATAAAAAAGCATGGCCTTTTGAGCGGATAAGGGGAAATCCGGGAACCAATTGCTATCATGCAAGCTCCAAGCTACGCTGATTTTTTGAATCGGCTTGGGTGGAGCGACTTTATCCAAAAGCTGACCGTCCGGATTAAAAATTCCATCAATGAAGAAATTTCTCACCCTTCCGCTTCCGTCAATATCCAAAACTCCGTAACTCCCGATGAAACCTCCGGTCGGGCGCATCTCTTGATTATTTTGAAACAAAAATAAATATTTACGCGCTCCGTTGGCCCCCAAAAAATCAGCTACGATATGAC
>JAVEQZ010000014.1:0-8257 GCA_034007405.1 Candidatus Moraniibacteriota bacterium | reverse complement strand
TCTCTCAAAATTTGAAGATGAATCGGATGCGGTTGCTTTTTCCGGAAATCTTTTTTTTCTTTTGATATCCATAATCGAAAAAACAATTTCTTAAATTAAACCTGTTTGTAAATTTCCAAAGTTTGTCCGACCATCTTTAACCAGCTATACTCCTTAACTTTTTCATACCCCCTAGAAACTAGCATCTCCCTCAAATCGGAATCCCGCAATAATTTCTCGATGGCCTCCCTGATCGAATCTTTATTTTTTCCGTCGAAATAATAAGCCGCCTCCCCCAACACTTCTCGCATACAACCGTGAGAATTGGAAATAACCGGCACCCCCAAGGACATTGCCTCCAACGGCGGAAGGCCGAAACCCTCATAAAGAGAAGGGAAAACATAAACCGAAGCTTGCCGATAAATATAAGTCAGATCGGCATCTTTCACAAAACCGGCCAAGACCACGCGCGTAATTTTTTCCGCCTCAATTTTCTCTTTCAATCTCCGATAAAAATAATCTTCTTTGCCCACCAAGACAAGATGGGTTT
The DNA here is from genome assembly GCA_034007405.1 of Candidatus Moraniibacteriota bacterium. Lineage (GTDB taxonomy): Bacteria > Patescibacteriota > Minisyncoccia > Moranbacterales > UBA9337 > UBA9337. The sequence goes on along the minus strand of JAVEQZ010000014.1, from coordinate 7,728 downwards.
TGCTTTCTTTTTCCTCGGTTTCTTTTTCGGCAAATATTTTCCACGCCTCAAGCAGTCCTTCCAAGTTTTTATGCGGATAGGCGTTACCGACATACAAAAGATACGGTTTTATTATAGCATATTTTTTTGAAATCTCCGCCTCTCGTTGAATTTCTTCCCCCTTTTCCGATAATGAGTCGCAAGCTTCGTAAGTTACCGCCACTTTTTCTTTTTTTAGAAAAGAATAATTTTTTAAAATATCCTCTTTGCTAAAATTGGAAACAGTAATAACCTTTTCCGAACGCCGAATAGCACCTCCGATTACTAATTTATAGGCCAAATATTTGCATCCGTAAAAAAATGGATTTAAACCGGTGGCCCGAAGCGTGGGAAAGTGCAATAAAATCAGATCGTGAATGGTAATAATAAATTTTTTACGATAAAAAATCGGCACATTAAAATGCGGAAAGTGCACCAAATCCAATTTGTACCGATAAAGAATTCTTGGCATATTGATTTGCTCGGAAAAAGTATACCATCGATAATCGGCCAAAACTTTGGTAAAATTTTTGTTTTGAGGTTTAAATTCTTCAAAATTCTCTTGGCGCAAAAAAATAAAATATTGATTTTCTTTATCAATTTTTTCCAAATTTTCGATTAATTTTTGCACATAACGACCCAGACCCTTGCCGACACTGCCGTAAAATCTGGCGTCAATTCCGATTCGCATATTTTTATTTTCTTAAATAAGCCAAAATACTATTGGTAGCCACCGCCCCCTCGGAAGCGGCTGTGATAATTTGTTTAAACTTATTTGATCCGGTAGTAATATCCCCCGCCGCCCATACTCCAGTAAGAGAAGTTCTTCCGTCATTTTCTATTTTTATCAAACCCTCCTCATCCAACTCAATTTCCAAATCTTTTATCAGTTCGGTATTGGGGATAAAACCTATCTCAACAAAGACCCCGTCAATTTTTAAATTATTTACTCCTTGATGAGAATTATCCAAAATAACTTCGGTCAATTTTTCTTCCCCTCTAAACTCGTTAATGTTGGTATTAAAAATAATTTCTATTTTAGGATTTTTTTCAGCCGCCTTTATCCAGAAATTTTCCGCTCGGAGTTGTTCGCCCCGATAAATAAGATAAATTTTTGAAGCGATATCTCCCAAAAAGACCGCCGCCGAAACCGCACTGTCGCTTCCCCCGATTATTCCGACAACTTTATCTCGATAAAAAAAACCGTCGCAAGTGGCGCAATAAGAAACCCCTTTGCCTAAAAATTCCTTCTCTCCCGACACACCCAACTTACGATGTTTCGAGCCGGTGGCGATTAAAACTGTCTTGGCCTTCAATTTTGAACCGTTCGATAAAAAAACGATAAACTGATTATCCGCTTCTTTTTTTATTTCATCCACCAAGCAGTTTATCATTTCGGTATCATATTTTTTAACATGATTGGTGGTTTGCTTGACAAAATCAAAGCCGGAAATATCGGGAGAACCCAACCAATTACCGATTTGATGAATTTGAGAGGTTAAACCGCCCGGCACGCCTCCGACAATAACATTTTTAAGACCGTAACGAGAGGCGTAAAGCGAGGCGTTTAAACCGGCCGGACCGGCGCCAATAATCGCGATATCATAAATCTTTTCCATATTTTTTCTTTAATTTTTTCCGTAATTATTTATAAAATTATCCAGAAGACGAATTAATTCTTCTGTTAATCGGCCGATTTTTCCCTCAGCCACATCTCCCTCATCAACTTTTACCACCGGCACAATTTTCTTGTAAGTGGCAGTCAGAAAAATTTCATCCGCTTTTTCAAATTCCTCCTTTGCAATATCCCGTTCTTCCACGAGTAAATCATTTTCCTTTGCCAAACGAATTACCAAATTTCTCAAAGTACCCGAAAAAACATCTTTTTTCGGCGTGATAATTGTTCCGTTTTTTACCATAAAAATATTACTGGTTGAACATTCCGAAATTTTTCCCCGATTAACATAGACAATTTCCATCGCCCCGGATTGTTTTTTTTCTTTCTGAAGATTCAGAGGGAAAAGATAATTCAAATTTTTTATCTCCGGACAAGATCGCTCATATTCTTTGGTTATAACTTTTACTCCTTGCCGATAAATCTCCTCATCCAAAAGATAATTATTCAAATCATCCGCCAAAATTAAAAAGGTTTCCCCATCTTCCCGAGTGAAACCGTTTTTCGATTCTCCGCCGGTCAAAATAGTTTTGATAGCCATCTCTTTAAAATTATTTTTTTCCAAAAGAAGTTTTATGGTTTTCCTAAAATCCTCCTTATTAAGAGGAACTTTCAGATCCAAAAATCGGCTCGATTTTTCAAATTTCTTCCAATGTTCATCGAAACAAAAAGGTATCCCGTTAGCCGTCCGCATAGCGTCAAAAATCCCGTAACCCCTGACAAAACCCAAATCAAAGGGGCTTATTTTTATCTCCTTAAATTTCAAAATCTCACCGTTGAAATAACAGAAATTATCTTTCATACTCTAACTTATTTATAATACTCTTTTTTTAAAACATTTACCGCTTCCTTAAATTTATCACCCCGATCAAACTCGTTTTTAAACAAACCGAAACTGGCCGCCCCGGGAGAAAGCAAAACAATATCCTCTTGATCGGCCACCCGCGTAGCCTCTTCCACCGCCTTATTCATTGAATCCAAAACTTTGAAATGCTTGTGCTCCCTTTCGGGAATATTTTGCTTGAGACTCTCGATTAATTTCTCCGTTGCATCCCCTTTGAGCAAAATCAAACCTTTGACTTTCTGCACTATCGCCTGGCCGAATTTATCAAAATCCAAATTTTTATCCGATCCGCCGGCAATTAAAATAATCGGTTTTTCGAAACACTCCAAAGCGGCTATGGCTGCCTGAGGAATAGTAGCCGCACTGTCGTTATAATATTTTATCCCCCTTATTTCATCAACAAATTCCATCCGATGATTGATACTTCTAATTTTTGAAATCGCCTTCTTTATTTTTTCAAATTCTATTCCCATAGTAAAAGCCACTCCGATAGCCGGCATCAAGTTATAAAGATTGTGTTTGGTAAAATTCCGGAGAATATTTTCGTCGGCAATCACTTTGATATCAATACCGTCATTTAAATAAATTTTTCCCTCTTCAAAAAAAACCGACCGTCCGATATTTTTCCGCTCCGAAGAAAATTCCAACAGTTGAGATCTCACCCCTTTGGCAATATCTTCGATCACCTCATCGTCCCCGTTAAAGATACACCAATCCGAAGGTTTTTGATATTTACAGATATTTTTCTTATCATCGATATATTCTTGCATATCCTTATAGTAATTCAAATGATCGGGAAAAATATTTTTAAATACCGCCACCTGCGGACTCAAACCCAACCTCCCCAAGGCCGATAAACGCCAGCTGGATAATTCAAATACCACCAAAGAATCTTTTTTTAACTCTTCCAGTTTATCCAAAACCGGCTCCTCTCCCACCCCGACCATAACCGGTTTCTGACCGCAATTTTTCAACAAATCAAAAATCATCGACGAGGTGGTGGTCTTTCCCTTGGTTCCGGTAATTCCGATAATTTTATTTTTACAAAATCTAAAGAAAAGACTGGAGTCCATTTCAACCGGAATTTTTTTCTCAATCGCCGCCTTGATATATTTATTATTCCAAGGTATGCGAGGATTTTTGATCACCATATCCACCTTAGTAAAATCCTCTATTCGATGATAACCCAAAACAAATTCAATATTCTTTATGCCCTTTAATTTCTCGACACTTTTTTGGAGCTCTTTTTTGTCTTTTATGTCGGTAACGATTATTTTTTTAGCTCCATGTTTGGCCACAAATTTAACCGTCCCAAGCCCCCCTCCCAAGAGACCCAGTCCGAAAACGGTTATTTTTTTGTCTTTAAAATATTCAGTTGTCACTTTGTTATTTTTTATTTCTTTAAAGCCCTCCCAAATCTTTCTTCGCTCAAAACTCCGTCCTCCAGGGCGATATTGCCATTAACCAAAACACAATCTATCCCGATCGGATATTGGTAAGGTTTATTGATGGTAGCCATATCACTGATTATCTCGGGATTAAAAATTACTATGTCGGCATAATTACCTATCTTTACAAATCCCCTCTTTTTAATACCGAATTTCTCAGCCGGTCGACCGGTCATCTTATTAATAGCCTCCTCCCAAGTAATCATTCTTTTTTTCTTGACATAATGATTCAAAACCTTGGGAAAAGATCCGAAATCGCGAGGATGCACCAGTTCTCCGGTAGTCTTATGCGCGATATTATATCCGGAACCATTTGAGGATATCATACTAAGCGGATGTTGTATAGTTTTGTCCAAATTTTCCTCACTTAAAGCTTCGGTGATTGTAATAATTCGACCGTTGCTGGCAATCAACAAATCAATTACCGTTTCTTCGGGGGTTTTACACTGAGAATGGGCAATGTCGGCGATAATTCTGCGCGTTAAAGTTTTCCCCAGAGAATAAACCGCCACAATTATTTTGGCATAATCAATACTGTCTTTTATCATTTCTTGTATAACCCGCTCTTTCGTTTTCGGATCTTTCAGACGACTAAGCATCATCTTCCTTCCGCCCCGAGAAACCCACTCCGGCAAGAAAGTGTACAAAACAGAACCGGTGGCGGTATAAGGAAAGACATCGAAACCGACATCCAGACCCTCTTCTTTCGCCTCTTGAATCTTTTTTAGAACCCGATCCATCATCGGCCAATTTTTTGCACCCATTATTTTCAAATGAGAAATACTTAAGCGCACCCCGGCCGACTTGGCTGTTTCTATCGCCTCACTTACCGAATCATAAATCTTGTCCGATTCATCCCTGACGTGAGTGGTATAAATTCCATTAAAATTAGCCACGATTCTGGCCAAACGTTCAATTTCTTTTTTATTGGCCAATTTGGCGTGAGAATAAACCAATCCGGTCGACAAACCGAATGCGCCGTCTTGCATAGCTTTTTTAGCCATTTCTTCCATTACCCTAATTTCATCTTCCATTAAATTTCGGGTAGCATCTCCGATTATCCCCCTCCTTAAAGTACTGTGTCCGATAAGAGTACCGAAGTTGACCGCCGGCTTTATTTTTTGCACTTCCTCCAAAAAATCATCCACCGATACCCAATTAACATTGATTTTCTCTATGTCCATCCATTTTCGAATCGATTTTATCATTTCCGAATTATGCAGGGGCGCCAAAGATGAACCGCAATTACCTCCGATGATAGTGGTAATCCCTTGATAAATAAGGCTCTCCAGGGCCGGATTGGAAAAAATTCTCCAGCGAGTGTCGGAATGATTATTGATATCGATAAAACCCGGTGCCACATATTTATTTTTCGCTTCAATAACTTTATTCGCCCGCTCATTACTGAGATCTCCGATTTCCACGATTTTTCCTTCCTTTATTCCGATATCGTCCTTGTGCATCACTCGACCCGTCCCATCGATTATTACTCCGTTTTTTATAATAATGTCAAACATAAAGATCTGATTATATTTTTATTTTAAATTTTATGTGCGATAAAATCAGCCATATCCACCAAGCGACAAGAATAACCCCATTCGTTGTCATACCAAGCGATTATTTTGACAAAATTTCCACCCACCACCTTGGTTAATTCCTTTTGAACGATGGCTGAATGTGGATTGCCGACAATATCTCTTGAAACCAAAGCCTCATCTGTGATTTGCAAAATCCCCCGCATCTGACTATCGGCCGCCGCTATTAAAGCTTGATTGACTTCTTCCTCGGTAACATCCTTTTTTAAAATAGCGGTCAAATCGCAAGCTGAACCGACAATGGTCGGGATACGAAAAGCCATTCCGTCAAAATTATCTTTTAAACTTGGAATAACCAACGTGGTGGCTTTAGCCGCTCCGGTAGTGGTGGGGATGACACTTTGTCCGGAAGCTCTTCCTCTTCTTTTATCCTTGCCGGTTGCCACATCGACAATTGTTTGGGTGGCGGTATAACTGTGAACCGTAGTCATCATCGCTTTCTCCACCCCGAAAACATCATCCAAGATTTTCATCACCGGCGCCAAACAATTGGTGGTACAGGAAGCATTGGAAATAATATGATCGTCCGACCCTATTTCTTTTTCATTAACTCCGGTAACAAAAGTTTTAATACTATCGTCTTTGGCGGGAGCGGAAATCACCACTTTCTTAGCACCGGCATCCAGATGCCCTTTGGCCCCCTCTTGAGTTATAAATATTCCGGTACATTCCAAAACCACATCCACGCCCAAATCTTCCCAAGGTAATTTAGCCGGTTCTTTTTCGGAAAAAACCGGGAATTCTTTGTCGTCTACAATTATTTTATTTCCTTCCGCTCGCACATCTCGACCGTACACTCCGTAGGCGCTATCATACTTTAATAGATAAGCCAAACTCTCGGCATCAGCCAAATCGTTAATTGCCACTACCTCCATATCCTCTCTTTCAAAAATTATTTTGAAAGAAGGACGCCCGATTCTCCCAAAGCCATTGATTGCTACTTTGATCATATTTTTTTGTTTTTTTAAAAATTATTTTTCACTTAAATTTTAGCACAAAAAGAGAGTCGAAACAAATGAGACCCGACTGAAAAACCTCTGTATATTTTATTAAAGATTGATCCGCAGTCATTTTGAAAAAAAACTTCTCCACAAAGAAAAAATAATTCCGCTTCCTTATTTAATAACTGTTTTTAAAAAATAATCCAAGATAAAAAATTATTAATAAAAAACAAAAACACCCCCAATAGGGAGTGTTTTTAAAAGATAAACTCAGCTGAGTATTTTTGATATTTCTTGGGATAATTCACCGGGAGTAATTCGAGTTTTTACAAAAAAACCGTTTATTCCCAAACTTTCAATCTTCCGTCGAGTTTCATCATCCACCGATGCCGACAAGACCACTACAGGTAAATTTCTGGTTCTTTCCTCCAATTTCATCTTGGTTACGATTTCTTCTCCGCCCATTGCCGGCATAACCATGTCGACAATCACCAAATCAAAATCATTACTCTCCATTTCCTTCAGACCCCAAGCTCCATTTTTGGCAAAAGTCATCTCAAAACCGTCTTGTTGCAATTTCCCGCCAAAAATATCAATGAAAACATCTTCATCCTCTATCATTAATATTCTTTTATTTTGCAATTGTTCAATCATGGTATAAGAAAAAAATTTTAAATCTTTTTCCTCCTTGACTAATTATACCATAACCGCCCGCAAGCGCAAGAATTAAGAATGTAAGTTCAAGAAATAATTGTAACATTCCATCAATTCTTGTTCCAAAAAACATTGTATATTATTATTCAAGAAACTATTCCTTCTTTGCGCTTAAATAAATACAAGAAAAAATAAACAAACGGCCCTTTCACCAAAGCATAACCTAATAATGAGATAAGAAATGTACGATAACTAAAATCAGAGTTCATCAAAATCAAAACAAAGAGCTTTGGAAAAGCCATTGCTAACAGCACTAATTCCACAAATAAAACAAACAGGACAAAAAAAATGCTAATATTCCTAAGATTATCCGGTAGCTCATATTTATTGGTGGCATTAAAAGTCGCCACACCTATTGAAATAGCTAGGATTACTAAGTAAATAATTGTAATACAAATTCCATTGAGACCCGTATGCAAAGCAGGAACTAACCCCATAAATATAAAAATGACCTCAAGCGCCCCAGCCCAAATAAAAATATTTAAAATAAAAC